>DBGBLM010000139.1:0-21749 GCA_048448865.1 Collinsella sp.
AACCGCGTAACTGCTCGACGCTGCAAACCCGCCAGAGCGGCAATCTGCCTTTCAACTTCGGCGGCATGACCAGAAGGTCAATGCCGCCTCGTTTCAAGGTACCTTGCTCGCTCTGGCGGGTTTTCGCTGACTTCGCCAAAACATCGGCGTTGCCCTTGTTGGGGTGGTTGTTGGGGACGTTCTTGTTTGCCTAGTCATTTAAGAACGTCCCCAACGACTAACTTAAAAACTATGCCGGATTACGGGGCTGAATGACGGATTGCCGACCATGCCGAAATTGGTAAAAAGAAAACCGCAGGTAGAAGGCTCGCTATGATTTGAAAATAAGGGGTGTGGTTGGCTCATTCAGGTTCAGCCCCGTAATCCGGCATAGTTTTGAAATGGCACTGAATAAGTGGCGGCAAATGAGCCGCAATGAAGCAAGCTAGCCCCTCGTTTCCGAAACCTTTCCGCAACAATTTGCCCTTCGTGCCGCTCGACTCCGCTCGCAACGTCCCCTGCGCTACACTTAGTCGCACTGTGGCGCTGCTGCGCCGCGCCCGAACCAAGGGAGACCCTCATGAAGAACACTCAGCTGCTGCTGATCAACGATATGTGCGGCTACGGCAAGGTCGCACTTTCCGCCATGCTGCCGGTGCTGTCGCACATGGGCTACCGTATCCATAATCTGCCGACGGCACTTGTGTCCGATACGCTCAACTACCCCAAGTTCTACATCCACGACACCACCGAGTACGTGCGCCAAAGCCTCGCCATCTGGGAGGAGCTCGGCTTTGAGTTCGACGCCATCTCGACCGGCTTTATCGTGACCGAGGAAGAGACGCGCATCATCTCGGACTTTTGCCACCGCCGTGCGCAAAAGGGCACCAAGGTGTTCGTCGACCCCATCATGGGCGACAACGGCAAGCTCTATGCAGGCGTGCCCGAGTCCACGATTGGCCTTATGCGGCATCTGCTGGAGTGCGCAGACTACGCGGTACCCAACTATACCGAGGCATGCCTGCTCACCGATACGCCTATCGCCGAGCAAATCACGCCCGACGAGGCTCGCGTCCTTGTGGACGCCGTGCGTGAGCTGGGTGCCAAGTCGGTGGTCATTACGAGCGCCGTGGTCAATGGCACGAACGCGGTTATCGGTTACGACCATGTGGCGGGGGAGTACTTTACGATTCCCTTTGAACTCATTCCGGTCTATTTCCCGGGCACGGGCGACACGTTCTCGGCGGTGCTCGTCGGCCGCGTTATGGCAGGTTGGAGTCTGCAGCACGCGACGTCCGATGCCATGCGTGTGGTGGCTGAGCTTATCGAGCGCAATGGCGACCAAGAGGACAAGTCGGCCGGCCTGCCCATCGAGGCCTGCCTGGATGTGATTGACCATGAGTAACGTTGGCGAGGGCGGCATCAATCCTGCGGACGAGAACAAGCCAATCGGCGCGCCGCGTGGCAAGCGTCCGCGTATCCGCGTGAGCTGCGTGGACCAGCTGGGTGCGTGCCGCTGCCACCATGGCCACAAGCCGGGCGACGTTTTTGACTTCGACCGAGATCGCGGCAAGATGTGCGCCATGGCCTGCCATGTGGGCTTTCCCTATATCGATATCCTGCGCTATGGCGGAACCGTGCCTGGCAACGAGCCCGGTACGGCAAAGTTCTGCTGCCCCGAAGTCGATACGCTGAACATCTGGCTCGCCGAGATCGTCGACGAGTAGTCGAGCGCAATGTGACAAAGGGACAGTTCTTTTGTCACATTCGCGGGTGGTGTCCCTTCTTTTTTGCCTATAATCTCAAATCTCTGCATTTCATCCGATTTTAGGTTCTAAAAATTCTGAGTTTCATCGATAATCAAGCGTATAAAACTTTGCATTTCATTTGATGACACTGAGGGGAGAGCCTATGCTGCGCAGGAAAATAGCTGCAGAGCTGGAGCGCTGGCTGAAGTCTGCCGAGCAAAAGGCCTTATTCATTACGGGTTCTCGCCAGATTGGCAAAAGCTATTCGATTCGTGCATTTGGCAAAGCCAACCATGCAACCTACATCGAGCTTAACCTCATGGAAAATCGCCAGGCAAAAGATGCTCTTCTCGAGGCGCGGGATGCCGATGATTTCATCAGCAGGGTGACGCTTCTTTCGGGAAAGTCGATTGCACCAGGCAAAACGCTCGTGTTTATCGATGAGGTCCAAGAGGCCCCCGACATCATGACGATGGCAAAGTTCCTTGTTGAGGACGGGAGGTGCCGCTGGGCGTTTTCGGGGTCAATGCTCGGGACTCAGTTCAAGGGCGTCAGGTCCTATCCCGTGGGGTATGTTCACGAGCTTAGCATGTTCCCGCTCGATTTTGAGGAGTTTTGCTGGGCAATCGGGGTGAGCGAGGGGGCTCGCCAAACGATACGTGACGCATGTATCAGCGAGAGGACCATTCCTGATTACATTCATGACGCGATGATGGCAAACTTCAGGACCTATACCGTTGTCGGCGGAATGCCGGAGGTCGTGCAGCGTTTCCTTGACACGCAGGGCGACCTTGCCTCTGTTCGTCAGCTACAGTCAGAGCTCAACGAACAGTACCGGCGGGATATCTCCAAGTATGCAAGCGGGCGAGCCCTTCAGGCGCAGAGCATCTACGATCAGCTCCCTATTATGCTCGAGGGCGAAAACAAGCGCTTCGTGCTCAATTCCATTGACCCCAAGGCTTACTACGAGAAGTATCAGCGAGATTTTGTATGGCTTGTCGATGCCGGCGTTGCTCTCAAAGCCGATATCGTAACCGAGCCAAAATCGCCCCTGCTCAAGACGGCACGGCCATCGCAGTTCAAGCTATATCAATCGGATACGGGCATGTTGATGGCGCGCTACCCCGTTGGAGTCGCCCAAGCGGCGTATCTTGATAGCAAGGAGCCCAATCTGGGCGGCATTTACGAAAACGTGGTGGCCCAGCAGCTGGCTGCCCAAAATCGCCAGCTTTACTACTATCAGACAAAAAAGCGCGGTGAAGTGGACTTTGTGGTCGATGGACCGGATGGGACGGCTGTTCCGATCGAGGTTAAATCGGGCTCCTATTACCACGCGCACGCTGCGCTCGGTCATGTGCTTGATACGGCTGAATATGGCGTAAGGCTCGGGATTGTTTTCTCGAGAGGCAACGTTGAGCGCAACGGAGCGGTTCTCTATTTGCCGCTATATGCGACCTGGGCCCTTTCGGATGTTTTGGGCGACTCTTGCGCCGAGGGGATAAAGCTGGAGGTCAAGCCGGTCTAGGGCTAGTCCCGGATGTGACAAAGGGGCAGTCCCTTTGTCACATTCATGAGCGTTGATTTTCTCCCACCGAGATAACGAGCGTGGATTTTCTCCCGTTTAGAGCGCACTCGAACGCTCAAAGTGGGAGAAAATCCACGCTCGTTTTACGCCGATGGCGTGGCCCGTGTGCCCGCGCCGCCCGAGCGCCTACAGCTGCTCAAGCATAGCGGTGCAACCGGCGAGTACATCGCGGTAGGTGGCGTCGAAATTGCCGGTGTCCCAGGGGTCGGCCACGTCGCGGGGGCGATCGGTCCCATCGAGCAGGCGCGTAATCGTTCCGTCGGGGCCTGCGTCGCCGAAGATGCGACGCAGGCCCCGCGCGTTCTCAGCATCCATATAGACAATGTGATCCCAGTCGCCATACTCCGCGCGACGCACCTGGCGGGCACGGTGCGCAACGACGGGAATCCCGACTTCGCGCAGCTTGGCAACGGTACCGTGGTGTGGCGGGTTGCCGATCTCCTCGGTCGAGGTCGCAGCGGAATCAATGACAAACTCGCCCGCGCGCCCGGCGCGCCGCACCAGCTCGGTAAACACCGACTCAGCCATCGTCGAGCGACAGATGTTCCCATAGCAGATAAACAGTACACGTTGCATATGCGGTTTCCTTTCGATCGCCATCATCGAGCTCGAGTATCGCATCTACGCCTGCGCCATCGCCCTCTTGCGTTCCCAGCGAGCCAACTTAATCGTCACCAGCGTAAGCACCCAGGCCACAAGCGAGAACGCGGCACCCACTGCGCCTACATATGCAATGCCAGCTCCGCTTACCACGGCACCGCCCACCGCGGTGCCAAACGAAATGCCGACATTAAACGCCATGGGTTCTACCGAACTTGCGAGTACCATCGACTTGGGATGGCGGCTGCGTGCCACGTCCATAAAGTGCGTGATGCACGACACCGAGAACAGGTACATGAGCATCGCCAGGCTAAAGACAAAGACAAGTGCGAGCGGCATGGCAGCGCCCACGGCAAACAGCCCAAACAATGCCGCTGCCTGCAGCACAAACGTAACCAGCAGTGCCTTCATGCCAAAGCGCGCATCGATCCATCCGCCCAGGATGTTCGAGATCAGGCAGAACACGCCGTAGGCCATGAGCGTGGTACTGGCTTCGACCGTGCCCATGCCCAGCACCTGCTCAAGATAAGGCGTCACGTAGCCGTAGAAAACGTAGACCGACCCCACGCCAAACAAAAAGATGAGCATGCCGGTGATGATGCTCGGCTCGCGTAGCAGACCCGCCTGCTCGCGAAAAGTGGCGGGCTCGTCGGTTTGCCCAGCGCGCGGCATAAACGCCACGAGCGCTCCGCAGATCAGAACGGCAAAGGCCAGCGTGCCGTACATGGCTACGTGCCAATCGAGCGTGTCGGCCACAAACTTGCCGATCGAAGTGACAAAGACCATTGCCACGGAAAACGCACCATATACCACCGAGATGGCAAGCGAAGTTTGCTGCGGAGACAGAAGCTCGGGGATGTACGTCACGCCCACGGCGAGCAGTGCGCCCGAGACGGAGCCCAGGATGATGCGCGAGATGAACAGCACCTGGAAGTTGGGCGCCAACGCCATGACCAGGTTGCCGAGCACAAAGACGATGCTGTAGCACACGAGCAGCTGGTAGCGGCGAAAACGCCCCGTGCTGAGCGCGAGCACCGGCGTCGAGATAGCGTAGATCAGTGCGAACACGCTAATAAATTGGCCTGCGGTGGCAAGCGATACGCCGAGTTCCGTCGCCAAGTCACTTTCGATGCCGATGACCACGAACTCGGAGCAGCCGAGCGAAAAGCCTAACAACACGAGCAGCGCCAGGCAAAGATTGGTGCGCGCAGGTGAAAGCGCGGCAGCGGTTGATGCTGTTGTGGACGAAGTTGCGGTGGTCAAGGCAGTTGCTCCCATGTTGCGCTATATGAGCTGGATTCAATCCCTGCAACTCTAACAGAATGTGACAAAGGGACAGTCCCTTTGTCACATTCGCGGCGTGGCTGCCGCCTAAACCGTCACAACATTCGATGAAAATCTCGAAAACGAGGAAAAACGTCGAATGTTGTGACGGTTTTCGTGTCCGGCGCGGGTGAGCTTCGGTGCCGTCTGGGGGTATAAGACTAGCGAGTGTTTATTTGCGAGGCCTAAGGGGCGCCCCGTATGGATATCGATAACTTTGAATGGTGGTATAGCGAGGGCGAGGCTCCGGACGAGGAGTGGGACGAGCCCGTGTCGCGTGACGTGTCGAGCGACGAGGACGAGACCGGCAACGATGCCGCTGTCGAGCCTGATGCCGCCTCCGATGCCGCCGAGCCCCTGACCTTTGAGCAGGCTTGGGCCCAAGCCGAGGCCGATGAGGCTAAGGCCGATGCCACGGCCACACTCGGTGAGCCGGCGGACATGTCCATCTCGCCGGCAAAGATCCCGCAGCCGCGTCACACCATCGATCCCGACAGCACGGCATCCTTCAGTATTCTCGACGTGCCCTCGCAGGGTGCCCAGGCGCCCGCGCCCACACGTCGCCCCAATCTGTCTCGCGAGGAAGATGCAGGACGTCGTTCTCTGCTTGGCCCCATCCTTATCGCCTTCATGGCCGGCGTTATCGCATGCTCGGTGATTGGAAACGTCTGGAGCCATGTTGAACAACAGCGAAAAGACGCCGCCAAGGTCGAGATGTCTATCGAGCAATCGCTCGGCCGCACGCGCTCGGTACATGCGTCGGTCGAGGTCAAGGACGGCGCGACGTGGGACACCGCGCGCGGCGACAGCCAAATGCTCATCCACATCGTGGGGCGCACGCTCAAAGGGCAGACGATTGACGAGTATCAATACGTCAATTCCGCTGGTGACGGCATCGAACTTAAGCCCGGCGACTACGAGCTCACCGTCGATGAACCGCCCGTCGCCACCGACGGCACGCGCTTCCGTGCCTCAAAGCGCATGGTCCCCGTGAGCTTTAACTCACAGGCGCCCGACACGGTCGACACCACACCGCAGGGCGGGTTCGACCTTTACGTGGATACCCAGTAGGAGCTCGCCGCTCATTCCGCTATGGCTACTCAATAATCGCCTGCCGCCCCGTCCCGCCGCCAAGAGTGGGACAATAGCCCTCGACACTATTGTTTACTTTTGGAGGAAGTAGCATGTCTACCGTCACTACCATCAAGCGCGGCGGCCTCACCGCGGCCATCGATTCCATGGGCGCCCAGCTCACGAGCCTTGCCCTCAACGGCAACGAGTATCTGTGGCAGGGCGACCCCGCCTTTTGGGGCAAGCATGCGCCCATCCTGTTCCCCATTGTGGGCTCGCTGCGCAACAACACGGCAACGTCTGCGGCTGGCACCTGCGAGATGCCGCGCCACGGCCTCGCGCGCATCGTCGAGCACAAGCTGGTCGAGGTTTCGGAGGACGGCTCCTCGGTAACGTACGAGATCACCGACACGTCCGAGTCGCTCAAGGCGTTCCCGTTCCACTTTAAGCTCAACATGACCTATGCCTTGACCGGCGACGCCACCCTCACGCAGACCTTTGCCGTCACCAACACCGGCGACGTGGACCTGCCGTTCTCGGTGGGCGGCCACCCCGCGTTTAACGTACCGGCTCCCGGTGCCGAGGACGAGGCATTCGAGGATTACGAGTTGGCGTTTACCGAGGCTTGGACTAATGAGGCTCCCATCATCACGCCCGACGGTCTTATGACGTTCGAGGGTAGCTACAAGGCTCCCGATAACTCGGACGTGCTGCCCATCACGCACCGCAGCTTCGATAACGACGCCATCATGTTCACCGATACCCCGGGCTCCACGCTCACGCTGCGCAGTCGCAAGTCGGGCCACGGCGTCAAGATTGACTTTGAGGGCTTTAAGTACATCGGCGTGTGGTCTGCCGCCAACGACGCCCCGTTTGTGGCGCTCGAGCCCTGGACCGGTCACACCACCATGGACACCGAGGACGACGTCTTTGAGCACAAGGTCAACACCATTGCGCTGGCGCCGGGCGAGACGGACGTCCGCAGCTTTAGCGTCACCTTGCTCTAGAGGTTCCGCCGTTCTGACGAACGGCGGACCGGTCGACGCTGCGCGCCGCCCAGGGCGACAATTTGTCATTCAAAAGGCAAGGCATGACCAGAAGGTCTATGCCTTGCCTTTTTCATGCCTAGTCGTTGGGGACGTTCTTGTTTGACCAGTCGTTTAAGAACGTCCCCAACGACTACCAATCGTTTTCAGTTCGTAAACTTGTATATATGCATTTATATATGCATTTGCTGGAGGTAGCGCTGAGCGGTATCCTGTTAAGTCGTCAGCATACGATTCAACAGGGAAGGCAGATTATGCATTCTCCCCATCAACGCGACGCGCATCCGCAGCCGATATGCAGCCGTCGCATCTTTTTGGGTAGCGCTCTCGCTGCGAGCGCTTCCGTCGTCGCCGGCGCGCTCGCCGGCTGTCAGCGCCCCTCCACGCTGGAAGTAGTTCAGCCCACGACGGGCGGCGGTCGCGACGACCTGTCCGATTCCGTGATCGGCAAGGATAAGATCCGCATTGGCATGGAGGCGGCCTACGCCCCGTACAACTGGCAGGTTTCCGAAGCCAGCGAGTACACCATCCCCATCGACAACGTGCAGGGCGCCTATGCCGATGGTTACGACGTGCAGATTGCCAAGATCGTCTGCAAGGCCCTCGGCGGCGAGCCCGTTGCCGTCAAGCAGAGCTTCTCGGGTCTTATCGATTCGCTCAACAACGGCCAAATCGACCTCATCATCGCCGGCATGAGCGCCACGCCCGAGCGCGAGGAGTCCGTCGGCTTTTCCGACCCGTACTTCATTGGCTACTTTGGCCTGTTCGTAAAAGAGGGCTCGCCCTACCAAAACGCCACCAAGCTCAGCGACTTTAGCGGCGCCACGGTGCTCGGCCAAAAGGACACCATGCTCGATACCGTCATCGACGAGATCCCGGGCGTTGTGCACAAGAACCCGGTCGACTCCGTCCCCACGGTGTTCTCGAACCTGCTGCAGGGCACGTGCGACGCCGTGACCTACAACACCGAAAACGAGAAGGGCTATATGGCCCAAAATCCCGGTATCGTCCCCATCCATTTTGCCGAGGGCGAGGGCTTTAAGCAGGAGGTCGCGGCAAATGTCGGTTGCCGCAAGGGCTCGGACAAGCTGCTTAAGCTTATCGATAAGACACTCAAGGGCATTAGCCAAGAGGAGCGCGACCAAATGTGGGACGCGTGCCTCGACCGTCAGCCGGCATAGGGAGGCAGCATGAAAACCATTAATCGCCTGGTCTCCTTTATCAAGGCCGACCACCGTTATGTGTACCTGGGCACGAGCGTTGTCGCGGCGCTCGGCCTGGCGTTTAGCCAGCGCAACCCCACGCCGCTGAGCTTCTTGGCCCCCACGGGCGTGTTCCAAGATTGCCTTTGGGCGATCCTGTGGGCCTGGCTCGTCGTGTCGGCGGCGGCGCTGGTCACCAAGCTCATGCACTGGAACGACTATCGCGAGGCGTCGCCGTTCGCATCCGAGCGTTTCCGTCGTGGCGCGCGCCTGGGCAGCTACGTCGTGGTCGCCATCGCGGCGATCTTTTTCGTGGACCGCTGCGTCATGTCGTTTATCGACCTGGTACAGGTGAGCATTGTCTCGGATTCCAACCCCAGCGACTTTTTGTCGAGCCTGGTCTACATGACCTACAAGAGCGGCGACTTCTTTATCCGCGGCATCGAGATCACCATCGCGCTTGCCACCTTTGGCACCGTCATCGCCTTTTTCCTGGCGCTGCTCTTTGTGTTCCTGCGTATTCAAGCGTTCGACCGCGTGGATAACGATTTGGTGCGCTTCTTTAAGAGCATCGGCCGCGGCTTTGCGACCGTCTACTCTACCATCGTGCGCGGCACGCCCATGATGGTCCAGGGCCTGCTCATCTATTACGCGGGCTTCACCGTTTTGCGCGGCATGGGCTTCGAGACCGCCCAGGCCAACCAGATTTGGAGTACCTTCACTGCCGGCCTCGTCACCATCTCGCTCAACTCCACCGCCTACATGATGGAGGTCCTGCGCGGCGGTATCGAGTCCATCGATCCCGGCCAGGCCGAGGCGGCGCGTTCGCTGGGCCTGTCGCAGTGGCAGGCTATGCGCAAGGTCGTGTTCCCCCAGGGCATTAAAAACGCGATTCCGGCGCTCACCAACGAGCTCATCATCAACATCAAGGATTCGTCGGTGCTTTCGGTCATCGGCGTGTTCGACCTCATGTACGCCACCACCACCGTCGCCGGCGTGTACTACCGCCAGATGGAGGTCTACTGCGTGGCGCTCGTGGTCTACCTGATCCTGACGCTTGTGGCGAGCCGCCTGCTCGAGGCCTTTGGCAAAAAGCTCGGCGCCGAGGCCCCGGCAACGCTGCCCAGCTCCAACTAGGCTTAGGACGAGGAGAATCATCATGGCAGATACCGCCATTACCGGCGTTGCGGCCGCCGCACAGACCAATGAGCCGCTCATCCGCGTCGAGGGCCTGCGCAAGAGCTTCGGCTCGCTCGAGGTACTCAAGGGCATCGACCTGTCCGTTAACCCCGGCGAGGTCGTCACCATTATCGGAGCCTCGGGTTCGGGTAAGTCGACCTTCCTGCGCTGCCTCAACCTGCTCGAGACCCCGGACGCGGGCCACATCTGGTTCCACGGCCAGGACCTCACGGCCGAGCGCTGCAACATCAACAAGCTGCGTGAGGACATCGGCATGGTGTTCCAGGGCTTTAACCTGTTCAACAACATGGACGTGCTCGACAACTGCACGCTCGCGCCCGTCACGCTCAAAAAGATGAGCAAGGCCGAGGCCGAGAAGGTCGCGATGGAGCATCTGACGAGCGTGGGGCTCGAGAAGTTCGCGCACGCCGCCGTGGGTCGCCTGTCCGGTGGTCAAAAACAGCGCGTGGCCATCGCTCGTGCCCTATGTATGAATCCGCAGATCATGCTGTTCGACGAGCCGACCTCCGCACTCGACCCCGAGATCGTGGGAGAGGTGCTCGAGGTCATGCGCAAACTTGCTGCCGACGGCATGACCATGGTCGTCGTCACGCACGAGATGGCCTTTGCCCGCACCGTGTCCGATCGCGTGGTCTTTATGGACAAGGGCGTAGTGCTCGAGGACGCCGCGCCGGCAGAGCTCTTTGGCAACCCCAAGCACCAGCGTACCCGCGAGTTCCTCTCGCGTTATCTCGAGGACAAATAACCAACCGCAAGCGCTTATGTGGCAGGGCCGCTCCGGTGGGGCGGCCCTTGTCGTCACAATCGAAAGGATGTCATGGCCGAGGTTTGGCGCTTCTTTGCGCATGAGGATGATTTTGCCGATTTGGACAAGGCCGGCGCATGCGAGCGCCTGGGCCGTGTGCTGTCGTTTCCGACCATTTCGAGCATGGATGCCGAGGCAGTGGACTGGCAGCCGTTCGACGACCTGCGCGCCTATATGCAGCAGGCCTGGCCGCACGTATTTACAGCGGGTAAGGTCGAGCTCATCGATCATTCGTTGCTGGTGACGCTTTCCGGCTCCGACCCCGCACTCAAGCCCGTTGTGCTCATGGGTCACATGGACGTGGTCCCCGTGGTGCCGGGTACCGAGGACGACTGGACGTACGCCCCCTTTAGCGGGCATGTAGACGACACCTACATTTGGGGTCGCGGCGCCATCGATATGAAAGACCAGGTCGCAGGCATTCTCGAGGCGGTTGAGTATGCGCTGGCGCACGGTTGGCAGCACGAGCGCACGCTGCTCCTGGCCTTTGGCCAGGACGAGGAGACTACGCAGTATGGCGCAGGCGCCATCGGCCGCGCGCTCGAGGAGCGCGGCATTGAGCTTGAGTACCTGATCGACGAGGGTGACTACCGCATCGTTCCAGCTGCCGAGTATGGCGCGGGCGAGGGCTGGCTTATGCATGCCGACCTTGCCGAGAAGGGCTACGCCGATATCGTGCTCAAGACGAAGAGCGAGGGCGGGCATTCGTCCAACCCCTACGGCGGCACATCGCTCGAGGTGCTGAGCCGTGCCATCACCGCAATCTGCGATATCGAATGGCCGACGCGCGTGACCGACCTGCTTGCCGCGCAGCTCGTCGAGCTGGGGCTTTATACCGCAGACGAGATTGCTGCCAGCAAGGATGCCATCGTGCGCGACTGCCTCGCCAGCAAAAAGCTGTACCCGCTTGTAACCACCACCTGCGCGCCCACGCAAATCGAAGGCGGCAGTACCGGTGCCAACGTAATGCCGCAGGATATGTGGGCCAATATCAACTTCCGCATGCTCGAGGGCACGAGCGTGGCCGATGTCGTGGCCTGCTGCCGCGAGGCCGTTGCCACCGCTGGGCTCGCTGGCCGAGTCGAGGTCGAGCTGGGCCCCGGCAGCTCCGAGCCCTCGCCGTCCCCGCGCGTGGGCGGTCCGGGGCTCGAGGCCGTTCGCGCCATCGCCGCCCGCTATTTCCGTGATCCCAAGGGGACGGAGGAAAACGGATCGTCTGCGGTGGGCCAAGAGCCGATCAGCATCGTGCCCTCGACCGTGATTGGCGCAACCGATGCCGCCAACTACCAGCGCATTTGCCGCGAGTGCATCCGCTTCTCCGCCTTTGTGGTCGACGATGACGAATGCGACCGCGGCGTCCACGGCACCAACGAGCGCATCACCCGTCGCGCCTACCTCCAAGGCACCCGCTTCCTCATCGCCCTGCTCTGCACGCTCTAGAATGTGACAAAGGGACTGAGCCGATTTCATCGGTAATGAGACAAAAACTGTAATAGAAAAAGGCTAAGATATCTTAAGAGATATATGCTGTGGTTGGTATTCCTTGAACGACCGCGGGCATGTGCCAGACCGCCTCGGCCCCGGGGAGCGCCCGGGCAGGTCGCCGTGTGACTGGGGAGGAAATTATGCAGGAGCTCAGAGAGATGACGTCTCGACTCGTGAATATTGCTACCGGGGGGGGGGGTGTCTAAGCAGGGAACTTCCTGGTGAACACCGGCCGCGCGAGCGGTGGTCCGTCATGTCTTATGGCCGTCGTCGCGGGCTGCGCCCGGTCTCGCCATATGTGATTGTTCTGGCCCTCGCCGTCGTGCTGACGGCGAGTTTCTTCCTGCCGCTTCGTGCCGAGGCGGCAATTTCGGACCACACGGTTCCGACGATTTCGCCTTCGGGGACAACAATCAACCTGTTTGATTACTGGGTGAATCCCGATAACCATCTGTCGGTTTCCGGCAACGGCGGCATCAACAAGAACCACCGCTTCCAGTTCAAGGATCAAGGAGCCAGCGAGGAACTTAACCAGTATACGGGTGGCTCCCGGGTCCGCACCGGCATCGTGAACAATGTTCTTGCCGGTGGTTACCCGAAACTCACCGACCGCTGGGAGGGAGAATCCCTCGGCTACCTGTTTGATTCCTCCGTCCAGACGGGCAAGACATCCCATATGGGTGTGACGGGTCTGTTGCAGGCCAAGGGTGGCTACTACGAGTATGACAGCTCGCGGAACTACGCGGCGTACAACGCCAATAAGAATGCATTTGATGTCTACAATGCTGCCGGCGTTATGCAAGCGGGGGCTGAGCCTCATTCAGTAGGCCAGTTCTTCCCCTTCGATGCGGCCGATGAGGTATTCAAGGAAGAGGACGGCAAACTCGTCCCGAACGGCATTACGTCGCAGAACAACGGACCCCTCAACCATTATTTCGGCCTCTCCATGTCGTCGCGCTTCGTGCAGCCGAAGGATGGCAAAACGAACGCTGGCAATCCCATGACCTTTGAGTTCGCCGGCGACGACGACGTCTGGGTGTTCATTGACGATGTCCTCGTGGGCGACATTGGCGGCATCCACACCAGTGCTAAGCTGACCATTGACTTCCAAACGGGCGAGATTAAGGTTAACGATTCCCCAAACGGCACGCTGTTAAGAAAGTTCCAGGAAGCGGGGCGGGGCACTTCGGGCTTCACTGACAACACCTTCGCTAACTACACCAGCCACACGCTCAAGTTCTTCTACTTGGAGCGTGGCGCCACCGACTCCAACATGAAGCTCAAGTACAACCTCGTGACGGTTCCCGAGTCCGACATTATCAAGTTCGACCAGGATGGCGGTCTGGTGGAGGGCGCTCAGTTCGAGCTGTACAAGACAGACAAGAGCTTCGCTGACACGACTACTAATTCGGAAAAACTACTTGGCTCCGGCACCACGGACGCGAATGGACAACTGACGCTCACGAATAAAGTGGACAACGGCGTTATCAACTTCGATGACCTTTATAGTAAAGACCATAATTGCCGGTACTACCTCCTGAAGGAAACAAAGGTGCCCGAAGGTCACCGCTCGAGCCTCACGGCAACGGACGGTAGCATGCAGTTCGAGTACGTGCCCGCGAGCGACGAGAACGGCGCGGGCGGCGTCATCATCAACCGCGGCGGTATGGACGCGGACAGCTCCGTTTGGCAGAGCGGTGCGTTCGCCGGCTCGAAGGAGACCATCACCGCGCCGTCGACCGTGTACCAGGCGGACGATGACTCGATGAAGCCAGGCAATACTGTTGATATGAAGCGCGGCACCCTGTTCGCAGTAGTTTTCAAGCGCGATAAAAGCAAGAACGCCTGGCACGCCGTGTCGGGCGACCCGACGAAGGGGTATACCCTCGCCGGCGCCCAGGGCATGGCCGGCGCCATCGAGGCGGCGAAGAAGGACCTGTACGCCTTCACGCTCAACACTAGCGGCCAGTACCAGGTAGAGATTCCGTATCTGCCCGGTGACATCTCCAAGTACTACTACTTGCTGAGCGGTGATGCCCGCAAGAATGCCGAGTACGCGGTGGCCATCTACTACACAACGGCGAGCTCCATCGCCGACGCGAATACGGACAACACGGTCCATGTGTTCAGTGATGACCTCCCCGGTGACCAGGTGAACTTTAAGCGGCAGTTCGCCACGAGCCTGCTCGTCACGAACATCCAGAACCGCCTGTTCGTGCAGAAGACCGATACCGAGGGCAACCCCGTAGACGGCGCGAAGTTCGGCTTGTACACGGACGGTCAGGTGACAACAGACGCGAACGGCAAAGTCGTGCTCAACGGCGACCAGATCCCCTACGACACCTTGACGACGGGGCAGGTCAGCAACCCGATCCAGCTCGAAGGGGCGGGCATATTCCCGTGTACGAGCGACGGCAACAAGCCGCTCGTGAAGGGCGCCTACTTCCTAAAGGAGGTCTCGGCGCCCAAGGGCTTCCTGCTTAACGACACGCTCACCAAGGTGATTGTGGACGATTACGGCGTCCATGCCGATGCCGG
The DNA here is from genome assembly GCA_048448865.1 of Collinsella sp. Lineage (GTDB taxonomy): Bacteria > Actinomycetota > Coriobacteriia > Coriobacteriales > Coriobacteriaceae > Collinsella. Next base: position 14,583 of record DBGBLM010000139.1, read on the forward strand.
TACGGCCGATGACGGCGTCTCGACGTTCGTGGGCCCGGGCGCGCTCATGAAGAGTCTGGGCCAGTTTGGCGCAGAGGGCGACATCGACAACACACTCACGTGGATCAAGGGTGCGCGGCAGACGTCCGACGGGAGGCTCGACGGCAACGGCAACCTTTCCTGGAACAATGACGCCAAGGGCGGCGAGGATGAGGTGCGCCTCAAGTGCGGCGCCAACGGACGTGTCTACCAGTATGGGCCCACCGAGGAGGGTAAACCTTATCGCTTGGAGACCGAGACGGGCTGGATACGTATGGGCATCACGCAGGATGAGCAGCCCAAGGGGACCACGTCGAAAGGTGCCCGCGCCGATCTGCGTGGCATGAACCTGAACGCCCTGTTCACGGGCGCCACCTGCGTGCGCGTGGCGAACAAGCGCGAGGCAAGCTTCGAGGTGACCAAGAGTGTCGTGGTGCCGAAGGGGCTGACGGGCAAACCGGATGCGGGGTTCACCTTCAAGTTCACCGTGCCTGATGGGAAGACGTATAAGGCTGCAGTCTTCGAGAAGGCGGGGACTGCGGGCGAGCGGCGGGTCGGCAACGTGTTCAACCTGACGAACGGCTATTCACAAACCATCAAGGCCGACGAGACGATTCGCGTGTACGGTCTTAGCGAGGGCGACGAGTACACGGTGCAGGAGCTGACCGGCGCAGACCAGATGCCCGCGGGCTATAAGCTGACCGGCCGCAAGCAGGGTGACAAGAATCTGACTGAAGAAGGCGATAGCATCTCGGGCAGGATTGCCCCGCAGAATTCCGACGGCACGGTGGCCAAAGACAACAAGCTGGTGTTCACCAACAGCTACAGCGTGAAGTCTTCGGTGACGCTCACAGGCATCAAGGCGAAGAAGAAGTTCACCGGCCGTGAGTGGACTAGCGCCGACAGCTTCGAGCTTTGCCTGCGCGCCGCCGATGGAACGCCGATGCCTGATGGTGCCACGGCAGCGCCCGTGGCCGGCATGAAGCAGGTCGAGAAGACCGTTACGAGCGCCGAAGAATTTAGCTTCGGAGAGATTAAGTATGAGAAGCCTGGCAAGTACACCTACTACATTGCCGAGACTACGCCCGCCAAGAGCGATCCCAGTTGGCTGGGCGGTGTCAGCTACTCCAGCGCCGAATACAAAGTGACCGTAACGGTGAAGGATGACGGCAAGGGAAATCTGACCGAGCCAGTCGTCAAAATGGAGCAGATCTATAAGGATGATGGCACCGCCACATCTCAGGTGATCGACGATCAGATTGCGGTGATCACGAACACGTACCGCCCGAAGGAGACCTCGGTAACGCTCAAGGCGACGAAGCGCTTCACGGGCGGTGAGCTCGCGGGGAGTGACTTCACGTTCCAGCTGCTCGACAAGGACGGCAGCGTGGTCCAGACTGTCCAAAACGAGAAGGACGGCAAGGTCGCCTTTGCAGCCATCGACTACGCTACGCCGGGCGACCACGACTACACCATCAAGGAGGTGAAGGGCGCCGACTCGACCGTCGTCTACGACGCGAAGGGCGTGAAGGTCCACGTCAAGGTCACCGACGAAAAGGGCGAGCTGAAGGCGACCGTCACCTACGACGGTGAGAAGGCCGTGCCGACCTTCACCAACACGAAGCCGACGGCGGACGTCACCGTTGAGGCCGCGAAAGTTCTCGCGGGCAAGGACCTGACGGCCGACGCGTTCACCTTCGGCCTGTACGACCAGGCCGGCAACGAGGTCGCCAAGGGCACCAACGACCGGGGCGGCAAGGTCGAGCTGGCCGTCAAGAACCTGAACCTGGGCGAGTACGACTACACGCTCAAGGAGGAGAAAGCCGGCCAGACCGTCGACGGCGTGGCCTACGACGCCAAGGAAGTCAAGGTCCACGTCAAGGTAGAGCAGAACCAGGGCGACAACAACAAGACGAAGGTGACCGTCACCTATGACGGTGCCGCTACGGCTCCCACCTTCAACAACACCTACGACGCAAAGGGTTCCGTAATCCTGACGGCGACCAAGACCATCAAGGTTGCGGACGGCTTCGACCACACGACGAAGCCCGCGGACGGCGAGTTCACCTTCGACCTGAAGGACGCTGCCGGCAACGTGCTCGACACCGCGAAGAACGATGCAAACGGCAAGGTCAGCTTCACGCGCGAGTTCCAGCTCTCCGACTTGGACGGCGCCGCGAGCAAGGACTTCACCTACACCATCGTGGAGCAGCCGGGCGCGGAGCCGGGCATGGTCTATGACAGCCATCCCCTCACCTATACGGTGACGGTCACGGACGGCGGGAACGGAGCACTGAATGCGAAGGCGATCGTGACGAGCGCATCCGGCTCGGATACCTTCACTAACACCTACCAGCCGGCCGCGACCGGCCTGGCCCTCGGTGCGCAGAAGAGCTATGTGAAGAAGGACGACAACACGCCGATCGTTCCCAAGTGCGGCGAGTTCACCTTCGATGTGTACGAGGGCAACCTGACGGCTGAGCAGCTTGCCGGGGCCAAGCCCGTCCGGACCGCGACCAACGGCGCGGACGGAAGTGTTAACTTCGACGCCTTCTCCTACGCGAAGCCGGGCACGCACGAGTACACCATCGTGGAGCGGAAGGGTGATCTGGCCTACGTGACCTACGACGCCGCGGTGCACCATGCCGTGGTGACGGTTGCGGACAATGCCGGCACGCTGCAGGCGAGCGTCGCCTACGACGGCACGAATGTCACGAAGCCCAGCTTCACCAACACCTACGAGGCACAGGCGACGGACTCCGGCGCGATCGCCCTCACCAAGAGCGTTGACGTGCACGACGGCAGCTATCAGCTAAAGGCGGGAGACTTCGCCTTCGAGCTGGTGGGGTCTGACGGCTCGGTGATCCAGACCCAGAAGAACGATGCGCACGGCAAGGTTGCCTTCGACAAGCTGACCTTCGACCATGCGGGCACCTTTACCTACACGGTCCGCGAGGTGCAGCCGACGGGGGACGCGCCGGGCGTGCCGGGCGTGACCTACACCGGCAAGACGTACACCCTGACCTACGTGGTGAAGGACAACAACGACGGCAAGCTGGCGGTAGAGAGCTCCACGGCGAAGCCGAGCAAGGGCACCGAGAACGGCGTCACCCCCAACACCATGACGTTTGCGAACAGCTACCAGCCGGGCGCGACCTCCTACCAGATCTCCGGCATCAAGGTGCTTGAGAATACCGATTCGGCCACCATGCGGACGCCCGCCGATGGCGAGTTCACGTTCGCGCTGATTGACGCGGCCACCGGGCAGGAGATTGACCGGACCACGAACGCGGGTATCGCGTTTACCTTCAAGGCCATCTCGTACACTGCGACTGGTTCGCATACGTACCAGGTGAAGGAGGTTGCGGGCCAAGATGGCACCATCACTTACAGCGATACGGTGTTGGATGTGACGGTGAGCGTGACCGACGACGGCAGCGGCCAGCTGACCGCGACGGCGAACAAGACGGCCGCGGATCTGACCTTCACCAACACCTACACGCCGACGGCAACGACGGCGACGATTACCGGAACGAAGGCCCTGACCGGCCGCGACCTGGCCGAGGGCGAGTTTTCCTTCGACCTGAAGGACGCCGCCGGCAACGTGGTCCAGACGGTGCAGAACGGCGTCGACGGCACGTTCGGCTTCGCGCCGCTGCAGCTGGACAAGGTGGGGACGTACGTCTACACCGTGTCCGAGCGGGCAGGGGCGACGGCGAACGGCGTCACCTACGACACGACGGTCTTTACCGCGACGGTGACGGTGACGGAGAATGCGGAGACGCACGCGCTGGAGGCGCAGGTTGCCTACAGCAAGGGCGGCAAGGCTGCGGATGCGGTGGCGTTCAGCAACAGTTACGCGCCGGCCGCGACTGAGGTGAAGCTGGGGGCCTCCAAGGTGCTGAGCGGCGAGGACCTGAAGGAAGGGCAGTTCTCCTTCCAGCTGAAGGATGCCGACGGCAAGGTGCTGCAGACCGCAAAGAACGCGGCGGACGGCACGGTGGGCTTCGAGGCGATCTCGTACGACAAGCCCGGAACGTACGCCTACAGCATCTCCGAGGTGGACGACGGTCAGAAGAACGTGACGTACGACGCGGCCGAGCACCGGGTAACGGTGACGGTGACGGACGACGGTGCGGGCCATCTGGTGGCGACGGTAACCTATGACGGCGCCGTGGCGCCGGTGTTCAAGAACACGTACACGCCGCCGACCACCCCGCCGACGGAGCCGCCCACCAATCCGCCGAGCAAGTCACCGGTGCCGAAGGAGGAGAAGCCGGGTCTGCCGTATACGGGCGATACCAGCTTGTCGCCGATGGCCCTGGGTGGCATCGCGGGCGGCGCGGTGGTGCTGATCGCCGCAGGCGTTATCCTGCGGCGCCGGAACCGGTAGCTACGGCGGCCGAGAAGGGCTTTGATTGAGGGCGGGTGGTCGCAGGGCGCGGCCGCTCGCCCTTTTTGGTGAAAGGCTATGTTAACCCGCCGTTTGCACGTCCGGCTCCAGATGGAACTCGTACTCCGGCTCCATCATCTTCTTCCGGATCTTTTCGTAGCGCCCGTCGTCGAGCTGCTCGCGCATGAGCGACGTCCTGTCCCCGACGCGTGCGGCCTCGCGCAGCCATCTGAACCACATCAGGCAGCTGTGGAGCCTGCGGGTCGATACGCCCTTGAACCTCTCGAGGAAGTGGCCGAGCGAACCCTGCGCTTCAGCATCCTCTGGACCGTGTCCCGCTCGTACCCGGTGAGCCTGCCGTGGGTCCTCGGGACCGCCCTCGCGGCGCCCTTCCCGCCCTTTCCGGACATGGCGTCCTCCGATCTCCCAGGGCCGGCCGATCCGGCCCTCAGGGTATCGGATTCCCAAATTTATCCGTATATGTGCGGATGAATGCGGGAGGCGTTCGGATGAAGTTGTATTCAAGGAAAGAGACTGACCCTTTGTCGCATTCCGTGCGGGTTATATGCAGGTTTGCCTGCGCACGCTATGATGTATGGGTTAGACCGCAACTATGTACCCCATACGCGAAGGGATGCGCATGTATCTGAAGATCGACATGTTCTAGCTGGGCTTACCCCCGCAGTGGCGCCGCGCGCCCCATCAACTCTGCCGATTTTCGCCTTCACGCACATAAAGGAGTCCCGCCATGCGCGACAAGCTCGAAAAGATCATTAAGGCCTACGAGGAGCTCGAGAAGAAGCTTTCCGACCCGGCCGTCGCCTCCGACATCAAGGAGTTCACGCGTCTCAACAAGGAGTACGCACACCAGTCCGACCTCATCGCTGCCTCGCGCGAGTACATCGGCGCGCTCGATGACATCGAGGCCGCCAAGGAGATGCTCCGCGACACCAGCGATACGGACGAGAAGGAGATGCTCCAGATGGACATCTCCGAGAACGAGGAAAAGCTTCCCCAGCTCGAGGAAGACATCAAGTACATGCTCATCCCGAGTGACCCCAACGACGACAAGAACACCATCGTCGAGATTCGCTCCGCCGCCGGTGGCGACGAGGCAGCCATCTTCGCCGGCGACTTGTACAAGATGTACCAGCGCTTCTGCGAATCGCGCGGCTGGAAGACCACCGTGCTCGATTCCAGCCCCAGCGAGGCCGGCGGCTTTAAGTCCATCGAGTTCAAGGTCGAGGGCGACCGCGTCTACTCCGTCATGAAGTTCGAGTCCGGCGTGCATCGCGTCCAGCGCGTTCCCAAGACCGAGTCCCAGGGCCGCATTCAGACCTCCACGGCTACCGTCGCCGTACTTCCCGAGGCCGAGGAAATTGACGTCCAGATCAACCAGTCCGACCTGCGCATCGACACCTACTGCGCCTCCGGCCCTGGCGGTCAGTGCGTTAACACTACCTACTCCGCCGTGCGCATCACCCACTTGCCCACCAACACCGTGGTGCAGTCGCAGGAGCAGCGCTCCCAGATTCAGAACCGCGAGGTCTGCATGCAGATGCTGCGTGCTCGTCTGTACGAGATGGAGCTCGAGAAGCAGCAGGCAGAGCTTGGTGCCGAGCGCCAGAGCCAGATCGGCCACGGCAACCGTTCCGAGAAGATCCGTACCTACAACCAGCCCCAGGACCGCGTGACCGATCACCGCATCGGTTTCAACTCCACCTACAACGGCGTCCTTCTGGGCGATCAGCTCGGCACCGTCATCGAGGCGCTCGCCGCCGCCGAGCGAGCCGAGAAGCTGGCACAGGCCGTTTAAGTTACGGCGTTTTACCAAACGCCGTAACTGCTCGACGCTGCAAACGCCCCTAAGCGGCAATCTGACGTTCAATCGTCGGTCGCGTACCGAAGTACGCTTCCCTCCTCTTTCACGTCACCTTGCTCGCTTAGGGGCGTTTTCGCTGTCCGTCCTCTACCTGCGGCGCCTTGGATGTAGTCATTGGGTGTTCCTATAGTTTTGTCAACCGTCGGGGCTACTCCCGGTAGGGCACCCGGTCGCGCATCACGGCGTATATCGCCCTGAGCCGCTTCCTCGCGACGGCCTTGAGCGCCCGCCCGTGCCCCATGCCCCGCGCCCTGCAGGCCCGGTAGTACTCGCCGTAGCGCCCCGAGGACCTCACCAGGCTGTTGCACGAGAAGATCAGCAGGGACTTGAGCCTCGCGTCGCCGCGCCTGGACGCCCTGACCGACCTCACCGACGTGCCGGAGCTCCTCACCCTCGGGGCTATGCCGCAGTACGAGGCCAGGTGGTCGTGGTCCGGGAACCTCCCGATGTCGACCGACACCGCGAGCTGCGCCGCGGTCCTCGGGCCGATGCCGGGCACGGTGAGCAGGCACGCGTAGGTCTCGTCGCCCTCGAGCAGCGCCGCCGTCTCGGCCTCGAGGGCCCCGGCCTCGTCGAGGGCCTCCGATATCCGGGCGGCCAGGAACCTGACCTGCCTGTTCTCGGCCTCGACGAGCGCCGGCGGGGGCGCGGTGGAGGCGGCCGCGGCATCCCCGGCGGCCTCGGCCCGCGGGCCCTCGGCCCCGGAGCGGGCGATCCCCCACGCCCCGCCGAACCCGGCGAGCAGCTCCAGCCACCGCCGGTCCGACAGGTCGACCGCGGCCTCGAGGGCCGGGCAGGACTCGAGCAGCACCGCGCGCAGGCGGTTCTTGTCCCTGGTCGCGCAGGCGACGACGTGGTCGCGCTGCGACGAGAG
>DBGBLM010000140.1:0-4189 GCA_048448865.1 Collinsella sp.
AGCACCATGTCGGCGACGTTCTTGGTGACATCGGTACCGGTGATGCCCATGCCAACGCCGATGTCGGCGCGCTTGATGGACGGGGCGTCGTTGACGCCGTCGCCCGTCATGGCCACGATCTGGTCGCGCGACTTCCAAGCCTCGACGATGCGCGTCTTGTGCTCAGGCTGGACGCGGGCGTACACGCCGTAGTCCTCGATGTGCGCGTCGAGCTCCTCGTCGCTCATGCGATCGAGGTCGGCACCGGTGATGGCATGGCTGCGATCGGTGACGATGCCCAGCTGCTTGGCGATGGCCACGGCGGTGTCGATGTGGTCGCCCGTGATCATGACGGTGCGGATACCGGCGTCGTGCGCCTCGCGGATGGCGTCGGCGACCTCGGGGCGGACCGGGTCAATCATGCCGGACAGGCCGCAGAAGACCAGGTCGTGCTCGAGCGCAGCGGGGCTGCAGTCGGCCGGGACCTCGGTGTAGGTGCGGCTTGCCAGCGCCAGCACGCGCAGGGCCTCGTCGGCCATGGCCTTGTTGGCGGCCACGAGCTCGGCACGGCGCTCCTCGGTCAGCGGCACAACCTTATCGCCCTCGTAGATATGGGTGCACAGGCCGATCACCACGTCGGGCGCGCCCTTGGTGTACTGCTCATACTCGCCGTCCAGGGTCTCGACGACCACGGACATCATCTTGCGGCCCGAGTCGAACGGGGCCTCGCCCACGCGCGGGTGCTCGGCAGTCAGGCCAGTAAGACCAGCCTTGCCGGCATCGTTGACGAGCGCGCACTCGGTCGGTTCGCCCACGGCCTCGCCCAGCTCCTCGTCCCACTGGGCATCGGAGCACAGAGCCATGCCGGCCAGGAACTTCTCCTTAGGCGCGGAGAGCTCGTGCTTGACGACGGTCATTTTGTTCTGGGTGAGGGTACCGGTCTTGTCCGAGCAGATGGTCTGCGTGCAGCCAAGGGTCTCGACGGCAGAGAGCTTGCGGATAATCGCCTGGCGCTTGGCCATCTTGGTCACGCCAAGCGACAGCACGATGGTCACGACGGCGACCAGGCCCTCGGGGATGGCAGCGACGGCGAGCGAAACGGCGACCATAAAGGTGTCGAGCAGGGCAGTCGGGTCGGTGAGAACGTTGCCCACGCCGTGACGGATGATGTCGACGCCAAAGATGACGACGCAGATGACGATAACCATGATGGTAAGGATGCGGCTGAGCTCGGCGAGCTTCACCTGCAGCGGCGTGAGCTCTTCCTTGGCCTCGGCCAGGGCGCCGGCAATCTTGCCCATCTCGGTGTTCATACCGGTGCCGACCACGACGGCGCGACCGCGACCGTACACCACAGTGGAGCCCATGTAGCACATGTTCTTACGGTCACCGAGCGGCACGTCGTCGGTGCCAGCGGCGAGCTCGATCACGTTGGCGTGCTTCTCGACCGGCACGGACTCGCCGGTCAGTGCGGCCTCTTCGATCTTCATCGTGGCGCTCTCGAGTACGCGGCAGTCGGCCGGGACGGAGTCGCCCGCCTCGAGCATGATCACGTCGCCGGGGACGAGCTCGGCGCTCGGCAGGTGCACGAGCTTGCCGTCGCGCAGCACCTTGGACTGCGCCGCGCTCATCTCCTGCAGGGCCTCGAGAGCCTCCTCGCTCTTGGCTTCCTGGACCACGCCCAGCACCGAGTTGACGATAACGACGAACATGATAATGGCGACATCGGCAAAATCGGGCTCGCCCTTGACCATGCCCGTGAGTGCGCTGATAACGGCGGCAACGATCAGCATGATGACCATAGGGTCGGCCATCTGCTCAAAGAAGCGCTTCCACAGCGGCGTCTTCTCGGCTTCCTCAAGCTTGTTAGGGCCTGTCTTGGCGAGGCGCGACGACGCCTCGTCGTTGCTCAGGCCGAGGTTCTCATCGACACCTTGGTCGCTGAGCACCTCGGCCGCGGCGGACAGGTATTCCTTTTGCATATAGAGTCCCCTCCTGGGATTCGGGCCACTCAGCAGATTGATGCCCGATCATAATTCCCAGGAGAAGGGCAAGGGCTCATCAAGGCTGCCGTGCTGAGCGGCAGTTGATAGTGGAGCTATGGTACCCCAAAGCGACGCGTCTAGCCAAAACATTCCATCTGGAAACACGGCACAGGCGCAACGGTGCAGACAGTGTGATGCTCAAGATTGATAAAACGTTTTTTCTTCGGCGCATCGTCAGACTGAAATATCGCCCAGATAGCAGCGGTTAGAACGGTTGGTAAAGTTTTTGCATATACCGTTTTTCCGCAAAAAATGAACTTCTAATTCGGCATACGGTCGATTTTTTGGGGTATTCGGTCGCCATTTCGTTATAATCATCTCAGTTTTATTTCTTATGGTTTATCTATCAGCGCAAGACGATGTCAGATGGAGGTCTGAATGTACAAGCGCACCAAGATTGTATGCACCATGGGTCCCGCCTGCGATAGCGACGAGACCATCCGCGAGATGATCAAGGCGGGCATGAACGTCGCCCGTTTTAACTTCTCGCACGGCTCCTACGACGAGCACCACGGTCGCATCGAGCGCGTCCGCCGTATTTCCAAGGAGCTCGGCATGCCCGTCGGCATCCTGCTCGACACCAAGGGCCCCGAGGTCCGCACCGGCCTTTTGGTCGACGGCAAGAAGGTTGCCGTCAAGACCGGCGACAAGATCGTCGTCACCGCTCAGCCCACGTCCGAGGATTTCCACGGCACCGCTGAGCACATCTCCCTCGACTACCTGGCTCTGCCCTCCGAGGTCGAGAAGGGCTCCCTCATCCTGATCGATGACGGCCTGGTTGCCCTCGAGGTCGAGTCCGTCGACGGCCAGGACATGACCTGCGTCGTTAAGAACGACGGCCTGATCGGCGAGCGCAAGGGCGTCAACATGCCCAACGTCAACATCTCTCTGCCCGCCATCACCGAGCGCGATCGTCAGGACATCCTCTTTGGCCTGACCGAGAACATCGACTACATCGCCGCTTCCTTCATCCGTGACGGCGAGTCCGTCCGCGGCATCCGCAAGCTTTGCCGCGAGAACGGTGGCGAGCACGTGACGATCTTCCCGAAGATCGAGTGCGCCCTGGGCGTCGAGAACTTCGACGAGATCCTCGAGGCTTCCGACGGCATCATGGTCGCCCGTGGCGACCTGGGCATCGAGATCAAGCCCGAGCTCGTTCCCCACATCCAGAAGGAGATCATCGCCAAGTGCAACGCGGCCTACAAGCCCGTTATCACCGCTACGCAGATGCTCGACTCCATGCAGCAGAACCCGCGCCCGACGCGCGCCGAGGTTGCTGACGTCGCTAACGCCATCTACGACGGCACCGACGCCGTCATGCTCTCTGGCGAGTCCGCTGCCGGTAAGTACCCGGTCGAGGCCGTCAAGATGCAGGCCAGCATTGCTCTCGAGACCGAGAAGTACCTCCCGGCTCACGCTCCGCTCGAGGTTCCGGCTGACGCTCACGGCACCCGCGTCGTCAACAACGTTGTGGGTATGTCCGCTGTGAACATGGCCACCACCGTTGGCGCCAAGTGCATCACCGTGCCGACGACCACCGGTCGTACCGCTCGCTTGATCTCGCACTTCCGTCCCAACATGCCGATCTGCGCGTTCTCCCGCCACGAGTGGGCCGTCCAGCAGATGATCATGTACTGGGGTGTTATCCCGCACCAGGCAGAGATTACCCAGGGCACCGTCAACGGCACGATCGTCAAGGCGATTGAGACCGCTAAGGAGCTCGGCTACGTCGAGGCCGGCGATCTGACCGTCGCCACCGCCGGCGATCCCCGCATGAGCGTCCAGCTCGAGGACAAGGTCTCCTCGACCAACGTCGCTTACGTCGCTCAGGTGCGCTAAATCGCACTTGCAAGCAGATTTGCATTGCAAAGGGCCCGGAAGGCATTGCCTTCCGGGCCCTTTTTCTGTGCACCGATGCCTACCGCACGGCATGGCACGCACCCATTTCATTACCAAAAGCGCGAAATCCGCCCTCCGAGGCCCAAAAAATAAAGCCCCAAGCGCTAAAAGTGTTCGCCCGGTGGCAAACCCACACCTTAACCGACGCTGCTAAATCGTTTTAGCAAGAACCAGATCAACCGCGTTTTCGGAAGTGCGGGGAAAAATTGCTTACCCCCGAGCATAAGTCCTTTTATTTCAACAAAACCCCTGATAAAGTTGGCTTA
>DBGBLM010000141.1:0-3403 GCA_048448865.1 Collinsella sp.
ACCAGCTCGTCGTCGGAGAGCACTTTGTCCCAGTCATGGATCAGGCCGGCGGCAGCGGCATCAAAGCGGTCAACGCCGTAGACCTCGGCCAGATGAAGTGCGGTCTCGGCAACACCCAGTGAATGCACATAGCGCTTGCGCTTATCCTTCATGCGAACATCGAGCAGCTCTTGAATGCGCTTGAGCAGCGCACGCTCATCGCCCTCAAACTGATCCTCTACCGACAACGTAGACCCCCATCACTCAAAATCTTCTTGGCCCAAATCGGCATATAGCCTGCGTTTGCGAATGTAGCCGAGCACGGACTCGCTCGTAAGATAGCGCACGCTCATGCCGCGGGCAACTCGCTTACGAATGTTCGTCGAGCTGATCGCCAGCGCCGGAATCTGAATATAGCGCACGTCGAACGGCAGCCCCGACTCTTTGATTCGGGCACGCGCCGTATCGATATCAAAGCCCGGTCGCGTCGCCGCAATAAAGGTGGCAAGCTCAGCGATTCGTTCGGCATCATGCCAGGTCACAATATCGATAATCGCGTCGGCGCCCGTAATAAAGTAGAGCTTTACCTGCGGCGGGTAAAAGTCGCGAAGGGCATGAAGCGTATCGGCCGTATAGGTTACGCCCGGGCGGTCGATCTCGAACCGGCTCGCCAAAAAGGCCGGGTTCGCGGCGGTGGCGAGGACCGTCATGGCATAACGGTCCTCGGCAGGCGTCACCGGCTTGTCAAGCTTAAAGGCAGGAGAGCCCGCCGGCATAAAGAGCACGGCGTCCAAGTCGAGCGACTCGCGCGCCTGCTCGGCGGTCACCAAGTGCCCGTAATGGATGGGATCAAAGGTGCCGCCCATAATGCCGAGCCTAAACTCCCGCCCGTCCTCTAGAGGAAGCTCGGGCAGACCGATTCCACCGCGCAGCGACATGGCCTACTCGCCCTCCGAGGTCTCGGCATCGCCCGCGGCATCCGCCGCATCGACAACCTCGACGCCCTCATCCGCAGCATCGGCCACGTCAATGGCTTCAACGGCAACGTCCTCGCCAGCATCCTCGAGCTCCTCGTACTCCGAGAAGTCCTCGGCGCCCTCAAAGTCAAAGGCGCGCTGGCAAATGCGGACCTCGTCGCCCGCACGGCAACCGGCCTTCTCGAGCGCATCGTCAACACCCATACGCGCAAACTTATGCTGCAGGTAAATGACGGCTTCCTCATTTTCCCAGTCGGTCTGGATGACCATGCGCTCAATGGCACGACCGACCACGCGGAAGGCACCGGGCTCTTCCTGGACAATGCGGAAACGCTTCTCACGCTGCAGGCGGCGGCGCTCCCACTCATCGTCGCGCAGAACGACCGGCTCATCGGAGACCGCCAGCTCGGCGCGAAGCTTAGCCACCTGCTCGCCCACGGCAAGCATCAGCGTGTTGAGGCCGGCGCCCGTAACAGCAGACACGGCAAAGAACATATGGCCATCGTCGAGCGCCGCACGCTTAAGGTCGGCAATCTTGTCGGCCGTGCCCGGCGCATCGCACTTGTTGGCAACGACGATCTGCGGACGCTCCGAAAGCTCGGCGCCATACTGCTCGAGCTCGCGGTTGATGATGCGATAGTCTTCGACCGGATCGCGATCCTCAAAACCGCCCGTCATGTCGACGACATGCATGATCAGGGCCGTACGCTCAATGTGGCGCAGGAACTGGTGACCCAAGCCCTTGCCCTCGCTCGCGCCCTCGATGAGACCGGGGACGTCGGCAACGACGTAAGAATATTCGCCGGCACGCACCATGCCGAGGTTCGGCACGAGCGTGGTAAACGGGTAGTCGGCAATCTTAGGACGGGCGGCACTCATGCGCGCGATGAGCGATGACTTACCCACCGAGGGGAAGCCCACGAGCGCGGCATCGGCCATAAGCTTCATCTCTAGCTCAATCCAGTGCTCCTCGGCCGGCTCGCCCAGCTGGGCGAACGCGGGCGCGCGGCGCACCGACGTCACAAAGTGCGTATTGCCGAGACCACCGGCGCCACCAGGGGCCACGACAACGCGCTCGCCATCGTGCACCAGATCGGCAATCTCGAACATCGGGGTCTGCGTCTCGGGGTCGAGCTCGCGCACCACGGTGCCCATAGGGACCTTGAGAATCAGGTCCTCGCCGCTCTTACCGTTACGACGGGCACCCTGTCCGTGCGTGCCGCGCTCGGCGCGGAAGTGATGCTTAAAGCGGTAATCGATCAGCGAAGAAAGCTGAGCATCGGCCTGGATGACGACATTGCCGCCACGGCCGCCGTCGCCGCCATCGGGGCCGCCCTTGGGAACAAATGCCTCGCGCCTAAACGACATGCATCCGGCTCCGCCGTCGCCGCCGCACACGTTAATGCGGCTGATATCGGTGAACTGTGACAACAGAATCGCCTCCTACAAAAAAGAGGGAGACCCTTGAATCCTAAAACTCAAGTGCCTCCCACATATGTGCTCTATGAAGGGTGAATTACGCGTTCGCGAGCGGGCGTACGCTGACCCTGTGCTTGATACCCTTGTGGAACTCAACGGTACCGTCGACCAGCGCGAACAGCGTGTCGTCCTTACCACGGCCAACGTTCTCACCCGGGTGGATGTGCGTGCCGTGCTGACGGACGAGAATCGTGCCCGTGGTTACCGTCTGGCCGGCATAGCGCTTCGTGCCAAGGCGCTGACCGCGGGAGTCACGGCCATTACGGGAGGAACCGAGTCCTTTTTTGTGTGCCATTGTGTATACCTACTCTTTCGTTACGAGTGTAATCTACTCGGCGACGGGAGCCTCGGCAACAGCCTCAGCCTCTGCCTTGACAGCCTTCTTGGCGCGGGAGGTAGCCTGGACCTTCACGATCTTCAGCTTGGTGAGCTGCTGACGGTGACCCTTCAGACGACGATAGCGCTTACGCTTGTGGAACTTGAAGACCAGCTGCTTCTCGCCCTTGAACTGCTCAACGATCTGAGCGGTAACCTTGGCCTTGGCCAGCTTGTCGGGATCGGTGACGATCTTCTTACCATCGTTGAGGAAGATAACCGGCAGGGTGACCTTGTCGCCCTCATTGCCCTCGATCTTCTCGACGGTGATGACATCGTCGGTGGCGACCTTGTACTGCTTGCCGCCCGTGTTAACGATTGCGTACATGTTTACTTGCCCTTCATGCATCAGTTAGTGCAACAGCCGAATATAGTAGCAGGCGAAAATAACCCCGTCAACGAGTATGTGGAGCAAATCCACAAGTTCGCACAGGTATGGGGCTGACGAGTCGGCCCTCGTCGTCCTCGCATGCTTGATTCTGACGCTCGACATCGTAGGAGCAGATGGTCACGAGGTCTTGCATACCGGTGGAAACAATAGGTGCATCCACGCCCGGGGTCAAGCCCTGCAACAAAACATCAGCAGCAGAAAG
>DBGBLM010000142.1:0-3932 GCA_048448865.1 Collinsella sp.
GTTACGCGGTTTGGTAAAACCGCGTAACTACAAGGCCTCCGCGCAGCGCTTGCAGATATGTGCATGGCCGTTGTACTCGCCGACGGTGGTGCGGTAGTTCCAGCAACGGTCGCAGCACTCGCCCTCGGCAGCCTCGATGGCAACGGAGAGCTCCTCGCCCTGGGTCAGCTCAACATCGGAGACGATGTAGAACTCGGCCAGGTCGACGGCCTTGTCGCCGGTCAGCAGCGCGTACATCTCGGCGGGAACGACCGCCTTGACGCGGACCTGCTGGCTCTTAGTGAAGGTGCCGGCAGAACGGGCATCCTCAAGGGCCTTGGTCACGGCGCTACGGAGCTCGAGCGAAGCCTCGAGCACGCCCTCAAACTCATTGGCCTCGTCGACCGTGATGGGCGACTTGTACCAATCGAGCAGCGCGGCGTACTTCTGGTGATCGACGCAGCCGGCGGGCGCATAGGCCATGGCCTCGTCGACCGTGTAGGACAGGATCGGCTGCAGGTCGCGCATGAGCATCGAGAAGAGCTCGGCGAGCACGGTCTGCGCGCTGCGGCGCTCGAGCGAGCCGGGCTTGTCGCAGTACAGACGGTCCTTCAGGGCGTCGAGATACACGTTGGAAAGCTCGGTAACCACGAAGTCGTAAAGCGCACGGTAGGCGCGCGGGAACTCATAGCTGGCGTAGGCGTCGTCGACCTCGGCCTGGACCTGGGTCAGACGGGCAACCATGAGCTTGTCGAGCGGCAACAAGTCAGCAAAGGCAACGCCGTCGGTCTCGGGCTCAAACTGACCTTCGAGTTCGGAGAGCAAGAAGCGCAGCGTGTTGCGGAAACGGCGATAGGCATCGGACGTACGAGCGAGAATCTCGTGGTCGATGGAGACGTCAGAGCTGGTGTCGACGGAGGCAACCCACAGACGGATGATGTCAGCGCCCATCTCGTCGCAGACCTTATTGGGGTCGATGACGTTGCCGAGCGACTTAGACATCTTGCGGCCCTGGCCATCGAGTGTGAAGCCCTGCGAGACGACCGCCTTGTCCGGAGCGTGGCCGTTGGCACCCACCGAAGTGAGCAGCGAGCTCTGGAACCAACCACGATGCTGGTCGGAGCCCTCGAGATACACGTCCACCGGGTACTCCAGCTCGGGACGGTACTCGCAAACGGCCTTCCAAGACACGCCGGAGTCCCACCACACGTCGAGGATGTCCTTATCGGCCTTGAGGTGATGGCCGCCGCACTTGGGGCAGACGCAGGCCTCGCCCAGGTAGCTCTCGGGAGCGTCGGTGAACCAGGCGTCGGAGCCCTTCTCGTGGAAGAGCTTGATGACGGCGTCGAGCGTGGCGTCGTTCATGACCTTCTCGCCGCAGTCGGCGCAAGTGTAGCTGGGGATAGGAACGCCCCAGTTGCGCTGACGGCTGATGCACCAGTCGGGACGTTGCTCGACCATGGCGCCGATGCGGTTGGCCGCGTGGGCCGGATACCACTTGACGTTCTCGCGGACCTCTTTGCCAGCCTGCTCGCGCAAACCGGTCTTGTCCATCGAGACAAACCACTGGTCGGTAGCACGGAAGAGCACCGGGTGCTTGCAACGCCAGCAGTGCGGATAGCTGTGCGTGATCTTCTTCTCGAGGACTAGGGTACCGCGCTCGCGCAGGAACTCGATGATGTGCGGGTTGGCCTCATCGGTGTCCATACCGCTGAAGGGGCCACCGGTGCCAAACTCCTCGCCGGTGTAGAACTTGCCGTCGTCATCGACCGGCATGCAGATGTCGGTGATGCCCTCCTTGAGGCAGGCAAAGTAGTCGTCGACGCCGTGGCCGGGCGAGTTGTGGACAATACCGGTACCGTCATCGACACCGACGTAATCGGCCAGCAGCGCCACGCCCTCGACACCGTCGAAGATCGGCTGCTTGTAGTGGATGTGGTGGAAGGTCTCGGCGGGAACCACATAGGGCTTGCCGTCGACCATAACCGGAGTGTACTCCCAGCCAAACTCCTCGCAGCACTTGGGAGCCAGGTCCTCGAGCATGACCTCGGCGCGGCCGTCGTGCTCAACGGCGACGTAGGCGGCGCCGGGCTTGAGGGAAACTGCCTGGTCGGAGGGGATGGTCCACGGCGTGGTCGTCCAGATGATAAAGTCGACCGGGCCGTCGAAGTTCTCGAGACCGGCGGGCTTGGAGGTCATCTCAAAGCGCACGAAGATGGACGGGCTCGTCTCGTCGGAGTACTCGATCTCGGCCTCAGCCAGCGCGGTGTGGCAGTGCTTGCACCAGTGGACGGGCTTGTGGCCGCGATAGATCATGCCCTTGTCGAACATGGCCTTGAAGACCTCAATGTCGGCGGCGTCATGCTGGTGATAGAGCGTCAGATACGGGTTGTCCCAGTCGCCAAGCACGCCCAAGCGACGGAAGCCGGCCTTCTGGAGCTCGATGTTCTCGACAGCGAACTCGTTGCAAAGCTCGCGGATCTTGGCCGTGGAGGTCTGGTTGAACTTCTCGGTGCCGAGCTTCTCCTCGACCTTGTGCTCGATCGGCTGACCGTGGCAGTCCCAACCGGGGACATAGGGAACTTCGCAGCCCTGCATCATCCAGTAACGGTTGATCATGTCCTTGGAGATCTTGTTCATGGCATGGCCGATGTGGATCGGACCGTTGGCGTACGGAGGACCGTCGTGCAGCACGAACTTCTTGTGACCCTCGTTCTTCTTCAGAACCTGCTCGTAGACCTTGTTGTCCTGCCAGTCCTTGAGTCGCTTGGGCTCGGACTTGGAAAGACCGGCACGCATGGGAAAACCGGTCTTGGGCAGATTCATCGTCTGCTTGTACTCGTTTGCCACGGTACCCCTTTCATGTCGTGGGCGCGCACGCCCGATGGGCACCAAAAAAAGCGCCCGTCCCTGCAAGCTGGGACGAAGCGCCACAAAACGGGCTGCACGCCCGCAAAAGCTCTTCGCTTAACCACCCAGCTTAGATGCCCTCGCCCGCGTATTCGCGCGCTCGCATCCGTTACTCGGCTGGCCTGTATCGACGACCATCTCGGCGATGTCTACTAAGACGAACCTGCGCGGCACGCCCGTTGGGACCGCAGCTCCGGGGTGATTTTCATCGGTCGCATGCACGGGCTCTCAGCGCTCCCCGCTCTCTGTGGCATGCGGACGGCCGACTACTCGTCCCCATCAACGCTTATGCGCTGTATGGTAGCACGGTCAACGCCGGCGAAAAACCCTCAACACTGGTTTCATACGTAAGAAATTTCTCGTGGTCGTTAGCCTTCTCTAGGAGCAAAATACCTGAAAGCACTCTATCTAACGAAAGAAGGCACCTATGCGCACGATTGGAATGAGCGACTATACCGTCGGCGAGGACTGCTTTGACGAGCTGCCCGGCGCGCTGGCCGAGTACGGAGCGACCAAGGTCGCCATAATTGGCGGCAAGCGAGCACTGGCTGCCGCGCTGCCCGGCATCGAAGCTGCGCTGGCAGGCACCGACGTCGAGATTCTGGAGACGCGCGTCTACGGCACCAACAGTACGCACGCCAATATCGCCAAGGTCGTGAACTCCCCCGCTTGCCAGCAGGCAGACGTGCTAATCGCCTGCGGCGGCGGCAAGGCACTCGACACCGTGAAGACTGCAGCCATCGAGCTCAAGAAGATTGTCTTTACCGTGCCGACGATTTGCTCTAACTGTTCCGCCGCGACCGCCATTGCCGTCGTCTACAACGACGATGGATCGCTCGAGGGCTATTCGTACCCCAACCGACCGGCGCACATCTTCATCAATCCCAAGATCATCGCCGAGGCTCCGGCAGAGTACTTCTGGGCCGGCGTGGGCGACGCCCTGTCCAAGCAGCCCGAGGTCGAGTACGCCACGAGCGCCGGCGACCTGGAGCACACCGCCGGCCTTGGCCTGGCTCTTGCCCACACCTGTTCCGAGCCGCTGT
>DBGBLM010000143.1:0-8459 GCA_048448865.1 Collinsella sp.
CCAGTCCTCCAAAACAGTCCCTATTCCACCGCAACTTCGGTGGGACTCGGCAGTCTGGCGGTGCTGGCCATGTGCCGGAAAGCGTGTCCCGGTTTGGGGCCTCGGAATGGGACACGATTTCCGCTATAGCCATCAACCGGAAACTGCAACCCGTTTTGAGCCCCTATTCCGGGATGCACTTTCCGCCGAGGGCCTCAAACGGAAACTGCAGCCCACAATTCGGTCGAAAAGTGGGCTGCAGTTTCCCAGGGCTAGGCAAAGAGCGGCGGATGCGTCGCCTCGCCTACTCCCCCAGCAGGGCCTTCTCGGGCGTGATGGGCAGCGAGCGGACCTGATGTCCGGTGGCGTGCGCCACGGCCGAGGCCACGGCGGCGAGCGGCGTGTTGATGACGACCTCGCCGATCGACTTGGCGCCAAACGGGCCCGTCGGCTCGTAGCTCGGCTCAAAGGCCACGCGAATGCTGCCGATATCCAGGCGCGTGGGCAGCTTGTAGCTCATAAAGTTGCCGGTGCGCAGGCGACCGCGCTCATCGTGCTCGACAATCTCGTAGAGCGCATGGCCGATACCCTGGGCAATGCCGCCCTCGGCCTGGACG
Source organism: Collinsella sp. (assembly GCA_048448865.1). Classification (GTDB taxonomy): domain Bacteria; phylum Actinomycetota; class Coriobacteriia; order Coriobacteriales; family Coriobacteriaceae; genus Collinsella. Next base: position 597 of record DBGBLM010000143.1, read on the forward strand.
CGCGCGAGCGCCTCGTTGATCACGGTGCCGCAGTCCACAGCCGCCGCGTAGTCCACCACAGTCACCTTGCCGGTGGCCTTGTCGACCTCGACCTCGGCAATGCCGGCCATAAACGGCGGGGGCGAAACGGGCAGGCAGGCAGAGGCATGCGAGGTGAGCGCGTCGCCGCCTGCGATGTTCTTGACGCACAGGTTGGCAAAGTCGCGCAGCGTGAGGTAGCGGTTCTGCTCGCGCGCGGCACGCTCGTCGGACAGGCGCACGTACTGACCATCAAAGACCACGTCGGCGGCGTCCACGTCCCACATCTGGGCGGCCTTGGCGCAGATCTTCTCACGCAGCTCGGTCGCGGCGTTCTTGGCGGCAAGGCCCGTCACGTACGTACCCGAGCTCGCGTACGAGCCGGCATCGAACGGCGACACGTCGGTGTCCACGCCGCGTACCACGATCATTGAACTCTCCACGCCCAGCTCCTCGGCGGCAATCTGCGCCAGGATCGTGTCGACGCCCATGCCGTTATCGGTGGCGCCGGTGCCAATGGTAATGAAGCCGTCCTCTTCAAGGCGCATGTCGATGCCGGCGATATCCACGTTGGAGATGCCCGAGCCCTGCATGGTAAGCGCGCAGCCCAGGGCGCGCACGCGGTCGCCCAGGTCCACGGCCAGCGGCTTGTCGCGCCAACCGATCATGTCCATCGCGCGCAGCAGGCAGCGGTCGAGCGCGCAGGCGTTGAGCTTCTCGTTGTAGTACTGCGGCATGACCTCGCCCTCGCGCACGATGTTCTTAAGGCGCAGGTCGGCGGGGTCCATGTGCAACATGTCGGCGAGCTCGTTGACGGCGCTCTCCACGGCAAACTGGCCCTGGGTGGCACCGTAGCCACGATATGCGCCGCCGCGGTTGGTATTGGTGTAGACGGCGTCCCAGCTAAAGCGGCTCGCCTTCACATGGTTGTAGATGGGCAGGCTCTTGTGGCCCGAAAGGCCGATCGTCGTGGTGGCGTGCTCGCCATACGCGCCGGCGTTGGACAGCGTATGCAGGTCGATGGCCGTGATGGTGCCGTCGTTCATGGCACCCAGCTTAACGGTCATCTGCATCTGGTGGCGCGAGTTGCCCGCGGTGATGGTCTCCTCGCGGGTATAGCAGCAGTAGCTCGGACGGCCGGTCTGCTGGGTGACGAACGCCACGAAGATCTCGCAGCAGCCCGTCTGCTTGGAGCCAAAGCCGCCGCCGATGCGCGGCTTAATGACCTGCACCTGCGACTGCGGGATATCGAGCGACTGAGCGACCATGCGGCGCACGTGGAAGGGCACCTGCGTAGAGGTGGTCACCGAAATGCGGCCGAACGCGTCGGTGGTCGCGAAGGCACGGAAGGTCTCCATCGGCGCGGTCTGGGTTGCCTGGCTGGTGTAAGTGCGGGTAAAGACAATGTCGCTCTGGGCGAAGGCCTCGTCCAGGTCGCCATAATCGCTGGTACCGCTGCACACCAGGTTGCGCGGAACGTCACCGCCCTGCGGGAACATAAAGGTCACGTCACCCTCGGGGTGGACCACGATGTCATTATCGAGCGCCTTGGTAAAGTCGAGCAGCGGCTCGAGCACCTCATAGTCGACCTTAATGAGTTTGAGTGCCTTGTCGGCAGCCTCCTCAGTCTCGGCGGCGACGATCGCCACCTCCTCGTTTTGGTAACGGACGAGGTTCTCGAGAATCAGGCGGTCGTAGGGACTCGGCTGCGGATAGCTCTGGCCGGCGATGGTAAAGCGGCGCTTGGGCACGTCCTCGTAGGTGTAAACGCCCACGACGCCGGGCACCTTCAGGGCGCGCGACGTATCGATGGAGCGGATCTTGGCGCGGGCATAGGGGCTGCGCTTGAGTTTGACGATGAGCGCACCGGCGGGCACCATATCGCCGGTGTAGACGGGACGCCCCTCAAGAAGGGCCTTCGAGTCCTTCTTGGGCTGTTTGTGGGTGATCTGCTTGTAGGAGGCACCGTCACAGCTGGTGTCGTTGACCGGCAGCTCGGGCATCTCGAAGCCCACCTGCACGCCGGACTCATTGAGGAAGCGCACGATGGCGCGCAGCTGGCTCTCGTAGCCGCTGCAACGGCACAGGTTACCAGCAAGCTGGCGCGACAGCTCCTCGCGCGTGGCAACGAGGCTCGGGTCTTCCTTGGCGGCGCGGGCAAGCGCCAACACGTTCATGATAAGGCCGGGGGCGCAAAAACCGCACTGCTCGGCGCCTTCGGCAGCCATTGCGCGGGCGAGCGCCTCGGACTCGGCCTTGAGGCCCTCGAGTGTGGTGATGGAGCGGCCCTCGACGCGCGCGGCGGGAACCGAGCAGCTCAGCACCGGGTCGCCGTCGAGCCACACTGTGCACAGGCCGCAGTTGGTGGTCTCGCAGGCACAGCGCACCGACGCGCAGCCCTGCTCGCGCAGCAGCGCAAAGAGCATGGTATCGGGGGCAATCTGAACCTTGACCTTGCGGCCGTTGAGCGTAAAGGAAAGATCGATGAGTTTGGCAGCCATTAGCGCACCTCGCTAGAATCGACGCCGGGCACGCGGCGGCAGGAATACTCGTCCGTGGCAAACTTAGGGATCTGCACGCCCTCGAGCTCGCGAGCAAGCGCGGCAGAAAGCTCGATACCGGCGGCGCGGCGCACGGCCTGGACGGCAAGCGGGGCCGAGATGCGGCGGCGGTAGTCAGCCGAGCCCCACAGGTTGGTGCCGTAGCTCAGCGCGCGCACGGATGCGGCCAGGGCGCGCAGCTCGTCCTCGGAAGGCTGCTCGCTCACGAGGCCGCATGCCTCGCCCTGCAGCAGGGTTGCGCGCAGCGGACGGGCGCCCACGGTGACGTGCCAGCTGTTGTTCCACCAGGCGGCGGTGACGTTTAAGGAGGGGAAGTCGGTCGCGGCCTTGCGCACGGCCTCATAGCTTGCGCGGTAATCGTGCTTAACGACCACGACATGCTCAATAACGTCGCGCACGTAGCCCATGTCAACGAACTCCGCGAGCGGCACGCGGCCGGCGCCCGTCAGCTCAACGTACGAATCGAGCGCCAAAAAGGCCGAGAGCACGTCAGAGAAACCAAAGCGACCGTAAATGCTGCCGCCCACCGTGGCGGTGTTGCGCAGCTGAACGCCCACGATATCGTGGACGGCAAACTCGAAGACATTGTTGGCAAGCGCGTTGAGCTTGGCGTGGCGCTCGAGCTGGTGCAGGGTACACATGGCACCGATGCGAAACTCGGTCTCGGTCTCCTCGTTCTGATCGAGTCCGCAGGCCGAAAGGTCAAGTGCCGTCGCCACACGACGCGAACCCAGGCGCATCCAGATGCCGCCGCCCACAATCTTGTTGTTGCGGTTCTTCTGCAAGAGCTCATAGGCTTCGGCCGCGTTTCCAACACGGACGTAGGTACCGAACTTGAGCACGTTCTCCCCCATCTCTTCACTTGTCCAGTACTTTTAAGTATACCAAACGAGGGGCCGCACACCGTTTTAGGACAAAATCCACCCACCCATCCATAACTTGCGGTGAAATACGAACTGGTTAGCCGTTCTGGGACGCTAAACAGTCCGTATTTCACCGCAAGTTATGAAGAGTCCTCCGGGATAGAAAAGGCTCCCAGCCAAGATGACTGGGAGCCTCATCACATGCTATGTCAGGCAGGATTTAGCAGACGCCCTGGGCGAGCATGGCGTCGGCGACCTTCAGGAAGCCAGCGATGTTGGCGCCCATGACAAAGTTGCCCTCCTGGCCATACTCCTTGGCGGTGTCGTCCACGTTGTGGAACATGCCGCGCATGAGCTGCTCGAGCTTGCCGTCGACCTCCTCGAAGGTCCAGGAAAGGTGCTCAGCGTTCTGGCTCATCTCCAGGCCGGACACGAGCACACCGCCGGCGTTGGCAGCCTTACCGGGCATAAAGGCGACGCCGTTCTCCTGGAAGTAGGTCGTGGCCTCGATGGTCGTGGGCATGTTCGCGCCCTCGCCGACCACCTTGCAGCCGTTGGCGACGAGCGCCTGGGCGTCCTCGAGCAGCAGCGTGTTCTCGCGAGCGCAGGGCAGCGCGATATCGCAGGGAAGCTGCCACACGCCGCGGCCGTCGCCCTCGTGCCACACGGCGTTAGGCTTCTCGTCAACGTACATAGCGAGCGTAACGCCCTTGTCGTGGCCAGAGCGCTTCTTGTTGTAGATGTGCTCGAGCACGGTGTAGTCGATGCCGTCGGGATCCTCGACCCAGCCGTGGGTATCGGAGCAGGCCAGGACCTTGCCGCCGAGCTGAGAGACCTTCTGGACCGCGTAGATGGCGACATTGCCGGAGCCATGAACGACGACGTTCTTGCCCTCGAAGGAGTCGCCGCGGCTCTTGAGGTACTCATCCACAAAGTAGGCCAGGCCGTAGCCGGTGGCCTCGGTACGGGCGAGCGAGCCGCCAAAGGAGAGGCCCTTGCCGGTGAGGACGCCGGTCCACTCGTTGGTCAGGCGCTTGTACTGACCGAACAGGTAGGCAACCTCGCGGCCGCCAACGCCCAGGTCGCCGGCGGGAACGTCGGTGTTGGGGCCAATGTGGCGATAGAGCTCGGTCATGAAGGACTGGCAGAAGTGCATGATCTCGTTGTTGGACTTGCCCTTGGGGTCAAAGTCGGAGCCGCCCTTGCCGCCGCCCATGGGAAGGGTGGTCAGGCTGTTCTTGAGGATCTGCTCCAGGCCCAGGAACTTGAGCATACCCAGGGTGACCGTCGGGTTAAAGCGCAGGCCGCCCTTGTAGGGTCCAATGGCAGAGTTGAACTCGACGCGATAGCCGCGGTTGACCTGAACCTTGCCCTGGTCGTCGACCCAGGGAACACGGAACATAACAATGCGCTCGGGCTCGACGAGGCGCTCCAGCAGGGCGGCCTCCTCGTACTCGGGGTGGGCGTCGAGCGCCGGCTGGATGGTGCCGAGGATCTCGGTCGCGGCCTGGATGAACTCAGGCTGCTCGGGATAGCGGGCCTTGAGCTCTTCGAGAACTTTCTGCGTGTAGCTCATGCTTCCTCCAATGATGGGAAACGAAAAATGTTGATCGCGGCACCCTATGCGCCGCGAACTTTATCGAGTATGGATAATATCGCACTGTTGCGGGAAAGTTTCGCATAAGCAGACGGGCAGATGTTTCGTTTTGATTACGATGCAGGTAGAAGCGTTTTTGAGCACCCAACGTGCAAATCGCGTGTTTCAAGGCTGTTTCGTCCATATGGTCCATACCGCCACATTGGGGACAGGCACCTTTGTGGTGGTTTTGACTCGTAATGTCACAAGAAGGCCATTCAAGCAACGAAACCACCACAAAGGTGCCTGTCCCCAATGTGGCGGTTTGGGTGGTTAGAGGACGAGCTGATGGTAGTCGGCGGGGGTTATGCGGCCTTCGGTGGCAGCGCGGAAGGCGGCGAGCGCATCGCCCGAGAACGGCATGGCCCAGCATAGCCCGCAGCCTGCGGTAATGGAGCCGGGCAGTGGCATGATGCGCCCGGGCACACCGGCATCCAGGCACAGCTGCTCGCATTCCATCACATCGAAGGTGCTGTCAAACGACACGATAATCTTGCGCTCGTGGTCGAGGGCATCACCGGACGGGCCCTCGCGGTGTGCCTCGCGATACGCCGCGGCGGCCGCTTCCTCTTCCGCAGTATGTCCACAGCCACCGCAGCCGCAGGTACAGGGCTCGGAACCATCGCAAGTGCAAGGCTCTCCCGTGTCGGGACAAATATCATGAGACATGGCAACTCCAATCGTCTAGGCGAGCAACTCGGCCGCCGCAAACTCCTCGGGCGTATTAACGTTTTCGAAGCAGAGCGTCGAGCCCGCGGCCTTAACAATCTGCGACTCATCCATATAACCGGCCTGAACGCGGTTGATCAGGCAGCGAATGCGCTGGCGATCGCAGGCGAGCAGCTCATGGGCCACCGGCGCACACGCGTCACGGCGCCAGACGGCGCAAAGCGGCTCAATCCCCCGCTCCTCGCACGGCACGCACACGTCGAGCGCCTCGGCCTCAACACGATCGGCAAGCGCGCCGATGAGTTCCGGCGAGATAAACGGCATATCGCAGGCGACAATCGCCACGAGCGGCAATCGGGCCGCGGCCAACGAGCTCGCGATGCCGCGCATGGCACCAGCGGGACCGTCGACGTCCATCACCACGCGGGGGCGCAGTCCGTCAAACGCGCATTCTTCAAGGTAGGCAAGCTCGCTGGGACGCGACGTCGTCACGACCAACTCTCCGGCAACTGGCGCCAGCCGACCCAGCACGCGCTCGATGAGCGGCTCGCCGCAAAACGCCATGCGCGCCTTGTCACAGCCCATGCGCGACGACAACCCGCCCGCTTGAACGACACAAGAAAGATCGGCCCGTCTTACGGTAGTCATACGGCAAACCACCCCCATCGGCATGCTCAAAACCCAACACACGAAGCCAAATACCATCGCCGATAAAGCGGGAGGCACGGCAAACCCATGCAAAAACAAAACAGCGCCTTTGCGGCACGCAGCAAGACCGTGAGCACAAAAGCGCTGGTAGCGTATGGCGGGAACGTATGTGAATCGAACACATCCAAGACGTTTTGCACGCCTCGCAACGGTTTTGAGGACCGCGGAGCCCACCGGAGCCCATCCGTTCCCAAGTGCGGCGGTATTTTACCAAACCGAGCGGGCCCCATCCCAAAAAGACGAGCAAGAAGTTGCGGTGGAACAGTTCTTGCTTAGGCTGCAAGACCCCAAAAACAGGAACTATTTCACCGCAACTGAGGAGGCGGGAGCGGGTGACCGGCCTAGCGTAGGGACCTCAGGCCACCGGCATCCTTGTCGAGCACCGTAAAGCGCACGGCATCTAGGTGCTCCAAGATGCTGATGGCACGTTTGCGCGACACACCCAGGGCCTCGCGCAGCACGCTCGTGGTCGCAGCGCCACCGGCTGTCTCAATGGCAGCGGCAACAAGCTCGCGCGCATGGGCCTCGGCGGCAGCGGACAGGGCAACGTCGCGCTCGACCTTAACGATCGAGCGGTTGAGCGAAAGCTCGCGCAGGGCACGCGTCATGGTGTCGCGGCCGAGCTGCAGCTGTTCGCCCACCTCGGGAAGCGCCGGTGCATCCAGGCCGGCCTCGTCAAGTAGCGCGACGATCCGCTCGCAAGCCTCTCGCACCACGCGTGCCGCCGCGGCGGCCGAATGCGGATCGAATACCTCGGCGCCCACGGCGGCGCACACGCCGCGCGAGCAGCCCTCGGCAATCAGAGCCGAGGCAACGCCTTCATCAGCGGCAGGCCACGCAGCATGGGCAACGGCGCCGGGCGTAAAGCCCGTCTCCTTGGGAGCCGCCGCGTGCATGGCTGACAGGGTCGCCGCAAGGGCATCCATCGCTGCGTCGAGCGCGGAAGAATCTGCATACAGCGAGCCATCCGAGCCGGCAAGCTCGCACACAGCACCTCGCGCCACCAACTCGTTCAGCGCGGCATCGACTCCACCGGAAACAAGATCCAGCGCCGCGGCAACGTCGGAAGCCACGACCGGCAACGTCTGCAGCGCCAGCCACGCCTCAACACCAGCGGCGGTATCGCCGGCCTCAAGCGCAACATACAGCGCACGCTCTCCTTCGGTAAGCTCGCGCGAACGACGGCAACGCGAAAGCAGCACACGCCCGCCGCCAATGAGCATGACGGGCGAATACGACAGCACCACAGCATGGTCTCCGGCTCGCAGCGGCAGCGGCTCCTCCAAGCGCACCTGCACTGTACGGGTCTCGCCCACCGCAATGGGGGCCTCACCCTCCAAAAGCATGATGCGGCCGACAACCTCGGCTGTACCCGCCATCACGTGCACACGCGCGCCCGACTCGAGCA
>DBGBLM010000144.1:0-2944 GCA_048448865.1 Collinsella sp.
GTGGTTGAACACGCCGTCCAGAATGATGGAAATGCCCAGCTTCTCGGCTGCTTCGCACAGCTCAGTAAAGTCCTGCTCGGTGCCCAGAATCGGATCGATCTTGGTGTAATCAGCGGTGTCGTAGCGGTGGTTGCTCGCGGCTTCAAAAATGGGGTTAAGATAGATGGCCGTAAAGCCTAGCTCGGCGATGCGAGGCAGGTCTTCCTGGATACCCTTGAGCGATCCGCCGTAAAAGTCCCAGGTCTTGATGGAGCCGTCCTCGGCGCGCTCGTACACAGGCGGCTCGTTCCAGTCCTCGACCATGCGGCGCTGAATGCCCTTACGCGGTTTTTCGACCTCGGCCAGCGTGCGCTCGCGCCAGTGTTCGTCGCGGGCATAGCGATCGGGGAAGATCTGGTAGACCATACCGCGCTCGTACCAGGTGGGACGGTTCTCGCGGTGCTTGTAGACGGTAATCTGGAACGACGGGACCTCGGCGTAGTTGTAAGTTACGCCCTCGCCACCGGTGCGACCTTGCGGTGCACCCAAGCGGACCTCGGGCTGGCCCTCGATGTTGCAGATAAAGCTGTACCAGATAAGACAGGGCTCGGTGCACTCAAGCTCTGCAGTAAATATGCCGTCGCCCTCGTGCGTCATGGGATACAGAGACTCACCGATTTCATCGACCCAGGTACGCAGGGTAAGCGTTGCCTGGTTGGGGTCGGCATCCTCCAAAATCACCGAGAGCGAAACGGAAGTTCCAGTGGTCACAGCGCCAAACGGAATGCGAAACTGCGGCAGACGACTGTTGTGAATCAATCTCATAATACGGTCCAGTTCAATAGAATCACGGCCTGCGGGCCATGGGCTTTACGCACAGGAAGTAAGTATATCTGTTGTACACAGGCTGTATAAACAACACCCGTTTACCATCGGCGAACGGTTGTCCTAGAAAATCGTTTTACCAACTACCTACAGAGAAGGGGCGCCCGGTTGGAGCGCCCCTTACATAGGGTTTGATTAGGTTTTGGATCGTCTGTGGGCTAGCGGCGCTTGCGGGTGGCCGTGGCCTTGCGGACGGACGTCTTCTTGGACGGGGCCTTTTTCTCTGCCGGAGCGGCGGAGGAGACCGGAGTCTCCTTGGCGGGCTCGGGCTTGGCCTTTACCTCGGCCTTGGGCTCCACTTTGGCAGCAGCAGGCTTAGCCTCTGCCTTGGTAGCTGCGGCCTTTGTCGTGGTCTTTTTGGCCGTCGTCGTAGAGCGCTTGCGCGTGGTGGTCTTGGTGGCCGGCTTTGCCTCGACGGTTGCCTCGGCCTTGGGCTCAGCGCCCGTCTCCTCGACTTTGGCGGCCGGCTTTGCGGCTGCCTTGGTCGTGGCGGCCTTCGCGGTCGTCGACTTGGTTGCCGTGGTCTTCTTGGCCGCCGTTGACTTCTTGGCGGTCGTGGTCGCCTTCTTAGCAGCGGTCTTTGCCGGAACCTTGGCGGCCGGTTTGGACTCAGCGACCTCTGCCTTTACCTCGGGAGCAGCCTCGGCTTCTGCGGCCTTCTTGGCAGCAGCGGTCGTGCGCTTGCGCGCGGTCGTTGCCTTGGCAGCAGTCGTCTTTGCTGCGGCGGTCTTGGTGGCAGCAGCTTTGGTCGTCGTAGTCTTCTTAGCGGTCGTCTTGCGCGTCGTGGTCTTCTTAACTGCGTGCTTTGCAGCGGGCTTGACCTCGGCCTTTGCCTCAGGAGCAACCTTAGCCTTCACCTCAGGCTCGGCCTTTGCGGGCTCAGCCTTAACCGGCTTCTCCTCAGCCTTGGGCTCCTCTACGGCCACCGGCTCAGCTGCAGCCTCAGGCTCGTCGACAACCGCCGCCGGCCTCTCAATCTCCGGATGCATAAAGAAGTACAGGTCCAGATACTTGTCGGCCGAGCGCGTCCAGCTAAAGTCCTGGCTCATGGCCTGCGTGACCAGTTGGTTCCAAGCGTCACGGTTATCCCAGAACAGGCGCGCCGCGCGGAAGACCGCGTCGCCCATCTCGTCGCCGTTAAAGTTGGTAAACGAGAAGCCCGTTCCCTCGCCGGTAAACTCGTTATACGGGATCACGGTGTCCTTCAGGCCACCGGTCTCGCGTACGATAGGCAGGGTGCCGTAGCGCATGGCGATGATCTGCGACAGGCCGCAGGGCTCAAACTTCGAAGGCATCAGGAACATGTCGGCGGCGGCGTACATGCGCTGCGACAGCGCCGGGTCAAACTCGATGCGCGCGGCCATGGTGCCGGGGTACTTGTCCTGGAAGTAGCGCAGGCCGTCCTCGTAGTCGCGGTCGCCGGTGCCCAGCACGGCCACCTGAACGCCGCCGGCCAGGATGCGGTCGAGCGCGTACATGACCAGGTCCATGCCCTTCTGACGCGTCAGGCGCGTGACCATCACCATGAGCGGGCGGTCGTCGCGAACCTCGAGCCCCAGCTCTTCCTGCAGCTTGGCCTTGCACACGGCCTTGCCGGAACGGTCCTCCACGGTGTAGTTGGCGGCAATGCGCTTGTCGGTCGCCGGGTCAAAGCCCGCCACGTCAATGCCGTTGAGGATGCCCTGCAGCGCGTACGAACGCTCGCGCAGCACGCCGTCCAGGCCCTCGCCAAACTCGGGCGTCTGGATTTCGTTGGCATAGGTGGGGCTTACCGTGGTGATGGCGTCGGCATAGCGCAGCGCGCCCAGCATGTAGTTGACGCTGCAGGCGTCGCAGCGCAGCTGCGAGGCGGCCGCGGGAATATGCGCCACACCCAGGATATCCTCCATTACGGTGTCGCTAAACTGGCCCTGGAACGCCACGTTGTGGATCGAGAACACGGTCTTGACGCGGTCGTACAGCGGCAGGCCCTGGTAGAACTCGCGCAAGAACACGGGCGCCAGTGCCGTCTGCCAGTCATTGCAGTGTAGGATGTCGCACTCAAAGCCGGCCGGCAGGTGCTGCAGGCTCTCGGTGATGG
>DBGBLM010000145.1:0-10864 GCA_048448865.1 Collinsella sp.
GTCGCCGCCCGGGTTGGTGGTGAGCACCGTGGCCAGGCGCGCCATATTGCCCTGGCTAAATCGGCTGTTGGGCACCATGACCTCAAAGACCTTGGGCTTGTTTTTCTCCTCGCTAAGCTCCAGCGGCACAATCTCCTGCGCGATGATCTGGTCGCCGCGGTCCGAGCGCTCGAGCTTGCCCTTAATGCGCACAAACGCGTCGGACAGCTGCGCGCCGGTCTCGGGATCGACCTCGCCGTACAGGTACCCCTCGGCCTCCTTGTAGGTCTTGGGGAACACCACGACCGTGGCCTCGCCTTCCATGTCCTCGAGCTGCACGATGCCCATGGGGTCGCCGTTTTTGGTCACGCGCTTGGACACGCTCGAGACCATGCCGGCCCACCACAGCGCCTTGCCCTCGGGAATCTCCTGGTTGATGGTGCCGCCCGTAGGATTCTGAACTTCGTAGCCGGTGTCGATCTGCGAGAACGAGAAGTCGCGCGCTTTGCTAAGTGCATACTCAAACGGGCGCAGCGGGTGGTCCGAGACATAGATGCCCAGAACTTCCTTCTCCTGGCTCAGCTTAAGGTGGCGGTCCCACTCCTGGCCATCCGGATCGGGCACGCTCACCTCAAAGCCCGAGCCCTCAACGTCGCCAAACATATCGAAGAACGACGTCTGGCCGCTCGCGCGATCTTTCTGGCGCTTTACCGCGGCATCGATGATGTTCTCGGGGTTGTTCTTGTCCACAAAGTGCATCATCTGGCGACGCGGATACCCCGTGGAGTCGAAGGCGCCTGCCTTGATCAGCGATTCGATCACGCGGCGGTTGGCCTGGCTCGAGTCCACGCGCTCGACAAAGTCGTGCAGCGTCTTAAACGGACCGCCCGCCTCGCGCTCGGCGATAATCGCCTGCGCCACGCCGGTGCCCACGCCGCGGATGCCGGCCAGACCAAAGCGCACGCCCTCCTTGGTAGCCGTGAACTCGGTACCGGACTCGTTGACATCTGGCGAAAGCACGGGGATGCCGTCGTGACGGCATGCCGAGACGTAGTGCACGATCTTATCGGTCTTGCCCGTATAGGACGTCAGAACGGCCGCCATGTACTCGTGCGGATAGTGCGCCTTGAGCCATGCCGTCTGCATAACCAGAATGGCGTAGCCGGCGGAGTGCGACTTGTTGAAGGCGTAGGACGCGAACTCGAGAACATCGTCCCAAATCTTCTGGGCGACCTCGCGCGTGTAGTTGTTCTTGATAGCGCCATTCATCCAGTGGTCGTAAGTGGTCTCGTCCGAGCCATCCTCCCAGTGGAGCACCGTCGACGTGAGCAGCTTAATCTTTTTCTTAGCCACGGGCTTACGGATACGCGAGTCCGATTCGCCCTTGGAGAAGCCGCACATCTCGACGGAGATGAGCATAACCTGCTCCTGGTAGACCATGGTGCCGTAGGTTTCGCCCAGGATGTCGTCCAGACGGTCATCGTAGGAGACGGCCGGCTCCTTGCCGTTCATACGGTTGATGTAGGACGAAACCATGCCGGCGCCCAACGGGCCCGGGCGGTACAGAGCGATCAATGCCACGACGTGCTTGTACTCGGTGGGCTTCATGTTCTTGATCGTGGCCGTCATGCCGGCGGACTCGACCTGGAAGACGCCGGCGGTGTGACCGGAGCCCATGAGCTTAAAGATCTCGGGATCGTCAAAGGGAATCTCTTCCTCTTTGATGTCGATGCCGAAGTTCTTCTTGATGTTTGCCTTGGCCTTGGAGATAACCGTCAGCGTGCGCAGGCCCAGGAAGTCCATCTTGAGCAGGCCCATGTCGGCAACGGTATGGCCCTCGTACTGGGTAATCTCGACGCCGCCCTTGGTATCGAGCTTGGTGGGTACGTGCTCGTTGACGGGATCGCGGCAGATCAGAACGGCGCACGCGTGCACGCCCTCGCCACGGGTGAGGCCCTCGATCGAGAGCGCCGTGTCAATGATGCGGCGGGCGTCGTCATCCTTTTTATAGGCCTCGGCAAAGTCGGGGTTAAACAGATCCTCTTTGCCGGGTTGCTTTTCGAGCACCTGCTTGAGCTTGACCTTGGGGTCGCTCGAGACCATCTTGGACAGGCGCTGGCCCATGTAGACCGGATAGTCCAGCACGCGCGCGGCGTCGTTGATGGCCTGCTTGGCCTTAATGGTCGAGTAGGTGATGACGTGGGTGACCTTCTCGGGGCCGTAGAGCTGGCGAACGTGCTCCACGACCTCGAGGCGCCGCTCATCGTCGAAGTCCATATCGATATCGGGCATCTCGGTACGTTGCGGGGACAGGAACCTCTCGAACATCAGGCCGTTCTCGAGCGGGTCGAACGCGGTGATGTTCATGGCGTAGGCGACGATAGCGCCGGCGGCCGAGCCACGGCCGGGGCCGACGCCGATGCCGTTGTCCTTAGCCCATTGCACGTACTCGGCAACGATCAAAAAGTAGGCGGCAAAGCCCTTGTCGCAGATGACCTTGTATTCGTACTCAAAGCGCTCTTTGATGTTGACGCCACCGATCTCGCGCGTGGCCCAGTCGTCGCCATAGTGCTGGCGCAGGCCCTTCTCGCACTCGCGGCGGAACTGGCTCTCGTGCGTCTCGCCGGGATCGAGCAACGGAAAGCGCGGCAGGATGATAGAGTCCCAGTCCAGCTCAACGTAGCACTTGTCGGCGATCTCGAGCGTGTTGTCGCAGGCCTCGGGGCAATACGGGAACATCGCCCGCATCTCCTCCTCGGTCTTCATGTAAAACTCCGAGCCGGTCATGCGCATGCGGTTGGGGTCATCGACCTTGGCGTTCATGCCAATACACATGATGACGTCCTGCACGGGCGCATCCTCGCGGCGCAGGTAGTGGAAGTCGTTGGTGGCGATGACCTTGACGCCCACCTGCTTGGCGATATCGATGAGCGTGCGGTCCATCTGCTCGTCAGTCAGGCCGTTGTCGGTGGTGATGCCGTGTTCCTGGATCTCGATGTAGAAGTCGCCGGGCTCGAAGGTATCACGGAAGGTCTCGGCCCACTTGATGGCGCCTTCCATGTCACCGCGGTCGATGTATTTGGGGATGATGCCTGCGATGCAGGCGCTGGTGCAGATCATGCCCTTGGCATGGCGGCGCAGGTTGTCGAGCGTCACGCGCGGCTTGTAGTAAAAGCCCTGCACGGCGGCCTCGGAGACCGTCTGCATCAGGTTGACGTAGCCCTCCTGGTCCTTGGCCAGAAGGATCATGTGGTAGAGCTCGGGCTTGTGGTCGCGGGCGAGCGTCTCGTCCGGCGTAAAGTAGACCTCGCAGCCAAAGATGGGCTTGATGACCAGGGGCGGTTTGAGCTCGTCGATGTTGCCTTTCTCGTCCCACATGGCCATGTCTTTGACGTACTGGGCATGCTCGCGCGGGTTTGCCTCGGGGTCGGGCTCCACCAGCTCGTCGCGGCGGTCCTTTTCCAAGAAGGCCTTGTCGTGGCTCCAGGTTTTGTACTCGGGCGTGTTGTGATTGACGGCGTCGCAGGCCAGCGCCAGGTCGGGCACGCCATACATGTAGCCGTGGTCGGTAATGGCCACGGCGGGCATGCCAAGCTCAACGGCACGGTTGACCATATCCTGGATACGGGTTGCGCCGTCGAGCATGGAGAAAACAGTGTGATTGTGCAGATGGACGAATGCCATGTGATGAGCTCCGATACGGGTTCGTGTTCTGACTGAACGATTTTACCGCACGGCGCGGACGGCACCCGAACCTAGCCAAACCAACACGGCTCCTCTTGCAGTTGCGGTGAAATGCGGACTGTTTGGCGGCTTTTTGGCCAAAACAGTCCGTATTCCACCGCAAGTTATCTGAGGACTAGAAGTTGTAGGTGACTACTTGGGGCTCGGCGGGATTGACGAAGAGAGTCGGATCGGCCTGCTCCACGCGAACGAACTTGACCGTCACCGCCTCAACGCCCGCCTTGTGCAACACGTCGGCGTAGACGCGCGCCTGCAAGGCGTGCTTCTCGAGCAGCTGTTCCGGCGTCTCATCCAGCGTGCCACCCGTCTTGTAATCAATGACCAGGGCGCGCGACGGATCGGCCGGGTCGGTGGCCAGTGCATCGATGGCGCCCTCGGCATAGGCACCGTAGCGAGCGATGTCCTCGTCCTCGCAGCCCAGTGAAAAGAACGGCACCTCGGCGTGAATGCACGGCCACGCGAGCAGGTCGGCACGAACAGCCGACTTGAGCCAGCGGTTCAGGGCAACGTCGAAGCGTTCGCGCTGCTCCGGCGTCAGGCGCCACAGACGCGCCAGCGCATCGGCGCGCGCAGCGGGCAACGCGTCGGCACCCATCTCGATGAGCCACTGGCAGGCGGCGTGGAACGCCGAGCCCAGCGCCATGGGGTTGCCGGCGGGCTCAACGACGGCCACGTCCGCATCGGCCATCTCCGAGCCATCCGACTCTGCATCATCGCCAGCCTCGTCCATGGGCACGTGCGCCTCGGCGGCACGGTCCTCGGACTCGGCATGCAGCGCCGCGGCAATTGACGAGTAGCTATACGAGTCACGCGCCGGGAACGGACAGATGCCCATGCGCACGCCCACTGCCTGGGGATACACAAGCTCAAACGAATCGGGCTTGGGGTCAGCAGGACCGGGCACAGTTGAGTGCGCAGCACTATCGGCGACATCGGCATCGCCACGAACAAGCCTGCCCTCGGCATCCAGCGAAGCGTTGGCCTCAAACGCCTGCTCGCCAAACGTAAAGTCCGCCAGCGAGATGAGCTCGTAGTCGCCCGGCTTGGAGTTATCGAACACCAAACGGTCGCTATCGAGCTGAGGCATGTCCAGAGCGTCCGTCGGCAGAATGCGGCGCAGAACATCGTAGGTCAGATCCGTCTCGACATCGAAGGTCGGCGCCGTCACCTTGCCACGGCTCACGCCGGCATCCATCGCCAAGATCACCAGCTCGCGCGCACGCGTCATGGCAACGTAGAGCAAGCGGGCCCGCTCCTCGAGCGAAAGCTGCAGATCATCGTTGCGCAGGCGAGCAAATGCCTCGGCAGGAGAACCCGTCGCGCAGACATCCTCCATGAGCTCCGGCGGCAACCACAGCGACGTGCCCTTGCCCTTAAACGCATGCTCAAACTGCTTTTTGACGTCATCGCCCTTCACAAAGGTCCCATCGGCGAGCTTAACGCCATCAAAACGAGCTGGCAGTGCCACGACCTGCGCTCCGCCCTCGACACGCCCCATATGAGCCGCACCGGACGGCTTGCGCACGCCAAAACACTCGGCAACCGCTACGACCGGATACTCCAGACCCTTGGACGCATGCACGGTCATGATGCGCACCGCGCCGTCGCCCTCCTCGTTGAGGGCACCCGGGGCTTCCTTGCCCGCCAAGAAGCGGTCGAAGGCCAGCGCGATGGAACGCGGAGAGTTACCGAACTCGGCCTCCGCCTCGGCCACGGCGTCGAGCGCCTTGAGCACGTTGGCGGCAATGGCCTTGCCCTCGGGACCGCGCTGTGCCAGACGCACAAACCAGCCGGAGGCGTTGACCACGTCGCGCGCGATGGCGGCGAACGAATCGCGGCCCACGCGACGAAGCGCATACCGCAGCACCTCGCGGGCGCGCGTCACGAGCGGCAGATCTTGCAGACCCGGCACGTCGAAATCACTCATGATGCCCGCGTCGATATTCCGGCGCGAGGTCTCCCCTGTCTCGCTATCGAGCTTGGCCGCCAGCGCCAGGAACTCCTGAGCGCCGAGCGCAAACATCGGCGAGGCGAGCAGCGGCATAAGGCCCTGCGCCGTATCGGCCGGATTGGCGAGCGCACATACCAGGGCGCGCACCGTCTGCACCTCGGCTGCCTGGGCAAAGACCGAACCACCCGCGATGACGCAGTCGAGCCCCTGGTCGCGGAAGGCCTGGGCGTAGACGTCGGCGTTGGTCATGCGGCCCAGCAGCAGCACCATGCCGCCCTGGGGCTGGCCGGCATCGGCAAGCGCGCGGAAGCGCTCGGCGATCGCACGGGCCTTGGCCTGCGTGCGCTCCTGCGTACTGCCGCCGGCAACAAAGAGGGCCTGGCGACGCGAGGCGTCTGTCACCAGCGTGTCCTTGCGGCCGTCGCTCGCTTCAAGATCCAAAAAGCCCTGCATCAGGCCGCCGTCATCGCCGTCGAAGACGCGTGCCACGTAACGCAGCACCTCGTCATGGCTGCGGAAGTTGCGCACGAGCTTGACGAGTTCGCCGGCAGGGGCGTCGGCCACGGCAGTCGCCTCGGGCGCGGCAGACGAGCCCACCTTGCGCTCCTGACGACGGAACACCTCGACCTCGGCGCCACGGAAGCGATAGATGGACTGCTGCGCATCGCCCACGGTGCACAGCGCGCGCTCCCCCGCACCCGTCAGGTAGCGTATCAGATCGACCTGCATCTGGTCGGTATCCTGAAACTCATCGATCATGACCATCTTAAAGCGGCCCTCGTACGCAGCACGGATGGCCGGGTAATCGCGCAGGGCCTCGTAGGCCATACGCAGCAGGTCGTTATTATCGAGGGCGGACTGGGCAGCCTTCAGCGCGCGATACTCGGCCTCCACGGAACGGGCCAGGCCCACCAGCGCATCGAGCGCCGGGGCACCGCAGGCAAGCACGATATTGATAAACGCATCGGCGGCCTCGGCCTTGAGCAGCTCGACCTGCTCCTTAGGGAATGCCTTGCTCGCGCGCGGCATGGTGCATGACATCATGAGTCGCGCCGCATCGACCATGGTCTTGCCGCTCGCCTCGAACGCGTCGATGGCATCGAGCGCCGTCTGCGCCTTCTCGGTCGCGGCCTTGCTTGCGCCCAGCGCCGCGCGATAGGCATCGGCGAGTGCCGAGGTATCGGCCTGGCCGCGCGCCACGCGCACGTCGTCCATACCGCCCGGCAACTGGCTCGACAGCTCCAGCAGGTCGCGCACCAGACCCTTGATGGTCGTACCGCCGCCAAAGGAACCGCCCTCGCCCGCCATGGGATACCAGGCATAGAGGGCCTTGAGCGATGCCGCGAGCTCGGGGGCGGCATCGGGTGCCGTCGCGCGACCCAGCACATGCTCAACAGCCTGGTCCATGAGCTCGTCGGTATCGGTGAGCACCGTGAACTCGGGGTCGATGCCCAGCTCCAGCGCGTGCGCGCGCAGGATACGCGAGCACATGCCGTGAATGGTCGAAATCCACGCGTCGTCGACGGTCAGTGCTTCCTCGTCCATGCCCTCGTCGATAAGCGCACGGCGCACGCGGTCGCGAATCTCGGCCGCGGCATCTTTGGTAAAGGTAATGGCGAGCACCTGGTCCAGATGCTCAACGAACGGACCGGATTCGGGCGAGAGCGCATAGACGATGCGGCGCGTGAGGGTAAAGGTCTTACCCGAACCGGCGCCCGCCGAGACAAACAGCGGGCGGTCGAGCGTTTTGACAATCTGCAGCTGTTGCGGCATCAAAGTCGAAAGATCCATGGTCTACACGTCCCTCCTTACAAACGTTCCTTCGTGGTTATACGAGCAGCGCGCATGCGCGGCCTGAGCCGACGCCGGGTCGACGGCGGCAACGTTGCCCGCCTCGAGCTCGCGCAGGCGCTCGGCGATGCCGGCCTCCACGCGATCGAGCAGGGCATCGAAGTCCATGCTGCCGCCCTCGCCCGGGAAGCCCTTCTTGAGGCCCGGGATGCGACCGTCACCGCGCTCTTCCTCGAGCAACTCGGCGCTCGCCGCACCGCGCAGCGCGGGCTTGCCGCCCTTGGTCGAAAAATAGAGCGCTGCACGGGTATCCAAGCCCAGTGCCCGACGCATGGCCTGCGCGTAGATGAGCGTTTGGGTATGGGGCGGCAGCCAGCGCGGGTCGTCGATGGGGGCCTCGCCCGTCTCCTCGTCACGCACCGTGGGGTCGGCAAGCTTAAACTCCTCGACACCCGAACGATGCTTGTAGTCGATTACCACGGCGCGATTCTCGGCATCCACATCTACGCGGTCGATGCGCCCGCCGAGCGGCCAACCGGCATACTCGACCTGGAGCTCGTTGAACGCAAACTCCAGGTAGCGCGGGGCAAAGGGGGCAAGTGCCTCGGACTCGTAGGCAAGCACGCCCTCCAGCTGCGGCAAGATCTCGGCCACCTGGCGCTCCTCCACCGCAGAGAGCGGCACCAGCGGGCCCTCCGTGCCGCGCTTGCCGGCGTGCTCGGCCAACGTCTCGTCAAAGACCTCGTGCAGCAGCTCCTGTGCACGCGGCAGATTCTCGGGCGTCACGCGCTCCATGCCTTCTTGGGGCAGACGGGCATGCAGATGCTCCAGCACGTCGTGGACAAAGTTGCCCTTCTCCATGTTGCCAAAGCCAGCGTCGATCGACTGGGGCTTGACGCGATACGAGACGAACCAGCATAGCGGACAGGTCGAATAGGCCTCGATCTGCGAGGCAGACGTCAAGCGCGGCACCAGCGGCGCGTCCTCACCCTCGCCATCGCGACGGCGCAGGACCAAATACGGCACGGCCTCGGCACTCAGATGCTGAGGGGCTTCACAGGTCACGCGCTCGCGCTTGAGGCCTTCACCTGCCGCGGGATCAAAGTCGGCGATGATATCGCCCTCGCCCACGCGCATGGGCTTGGCAGCGCCAGCGGCCTCGGCATGTGCCCACAGCTCGGTCCATACGGCTGCCGGGTAGCACTCGCGTGCCTGGCGATCGTGTGTCACGCGGGCGAGCGCGACCGGACCGCTCGCCGCCTGCATCGCACGGCCAAAGCGCACGCGCAGCAGGGCAGCGGGCTCCAAAGACACGCCGTCGCGGCGCAGCTCGGCTGTCAACGTGGCAAGCGGGCCCTCTTCGTGCGAAAGCGGATAGCTGTCCAGGTCGACATCGGCAAACAGCACGGCATCGTAGCTGCCAGGGCGAAGAACCGACGCATCGGCAAGCGACGCGAAGCGCACTTGTGCTCGTGGTGTGCGATCGACCTCATAGGTCTCGTAATCGTAGGCGGTACTGCGCTTGTCCACCTTGGTTCGAACGCCGTCGAGAACCGGCACGGTCGCGGCCTGCGACACGTCGAGCGCGCGAGCATCGTTCATAAGGATGTCGATGGCATGGCGCAGCAAAGCCGTCTCTGCCTGGCGACGGGCCTGGCCGTCAAGGCCGCCTAGAGCGCGATCGGGCAACGCCTCGGCAACGGCAAGCATGGCCTTAAGCGCCGTCACGGGCTTGTCACGCCACAGCGCCTGGAACACGTCCGAGACCACACACGGTACGTTCTTAAACCAGTTATCGTCGCTCGTCGCCTTGCGCGCGCCCCTCACCTGGCCCTGAACGCTCTGCAGCAGGCTCTTGACGCCCGCGGTAGTCTTGCTGCGCGAGAGACGCATATTCTTATCGAAGGTACGGGCATTGACGGCATCAGCGCCCGAAAGCGGACTGTAGATCCAGTCGGTAAGCTCCGGCGCGGGCCACCACTCGGTCTTTGACGCCGCACCCTCATCGGCGGCCTTCATGCGCTCGATCAGGCCGGCAAGCGCCGCAAGCTGCCTGCCCGCAATGGATTGGGAAAACGCCGTGAACTCAACTGTCTCGGCAGCGATATGACGAGCCGCCAGACGAGAGGCGAGCTCACCGAACAGCTGGGGTGCCCGGGCAGAAACAACGAGCACGCGCACGGGATCGGCGGGCGTTGCAGTAGCTTTATCGGCCTTGGACTCCTTGTGCACTTTCACCAACTTATCGATGGCGTCCGCATAAGCATGGGCACGGGCATGGGGGCCGGCGACCTCAATAAAGGCAGGCTGAGCGGCGGTCCCGCAAGCGGCATCAGACGAGACGGCGTCCTCCTCCAGCGGCGCGGCCTCAAACAGCACACCGCGAGCATCAAATGCCGCGGCAAGCTCCTCGCGCATCGCCGCCTGCTCGCGGGCAAGCAGCACGACGACCTCTCCCCCATTGTTCGCCACGGCAGACAGCAGCTCGAGCAGACCGTGCGTAAACGACGTGATACCGCGCACGCATACGGCGCGGGTGCACGCCGGCAGGCTATCGGCCAGGGCACAGGCCATAATGTCGGCCGCCTCACAGGGCTCGACCATATCTCGACGGTCCAAACCGCCCGCGTAGGCGCGCAAAAGCTCGAACACACGAGCCTCGGCATCGCTTTTTGGCTCCGGCTGGCAGTTGTCGCCACGGCATCGTTCGGCACCCGTCCCCGCCACACCCGGCAGCACGTCGCGGGCCATGCGCGCGAGCATGCGCACCGTGCCCTGGCTGCGCGAAAGCGGCTGCAAATCGACATCGTCGAGACGCGTGACCATGTCCGAGAACAGCATCTGGCGCTGCAGGTTGTCGACGAAACCGCGCCCGTCGCCCAAAAGCTCCCAAAGCGAGCGAAGCCACGATGTAGGCGTCTTGTAGTCGATACCCAGCGAAATCCCGGCTTCCGCCGCATCATGACGGCACAGGTCGAGCTCGGCAAACGTTGGCGCCAGCAACACGGCACGCCCGTGGCGGGCAATAAGGTCGGCAAGCAACGCCGACTCGGCATCGCTCAAATCCGTGCCGGCATTGGTGGTATAGATTCGAACAGGCATGGTCCTCCGCTCAAACTGTTCGCAATAATCAATGCACCCATCCTACCCGCCCAAGCGGACAGATTTGCCCCACGCCAACAGATTTGATCCCTTGGGGACGGAGGAAAACGGATCATCGAGGGCTTATAGGACAAAATGTGTGTCCCGATAGAACATCCGTTTCCATCCATTAATCCAGCCAGAACGGGTACGGGTCCCTGTGGTGGAGGTCCTCCCACACTGCCCTGTCGCCCCACTCCGGCCCTCCGTCGTCACGCGACGGCGAGGCGGAGTAGACGCTGAACAGGAAGTCGATGT
>DBGBLM010000146.1:0-2999 GCA_048448865.1 Collinsella sp.
ATGGCCCGCGACGACATCTGCCGAAGTGAAGGGTCCCTCATGGACCCCAAGCGTCTCGGGCACCCAAGTGGAAAGGCCCAATTCAAGCGCGCGATCGCAGGCAGCTGTCAGCTCGTCCGTTGGGATGACACAGGCCGCGCGAACCAACAGGTCGGACCCAACACCACGCGTCATGCGACAAGCGAGCATCAGGTCTTCAGCCGCAGCCTCACGCTGCAACAGATATTCGGCCTCAAACGCCGTCGCGTCATCGTCACGTTGCACCAGACGCACGCGGTACGAATCGCCTCGAGAAGACACGCCGGGGAACAAACCTGCAAGACGGTCGAAATCCTCGGCGTCGAGCATGCCCGCGGCAGAACGGCCCAGGCCCAGGTAGCCCCGTCCGGTCCAGTAGGCAATGTTATGGGCACACTCATGGCCGTCGAGCGCATAGCTTGCCACCTCATAGGGGTGATAACCGGCCGCACCCAGACGCTCACGCGCCACATCCATGCACGAAGCTTGAAAATCCTCGTCGGGCTCGAGCGACTCGTCGCGGCACGCCATGCGATAAAGGGGCGTCCCTTCCTCGAGCGTGAGCGGGTAGACCGACACATGATGCGGAGCCGCCGCCAGCACGCCATCGAGCGTGCGCTTCCAACTCGATGCGGTTTGCCCGGGAAGTCCGCACATAAGGTCGCACGACACGTCGAGCCCAGCGTTCTTGACCGTCGCGATGGCAGCGAGCGCCCGATCGGCATCGTGAATACGGCCGATGGCGGTAAGTTCGGTGTTATCGAGCGTTTGCACGCCCAGAGAGACGCGTGTGACACCAACCTTGGCAAGCGCAGCGGCAAGCTCGGCGGTCAGCGACTCAGGATTAGCCTCGCAGGTAAACTCAACGGGGGCGCACCACGCACGAATACGCCGCGCCAGCTCCACCAAGCGCTCCCCCGCCAGCGACGGCGTACCGCCACCAATATAGACGGTGCGGATCTGGTCAAGGGCCCCAGCCTTGCCAAAAGCATCGAGGCGCGCGAACAACTGCTCAAAATAGACATCGAGCGCAGCGCACAGGTCGCACGGAGCAAAACTGCGCGAGTCAAAGTCGCAGTACCGGCACTTTTGGGCGCAAAACGGCACATGCACGTACAGCGCGGTAACGGCCACCCTTAAGCCTCCAGCGGATGAGGGGGCACCGATTCGCCGGCGGAAAGGGCAGCCTCGCAGGCCACCACATCGTGCTCGATCTCATCGACCAGCGCCATGAACTCCTCATACGTGGAGCAGCGCACCACATGGGCACGCCAAGCGGCGGCATGGGGCATGCCTTTTAAGTACCAGCTTGCGTACGTGCGGGCACGCGACATGAGCGGCAGGAGCTCATGCGTCAGCGTCAGGTGCTCGCGCAGGGCGTTCAGGCGCTCGACCGAGCTGCGCGCCGGTACCGGCGTGCCATCGAGTGCAAGGGCGCGAGCATCGCCGAACACCCACGGATTGCCGTAGATGCCGCGCGCGATAAACACCGCGCTGGCACCCGAGCTGCGCAGATGCTCCGCGGCATCCTCGGCGCAGAACACATCGCCCGAACCGATCACGGGAATCTCGACGGCGTCGGCCACCTCATCGACGACCGACCAATCGGCCTGCCCTGTGTAGAGCTGCGTGGCGCAACGACCATGCACCGCCACCGCGGCGGCACCGGCGCCTTCGAGCATCTGGGCAAACGTCGCGGCATTACGGTCCTCGGCGTAAAAGCCCTTGCGGATCTTTACGGTCACGGGCACGTGCGCCGCGCCCACCGTGGCCTCGACGATCTTCTCGGCCAAATCGGGCGTGCGCATAAGGGCAGAGCCCTCGCCCTTGGTGACAACCTTTCGGGCAGGACAGGCCATGTTGATATCGATGAGCGACAGGCGATCGCCCACACGCTCCTCGACGGCGGCGACGGCACTAGCAAACTGATCGGGCTTGGAGCCAAAGAGCTGCACGCAAATCTGCTGCTCCTCGTCGGCCGGCAGTACCAGACGCCACGTTTTGTTGCTGGCATAGGCAAGGCCCGCCACGCTCACCATCTCGCTGTAGGCAAGGTTGGCACCGCGGCGGCGACACATGATGCGGTAGGCGGGGTCGGTCACGCCCGCCATGGGAGCCATAAGGAACGGCTGCTCGGCATAGGCGCCCAGCAGCCGCTTGCTGTATTCGGAAAGCGCCATAGACCTACTCGTCCACCTTGAGGATCGCCATAAAGGCCTCCTGCGGGACCTCGACCGATCCGATGGCCTTCATGCGCTTCTTGCCCTCTTTCTGCTTCTCGAGCAGCTTGCGCTTACGCGAGATATCGCCGCCGTAGCACTTGGCAAGAACGTCCTTGCGACGCGCTTTGACGGTGGAACGGGCGATGATCTTGTTACCGATAGCACCCTGGATGGGCACCTCGAACAGCTGACGCGGAATAATCTCCTTGAGCTTGTCGCATAGGCCGCGGGCAAGACCGTAGGCCTTGTCCTTGTGGACGATAAAAGACAGCGCGTCCACCTCGTCGCCCGAAAGCAAGATATCAAGCTTCACGAGCTCGGAGGGACGATACTCGTTGAACTCGTAGTCGAGCGAGGCATAGCCCTTGGTACGGCTCTTGAGCTGGTCAAAGAAGTCCAAAATGTGCTCGGCAAGCGGCATATCGAAGCGCATCTCGACCGATTTGCTCGTGAGATGGATCATGTCGGTCGTCACGCCGCGGTGCTCGATGGCGAGCTGCATGACGGCACCCGTATACTCGGGCGGACAGATGATCTTGGCCTTGAGGTAGGGTTCCTCGATACGCTCGATGCGCGTGGCCTCGGGCAGATCCTGCGGGCTGCGGACATCAATCATCTCGCCGTCAGTCTTGTAGACGTGATAGTCCACCGAAGGGCTCGTGGCAATGAGGTCAAGATTGAACTCACGCTCCAGGCGCTCCTTAACGACCTCCATATGCAGCAGGCCCAAGAAGCCCACGCGGAAACCAAAGCCGAGCG
>DBGBLM010000147.1:0-5013 GCA_048448865.1 Collinsella sp.
ATTCCGCACCGTGCTCTAATTCGGGGTGTTTCGGTCGCCGCCAGTCGGTGCTAAGCTGGTTTTGGCTTTGGTTTTAAATTGCTGTTTTGCTGATTGACGTATGCGTGTGGGGAGGGCGTGTGGCTAAGAAATCTACGGCTATCGATGTAACGCAAGGAGTCATTTGGCAGCAATTGCTGTCGCTGTGCGTTCCCATCTTTTTTAGTTCGTTTTTTCAGCAGGCCTACACGCTTATCGGTACCTATATCGTCGGTCAGTTTGGCGGCAAGCTCGCATTGGGCGGCATCCAGGCCACGATGGTGCTCACCGAGCTCTGCATTGGCTTTTGCGTTGGTGTCGGCGCCGGCTGCGCGGTCATTACCGGTCAGTATTTTGGCCAGCACGATGATGAGCGACTGAGTCGTTCGGTCCATACGGCCATGACGCTCGCGCTGGTGGGTGGTATCGTTTTCTCGATTCTTGGCATAGTGTTCGTTGAGCCCATGCTGGTGCTTATGAACACGCCGCATGAACTATTGACCGAGGGCGTGTCCTATGCTCGCTGTTATTTCGCCGCGATGGTTGCGGCACTGCTGCTTAATATGGGAACCGCACTGCTGCGTGCCGTGGGCGACACGCGCGGCCCCGCCGTGATCATTGCCTCTGGCTGCCTGGTTAACGTGGTGCTGGATATCATCTTTGTCGCTGTGTTGCATATGGAGGCGCTGGGCTGCGGCATCGCAGTGGCTCTGACCATTTGCTCCAATGCAACGATGATCGTGTTGCGCATGATGCGCGCTCCGGGTGCATGGCGTCTTTCGCTGTCTAAGCTCGGCATCGATCGCGGTATTTGCAAGAGTATGATCTCGTGTGGTCTGCCACTCGGTTTTCAATCGGCTGCCTATTCGATCTCGAACGTGCTGATCCAGGTGTCGGTTAATTCGTTTGGCGCCGATGTCACGACTGCTTGGGGTCTATCTGGGCGCCTGGATGGCATTATCTGGATGGTGACCGAGGCGCTCGGCGTATCGATCACCACGTTCTCGGCGCAGAACTTTGGCGCGCGCAATTACGAGCGCATGCGCAAGGGATATCACACGTCGCTCGTGCTTTCGTTTATGCTCATTGGTGGCCTGTCTGCCGTGCTCCTGGTGTTCTCGGGTCCTCTGTCGCGTTTGTTTGTCGACGATGCTTCGATTTCGGCGTACACCACGACGATTCTTCATTTCATCGCGCCGTTCTACGCGATCTTCTCGATTATCGAGAACGCGTCGGGCTCCATTCGCGGCGCCGGCGTGAGCTTGCAGCCTATGATGCTCACCATCTTTGGCACCGTTGTCTTGAGGGTGATCTGGGTGTTTGCGATCATACCCTTCGATCCGTCGCTTGAGCACCTGCTGCTGGTTTACCCCGTAACCTGGCTCATTACGGCCACGATGTTCACCATCTACCACCACAGCGGCAACTGGCTAGGCCGCGCCACCGCCTAGCCATTCGGGACGTCCCCAATGGCTAGTATTCGATGCCTTGGCGGGCTAGGAGTCCTTCGTCGAAGTAGTGTTTGATGGGGCGCATTTCGGTGACAAGGTAGGCGAGGTTCGCGAG
This sequence comes from Collinsella sp., assembly GCA_048448865.1. GTDB lineage: Bacteria > Actinomycetota > Coriobacteriia > Coriobacteriales > Coriobacteriaceae > Collinsella. The sequence continues at coordinate 1,585 of DBGBLM010000147.1, forward strand.
GGGCAGCAGGCCCCGGCCGGTGAGCACGAGCTCCGTGGTGGCGGGCTTTATCGCGATCAGCGCTTCGACATCCTCGCGCGTCACGAAGCCGCGGCGCATGGCCTCGCCGAGTTCATCTAAAATCAGAACGTCGACCTGTGATATCTGCTCGCATGCGAGCTCCATGATCTGCGCGGCGCAAGCCTCGGGTGTGTCGCGGTCGGCTTGTACGATGCGTAGCCCTAAACGAGGTGCTGCATCATGTTCGGCGCAGTGCAGCTTCTTGGCAAACTGAAGCATGAGCACGTTAAGTCCATAGCCCGTGGCACGCAGCGCGAGCCCCAGCGCAGCCGTCGTCTTGCCCTTGCCGTCGCCCGCATAGATTTGAACCTTGCCGACTTCCAGTGATGCCATCTCTGTCTTTTCGTGCCCGGCGTCGGTTTATCGCCGTCCGGGTTGGGTATTCTAGAAAGCATTATTAACCCCAGTAGATGGAGTTCAAGCAGATGGAGATGGATGACAACAAGCGTAGACGGAATATGATCCTCTACGTGCTCATCGCCTTCGTCGTCTACCTCGTGCTCTCGACCGTTCTGTTCCCCAACATCGGTCACACGCAGCAGATTACGAAGACCGATTACTCGACGTTTGTCAAAGCGCTCGATAAGAAGAGTGTCGACAAGGTCGAGTACAACACGGACGATTACTCGATTTATTACACCAAGAAGGGCGAGGACGAGAACATCGCCTATAAGACGACCGGTGTGCCGAACGATGCGGGCTTTACCGATCGCGTGCTTGAGTCTGGCGCTTCGCTGGAGTCGGTCGTTCCCGATAAAAACTCGGGTTTGATGACCTACTACCTGCTCACTCTCATTCTTCCTATGGCGATTTTCTTCCTCATCGGTTGGTGGCTCAACCGCCGCATGAAGAAGGCTATGGGCGATGACGGCCCGTCGATGAACTTTGGCGGCGGCGGTTTTGGCGGCGGAGGACTGGGCAAGTCCGGCGCGCGCGTGATCGCCTCCAAGGACGTGGGCGTGACCTTTAAGGATGTCGCCGGCCAGGAAGAGGCCAAGGAGTCCCTCAAGGAGGTCGTCGATTTTCTGGAGAAGCCGCAGCGCTACGAGGAGATCGGCGCCAAGCTGCCGCGCGGTGCTCTTCTTGTTGGCCCTCCGGGTACCGGTAAGACCCTGCTTGCCAAGGCTGTGGCCGGCGAGGCGGGCGTGCCGTTCTTTAGTATTTCTGGTTCTGAGTTCGTCGAGATGTTCGTTGGCCGCGGTGCCGCCAAGGTTCGCGATTTGTTTAAGCAGGCCAAGGAAAAGGCCCCGTGTATCGTGTTTATCGACGAGATCGATACCATCGGCAAAAAGCGTGACGGCGGCGGCTTTAGCGGCAACGACGAGCGCGAGCAGACGCTCAATCAGTTGCTGACCGAGATGGATGGCTTCGATAACCACAAGGGTATCGTTGTCCTCGCTGCCACCAACCGTCCCGACAGCCTCGATCCGGCCCTGCTGCGCCCCGGTCGTTTTGACCGCCGCATCCCCGTTGAGCTGCCCGATCTGACCGGCCGCAAGAACATTCTCGAGCTGCATGCCAAGAGCGTGAAGACCCAGCCGCCGATCGACCTGACCGCGATTGCCCGCGCCACGCCCGGTGCCTCGGGCGCCGACCTGGCCAATATCATCAACGAGGGCGCCCTGCGTGCCGTCCGTGAGGGCCGCAAGCGCGCTACGCAGGACGATTTTGAGGAGTCGGTGGAGGTCGTTATCGCCGGCCAGCAGCGTAAGTCCACGGTGCTGTCCGACCACGAGAAGCAGGTCGTTTCTTACCACGAGATCGGCCACGCCATTGTTGCCGCCCGCCAGAAGGGCTCTGCGCCGGTCACGAAGATCACCATCGTGCCACGCACGAGCGGCGCTCTGGGCTACACCATGCAGGTCGAGGAGGACGAGCGCTTCCTGACCACGCGCCAGGAGGTCCTGGACAAGCTCGCCGTCTATTGCGGTGGCCGTGCAGCCGAGGAGCTCATCTTTGGTGAGATGACGACCGGCGCCGCCAACGATATCGAGCAGGCCACCAAGCTCGCCCGTAACATGGTGACGCGTTTTGGTATGTCCGATGAGTTTGGCATGATGGCGCTCGGTACCGTTCAGAATGCGTACCTCAACCAGGACACGTCGCTCACCTGCGCCCCTGGTACGGCTGAGCGCGTGGACGCGATTGTCGCCAAGCTGATCGAGGATGCGCACGACCGCGCCCTGCAGATCCTGAAGGAGAACAAGTTTAAGCTTCACGAGTTGGCTCGTTATCTGTACAAGAAGGAGACGATCACGGGCGAGGAGTTTATGAATCTCCTCACGCGCGAGAATCCGCTGATGCCTAAGCAGCAGTAATACTAGTTGTGCAGTGTCAATCGCCCCATTTGAGTGTCAAACTCAAATGGGGCGATTTGCGTGGGGAGAGTTGTATATGAAGATCGTGGTAAGTGCCTGTTTGATGGGCGAGAGCTGCAAGTATAACGGGCTCGATAACTACCATCGCGAGCTGGTCGAAGCGTGCGAACGCACGGGAACCGAGGTTCTGTTGGTGTGCCCCGAGGTTTTTGGCGGTCTGCTCACGCCGCGCAATCCCTCCGAGATCGTGGACGGCGAGGTCCGTACCTGCGAGGGCATCTCGGTCGATCGCGAGTTTCGCCTGGGTGCCCAACGGGCGCTCGACATGTGCGAGCAGGCGGGCGGGCCGGAAGAGATAGTCGCGTGCATCCTTCAGGACCGCAGCCCCTCGTGCGGCGCGGGTCGCATCTACGACGGAACATTCAGCGGCACCCTTACGGCGGGCAACGGCGTCTTCGTTGATTTACTGCTCCGCCACGGTTATCGCGTGATCCCGGCTAGCGAGTTCGACCCCAGCATGCTGGAGCAATAAAAAACCACCACAAAGGTGCTGCTCCCTTGTGGTGGTTTTGGGCTAGGCCTAGAGCGTGTGGCCGTAGGCGTTGGCGGCTTTGATGGCGGCGGCGAATTTCTCGTCGGTGAAGGGCTCCGGGTTGCCTTGCTTCCACTCGTTGGTGGCGTGCGCGTACTCGCACAGGGCAGGGATATCAGTCTCGGTAAGCCCGACCTGCTCAAGCGTTACGGGTAGCCCCATCTGCTTGTTGAAGGCAGCATAGCGCTTAAGGTTCTCGGTGTCGCCCGTGTAGGCGAACAACACCAGCACGCCCAGGCTTACGACTTCGCCGTGCAGGTAGGTGCCCTCACGCGGAATGCTGCAGGTGGCGTTGTAGAACGCGTGCGCCACGCTCGAGTTGTAGTAGTAATCGTTCTGGTTGGTCAGGTTCGAGACATAGCCCGTGTTGACCACGATGTCGAGCGCGATCTGCTTGACGGCCTCGCTCGACAGATTCTGACGAACGTCCTCAAGACCCTGAACACCGTAGGTAAACAG
>DBGBLM010000148.1:0-7757 GCA_048448865.1 Collinsella sp.
CAAGCTGCTCAAGCACGTTCTTGGAATCTGTGGACTCGCTCTTTTTCTTGCTTGCTTTGGAGCTGTCGCCATCTGCCGTACCCGCAGCGTCGGCCGCCTTTTGCTCGGCCGCTTCGATGCTAACGCGATACGTTTCGTCGACCTTTTGCGACACCCATACGCTCGCGGGTACCAACACCATGCCAATTATGGCGACCACCAGCACGCGAGTCGCCACGCGGCGCAGGACGGAGCTCGTACTCCAGCGCCCATGAATGCCGAGCGACACCGCAAAGAGCACCAGCGCGAACGGGATCAAGATGCCCAAGCCAACCGACCACAAAATGGTCAGCAGATATTTCTCGAGGTAGAGCACGGCAAGCACGATGCCCAAGTTACCCGAAAGCTGTGCGAGCTGCTCGGCAACCGGCGTTCCCGTATCACCAGGCAGCGCGGTAATGCCCGCAGATAGGGCGACGCACGAGGTCGTGAGCGCCAAAACATTGCCCTTCTTTTGATCGATAACCTCGATGGTGGAGTCCCAAGTCTTGGTATCGGCGAAATGCGGACGAGCTACAAAGCCCGACAGCAGCGCCAGTACCACGAGCGCAACGATAAAGCCAATCTGCAGCTTTTTGTTTGCGCACACGACATCGGACAGGCTGGGCTGCAGCTCGGTTACCGTCGTATGCTCGGTTATCTGGACAGGACGCCCATGAGCCATCTCGTGCGCATCTGTCTTTTGAATCAATCCGTTGTCCGGCATTTGGACACCTCCTCATTCCGGCGTTTAATGCGAAAGAAAGTATACCCACCGAGCAAAAAACGAACGGGAAGACGAACAGAGCGCACCAAGACTGTCCCCAATGACTATCTCCGGATGAGTTGCGGTGGAATAGGGATTGTTTTGCGCCCGTCGGCCCCTATTCAGTCCCTATTTCACCGCAACTTGGAGGAGGACAGAAAAAGCCCTGCCGCGGGTAGCGGCAGAGCTTTTGGAAGGGGACTTGGTTGTGAGGGCTCGTTAGGCGAGCTTGGCCTCGAGCTCGGCGATGCGCTTGTAGGCATCGATGGTAAAGCGGGTCTGCTTCTCCAGGATCATAGTGGTCATGAGAGTGTCCTGAGCGTGAGCCATGATGAAGGTCATCTCCATCTCGCCACCGCCGGCCTCCTGCGAAAGCAGTTTGGTCTGCGTGTCGTGGGCACCGATGAGCGCATCGCTGGCATCCTTGTGCAGCTGTTCGGCCTTCTCAAAGTCACCCTCGCGAGCAGCATCGAGCGCTGCAAGCAGATCGGTCTGGGCGTCACCTGCGTATGCGACGATCTCGAATCCAACCATCGAGATTTCTTCTTTGGTTGCCATATTGCGTTCCTTTCACATATGAACCAATGGAGAGCATCGCGTCCGGGCATACGCGCTGCGTTGTGTATGACAGAAACAATACCATTCAAACAAAAAAGAACAGCTCAAAACGTAATTTCGAACTATGAACGGTCACTTTTCGCCCGTGAACGGTTTTTAAACCAATCTGAACAATATCGAACACAATTAGCGGCAACCCAAACAGGGCCGCACCCTAACGCAAATCGCGCACCGTATCGCCCTCTACGAGCACACCGGGGATCAGCATGTGCTCCACGCCAGACGCACCCCCATCGGCGCCGGCAATCTTGTCGACCGCCCACATGCCGACGCGCTTGTTGTCAAAGCGCACCGTGGTCAGGCGACGGTCGGGCACGATATCGCCCAGGCTGTCATCAACACCCACCACGCTCACGTCCTCGGGCACACGCCTTCCGCACGACTCGAGCCCGCGAATGCAGCCGTAGGCCATGGCATCGTTGGAAGCATAAATGGCCGTACAGGTCGGATCTTCCGCCAGAGCCTGACCGGCAGCATATCCGCTCTGTGCCGTCCAATCCCCACGGACGAGTCGCGGCGGTTCAATACCATGCGCGCGCAATGTCTCGCGCCAGCCTTCCTCGCGCCGCATGCCCGAAAGCGAGCGCTCGGGACACGAGATAAAGTGCACGGTTTTGTGCCCCCGCCCCAGCAAGTACTCGACCATCTGGCGCGAGCAATCGAACTGGTCGTTATCGACCGTTGAACAGAGCGGGTGCTCCAGCATCGTAACGAGCACCGTCTGCATGCCGGGCAGCGGCTCGAAGGTGCCAAAATCCGCCGGCATGCGATTCATGATCACGACCATGCCGTCTACCGGCAGCGCGCTCATACGCGACGATGCGCTCTCGAGGGTATAGGGATGTCCATCTACTTTAGTGAGGGTGATGGCATAGCCATGTTTGTCGGCCGCGGCGGCAAAGCCCTCCATACGGTCGAGGTTGCCAGTACCGGTAATGTTGAACATGGCGACGCCGACGGTCTTAAACTTGCCACGGCGCAGCGATCGACCGGCAAAATTGGGGCGATACCCCAGCTCGCGCATGGCGGCACGCACGCGTTCCTTGGTCTCGGGGCGCACGCTGGGCGAATCGTGCACGGTGCGCGAGACCGTCTGCTCCGAGACACCCGCGAGGCGCGCCACGTCTTTGACGGATACCGATTTTTTAACAGCGGCCATAGGTCGATCTTTCTATGTCAACGATGCCATTGGTGGCACCCTACGCAGTCAAATGAAACGTCTTCAAGTATATCTAACGCCTCCCCCACCATACGCTCACCACCCAAAACCTACCGTTCACCGACATTTTTGCTTCCCCGAACGGCTTTTGTCGCCAAAATGTTAACGTTGCCATTGTGCAAACACAGAGCCACCGGGCGGCTCAAACGTTTACGCGTAAGGAATCGACGGTTCGCAGGCACAGGAACCACCGGTTCGCGTCTTTTTTTTGTGTCACAAAATGGCAACGTCAACATTTTGGCAACCGAACGTCAAAAGCTACCATCGTTGCTAACCCACCGACTCTTAGGAGCATTGCATGGAGCAACTCATCGCCACTATCGAAAAGGGCCAGCCCTTTTTCAACGCGATCGCCCGCAACAAGTACCTCAAGGCGATCCGCGACGGCTTTATCTCCGTCATCCCCATCATCATCTTCTCGTCCATCTTCTGCCTGGTAGCCTCGGTCCCCAACATCTGGGGTTTCTACTGGCCCGATGACATCAACAACGCTCTGTGGAAGTGCTACAACTACTCCATGGGCATCCTGGCCATCGCCTGCGCTGCCACCACGGCCAAGCACTTCGCCGACGCTCAGAACCGCGACCTGCCCAAGAATAACCAGATTAACTTTATCTCATGCATGTGCGCGGCCATCATCGGCTTCTTGCTCCTTTCGAGCGACACGGTCGCCACGGACGCCGCCAGCGGCTTCAACACCACCTACCTTGGTTCCAAGGGCCTGCTGACCGCTTTCATCGCTGCGTTTGTGACCGGCATCATCTACAAGTTCTTTATCAAGCGCAACATCACCGTCAAGATGCCCGAGCAGGTTCCGCCCAACATCTCGCAGACCTTCAAGGACATCATCCCCTTCTCCGTCTGCATCACCGTCTTTTGGGTTTTTGACATCGTCTTCCGCGCTGCTTTTGGCTTCTGCTTTGCCCAGGGCGTCATCCAGGTGTTCCAGCCCCTGTTCACCGCTGCCGATGGCTACATCGGCCTCGCTGTGATCTACGGCGCCATGAGCCTGTTCTGGTTCGTGGGCGTCCACGGCCCCTCGATCGTCGAGCCCGCCATCGCCGCCGCCCTCGTTGCCAACATGACCGACAACCTGGCTGCGTTCCAGGCTGGCCAGCACGCTTCCGCTGTCCTGACCCAGGGTGCCCAGTACTTCGTCGTCTGCATGGGCGGCACCGGCGCCACGCTCGTCCTGGTCTTTATGTTCTGCTTCCTGGCCAAGTCCCAGGAGATGCGCGCCGTCGGTAAGGCCGCTATCGTTCCCGTGTGCTTTGCCGTCAACGAGCCGCTGCTGTTCGCCGCACCCATCGTGCTCAACCCCGTCTTCTTTGTCCCGTTTGTCTTTGCCCCGATCGCCAACATCTGGATCCTCAAGATCTTTATCGACTTCTTGGGCATGAACGGCTTTATGTACACCCTGCCCTGGACCGTCCCCGGCCCCATCGGCACCATCATGGGCCTGGGCTTCCAGCCGCTCGCCTTTGTGATGCTCGCCCTTATCCTGGTCGTCGACTTCGTCCTGTACTATCCGTTCTTCCGTGCCTATGACGCCCAGAAGTGCGCCGAGGAGGCCGAGATCTCCCAGGAGGAGCTCGCCGCCAAGAACGCCGAGAAGGCCGCTAAGCTCAACGATGCCTTCCAGGGCAAGGCTGACGCCAAGAGCGTTGCCGCCGGCGCTGCTGCCGAGGCCGTGAAGGCCGACGCCCCCGCCGCTCCCGCCGCTGTCGCCACTGAGGCAACGACCGCCAGCGACCTCAACGGCAAGCGCGTGCTCGTGCTCTGCCAGGGCGGCGGAACCTCGGGCCTGCTCGCCAACGCGCTGGCCAAGGCTGCCAAGGAGCGCGGCATTAACCTCGAAACCGCTGCTGAGGCCTATGGCAACCACGTGGACATGCTCCCCGACTTCGATCTGGTCGTACTGGCCCCGCAGGCCGCAAGCTACCTGGCCGACCTGCAGAAGGACTGCGAGCGCGTGGGCAACAAGTGCGTCGCCTGCCGCGGCAAGCAGTACATCGAGCTCTCCCAGAACGGCGATAAGTCTCTCGCCTTCGTAAGCGAGCAACTCTCGAAGTAAGTAACGCTCAGGGCCAGCCGACCATCCAAGACCGGCTGGCCCTTCGATTTAGACGATTGGATCATCATGTCCGTTAACCCTGCTAGCGTCACCAACCCGCCTGCGCAGTTTCCCGAGGACTTTGTCTTTGGCGGCGCTACCGCTGCCTACCAGGTAGAGGGCGAGACCCGCACCCACGGTAAAGGCAAAGTCGCCTGGGACGACTTCCTGGAGGCCCAGGGGCGCTTCTCCCCCGATCCCGCTTCGGACTTCTACAACCAGTACCCCGTCGATTTGGAGCTGTGCGAGGAGTTTGGCATCAACGGCATTCGCCTCTCCATCGCCTGGAGCCGCATCTTTCCCAACGGCACCGGTGAGATTAACCCTGAGGGCGTCCAGTTCTATCACGATCTCTTCGCCGAGTGCCACAAGCACCACGTTGAGCCGTTTGTCACGCTGCATCACTTTGATACGCCGCTGTCCCTCTTTGAGAAGGGCGACTTCCTCAACCGCGAGACCATCGACGCCTTTGTGGACTTTGCCACCTTCTGCTTTAAGGAGTACGCCGACCAGGTGACCTATTGGTTCACCTTTAACGAGATCTGGGCCGACGCCTCCAACACCTACATCGAGGGCACCTTCCCCGGTGGCGTCAAGGCGCATCTGGCCGAGGCTTTCCAGTGCGAGCACAACATGATGCTCGCCCACGCCAAGGCCGTGCTGGCCTTCCACAACGGCGGCTTTAAGGGCAAGATCGGCGTCATCCAGTCGCTGGAGTTTAAGTACCCGCTCAACGAGAACGACCCCGCCGACATCAAGGCCGCCAACAACGAGCACGTGCTGCAAAACCAGTTCTTGCTCGACGCCACCTTCCGCGGCGACTACGCGCCCGACACCCTCGAGTGCGCCAATCGCCTGGCTGCCGTCTCGGGCGGCACCATCGAGATCCTGGACGAGGACCTCCAGATTATGCGCGAGGCCGCGCTCTACAACGACTACCTGGGCGTCAACAACTACCAGTGCCGCTTCTTGAAGGCCTACGATGGCGAGAACGACCTGCACCACAACGGTACGGGCGAGAAGGGCACTGGCCGCTGGCGCGTTAAGGGTATTGGCGAGCATGTGAACAAGCCTGGCATCCCCACCACCGACTGGGACTGGATCATCTATCCCGAGGGCCTGTTCGATCTGCTCGTCTACATTAAGCAGCGCTACCCCAACTACAAGCAGATTTTCATCACCGAGAACGGCATGGGCTACAAGGACCCTTACAAAGACGGCTTTGTGGACGACCAGCCGCGCATCGACTATATCGAGCAGCACCTGCGCTGGTTGCTCAAGGCCATGGAGGTGGGCGTCAACGTGGGCGGCTACTTCCTGTGGAGCCTGCAAGATCAGTTTTCCTGGACCAATGGCTACAACAAGCGTTACGGCTTCTTCTACGTTGACTTTGAAACCCAGAAGCGCACGCCCAAGGCAAGCGCATACTGGTATAAGCACGTGGCGCAGACCCGTCGTCTGGACTAGCGGCTGGCGGGGTCGCCTGCCCACATAACCTGTCCCCATTTCTCAGCCGGGGGCGGCACGTCACACGGCGCGCCGCCCCCGGCTTTTTTTGGGCGGACCGTGTCGCACGTTTGTCTCGATCTGTAACATCTAGCTGAGATTTTCGGTCTTAACTGTTACAGATTTAGACAAACAGGCCGAGCACGTCTACGCCCGCAGGTCCTTTACGCTGGAACGCTCGACCAGCACACCCGAGACAAGCGTACGGCTTCTGGAGCTCGGGGCTTCCAGACCTGCGACGACCTCGTTAAGCGCACGGACGCCCAGCTCGCGGTGACGGAACTTCACCGACGTCAGAATCGAGTTGGGAATCGTCTTATAGAGCTCGTCATCAAAGCCGATCACGGACACGTCGTCGGGCACACTGAGCCCTTTGTCACGTAGAGCCATCATCACGCCGTTTGCCATGCAGTCGTTAGCAGCGAGGACCGCCGTGCAATCGGGTTTATCGGCAAGCACAAGGCCCGCGGCATAGCCACTATCCGCATTCCAATCGCCTTGCAGAGGCTCGGGCGGCTCAATGCCATGCGCCTCGAGTGCCGCTCGCCAACCTTTCATACGGCACTGGCTCGGCAGCGCTTCTTTCTTACCAGAGACGAAGTACACGTTCTTGTGCCCGCGATTTAAGAAGTACTCGCACGCCATGCGCGCACCACCCTCTTGATCGTCACTAACGGTAGAGCAGGTAGGATGCTCCATCGGCGTGATAATCACCGTCTTGAGGTCTTTCGGTGCCTCAAAGGTATCAAAGTCATCGACCATCTGACGCAGGTTGAAGATCATGCCATCAACAGGCAGCTGCGACATCCTACGTGCCGCATCGGCAAGGGTCATCTTCTCCCCCGCGCGCTTCTTAATCATCGTGAGCGCAAAGCCGCGTTCCTCGGCGGCATCGGCGATACCGTCAATCATGTCCACGGCACCGCCCGATAAGTGGAACAGCACCACGCCGATGCACCCGTAACGACCCAACTTGAGCGAACGCGCGGCAAAGTTGGTTCGAAACCCGAGCGCCTCCATTGCGGAATGGACCTTATCGCGTGTCGACTCGCGCACGCTATCGGGCTCGTTGATCACGCGCGACACCGTCTTAAGAGAAACACCCGCGGCAATCGCTACATCGTTCATCGAGACGTTTTTCTTGTCCATCGTTGCCACTGCTTCTCCACTCGGTTCTCTATCGCTCGTTTTTTGCGTTCTAGCATACACTACCTGCCTGACTGATAAATCAGCCGTTTATCGGACGATATCGACCGTTCACCTGTAAATCCTTGTTGCTCTTCCAAATATGTCTTACGTTGTCATTAACGAAATGACAACGTTGTCATTTCGCAATGCCTTCCTTAAGCAGGAAGGTTTCCGGGCAGTCCTAACAATCCATCGACGACCAGTTCCATCCACATGCATCGCGCATCAAGCAGCAAAGGAGCTCTATGGACGCCATCGTAAAGATGCTCGAAAAGCATCAACCGTTCTTCGAGAAGATCTCGAGAAACATCTACCTCCAGGCCATCAAA
>DBGBLM010000149.1:0-16343 GCA_048448865.1 Collinsella sp.
CTGGCTCCCCGCCGGCCGCCCGGGGCCTTTTGGCCCCGGGCGCTGCCAGCGTGCCTAGCGCTTACGGATACCCCAGACCAGGGCTCCGACGCCGGCCATGGCGATGACGAATGCCATGAGCAGTGCAGCGGCCTGCTGGTCACCCGTGGTGGGCAGGAAACCCTTGACCGTCTTGACGATGTTCGTCACGGTCTTGGGTGTGCCGGGATCGGGCGTCGGCACGGGCGTCTCGGGCTTCTTGTACGTGTTGTTGAACACGATACCCTCGACGCTCTTATCGCCCTTGGCAAAGGCGACATTCGCCTTGAGGTTGCCCTCGCCGTCGTCGACCACGTTGACGGTCGCGGTAAAGACGGACTTGTCGTAGGTTATACCGGCCTCGTCGCCCTTGACCTCGCTGATGGTGTAGACGTACGTACCGGGCTCGCCGTACTCGAACTTGTCGAAGTTGATCTTACCGTCGGCATCGTTGGTGACGGCGGACTCGATGCCCTCGCCAACGAGCTTAAAGCTGAACTCGTCCTTCTTGAGCTCGCGTCCCTCGAGCACCTTGATGGCGCCGATGGAGACCTGCGTGGGCATGGCGTGATACTTGTTGGTAAAGCCAGCCGACTCGGTGGTTCCCTCGAGCTTGTGCGTCGCGGTCAGCGTGCCGTCGCCGTTGTCGGAAACGGTGGTCACGACGGTGTAGGTCGTGCCGTCATAGGTGACGCCCTTGTACAGGCCGAGCGCGTTGGGGCAAGCCTCGCGCAGCGTGTACGTGTGCGTGCCGGGCGCCTCGTAGCGGATCGGGCTCAGTGTCACAGTGCCGTTGGCGTCGTTGGCGCCGCTTGCGACAACCACGTCGTCCTCGAGCAGATCAAACGTGAACTCGCCAGCTGCAAGGTCGCGTCCGGTCAGACGCTTGACCGTCTTGACCTGATCGGTCACGGAAGAATCGGTAGGCGCCACGCTGTAGGTGTTGGTGAACGTGAAGGCAGCACCGTCGTCGCCTTCGCGCTTGACGCTCAGATGTCCGGTGCCGTCGTCAGTCACGGTATAGGAAACCTTGCGCGTGGCGTTGGCATCGTTAGTCACGCCAGGGGCGCTGCCGGTCTCGGTTACCGTGTACGTAAAAGTGTGCGAGCGCGGAGCGGTGGGGGCCGCAGGCTCGGGCTCGTCGGCGTTGGCGTCAGCGTCGGCCTCTTCAGCTTCGGTCTCGTCAGCCTCGTCGGCCTCGGCCTCGTCAGCTTCGTCCGCCTCGGCCTTATCGGTCGCATCGTCCGCCACGCCCAGGGCGCGGTTGAGGTCCTCGAGCGTAAAGTGGATCTTGCCAAAGTCCACGTTGCCGGCCGCGTCGTTGGTTGCGGTCGTGCGCTCGGGAATCGGGGCACCAGCCTCGTCGGCGGTCACGGTAAAGGTGAACTTACCCGTGATGTCGGCCGGGGCCAGGCCCTCGGCAACCTGGAGCTTCTTAGTACCGGTGAGCGCGGCATCGACGGCCTCGGCGCCGTAGACGTTCTCGAACAAGGGCTCGACGCCGCCGTAGTCGACCGTTGCCGTCAGGGTACCGTCACCGTTGTCGACGACGATAACCTTAAAGCCAAAGCTCCACGTTGTAGCGGAAACGCCATTTGGCAGCCCGAATAAATCTTCGTAGGCCGTGTAGTTAATGGTCCAGGCAAGCTTGCCGTCCTTATCGGTACGATGGGCAAGCCCAGCAGACTCAAGATCGGCAAGCATCTTGGTGTCGTAGTGCAGAGCATCAAAGCTCACGTGCCCGCCGATATTGGGCTTGAGGTTTTCATAACCCACAAGCTCACCCTGATAGGCGATACCGAACCAGAACTCGCCGTCGACCATCGGGCGACCGGTCAGGGTCTTGGCGGCAACGACCTGAGCAGCGGTGCCACCAGGCGTGTTGGTCGTAGCGCTATAACTGTTGACGAACGGAACCACGACGCTCTCGACCGCAGCCGCGCCGGTCTTGTACTCGGTCACCAGCGTGCCCTCGGAACCGCCGGAGACGGTCGTCGTGGCGGTGAGCGTACCGGCGGTGTCGTCGGCGATGGCGATCGTCACGGTGCGGACAGCGTCGTCGTAGGTGTAACCCGGCTGGCCGTCGTTCTTCTCGGCCACGGTGTACGTAAAGGTCTTGCCGGCATCAGCCTGCGTAAATTTGGCCTCATGGCCCGCCAGGATGTCAATCTGACCGACCGTTCCCTCTATCGTTGCAGGGGACTCGAAGTTGTTGGCCCCGGGCAGCAGACCAAGTGCGTTGGCCGAAGCCTCGTCGGCGGGCGTCACGGTAAAGCTAAACTGGCCCTCAGTCATGGGACGTCCGGAGAGGGTCTTGCTGAGCTTAAGGCCGCCGGCCGCGGCGTAATCGAGCTCAGTGCGGTACGTGTTGGTGAAGCGGCCGTTTTCCTTCTTGGTGACGTTGGCAGTCAGCTTGCCCTCGCCGTTCTCGGTCACGGTCACTTCGGCGGTCGCGACATGCCCGTCATACGTCATGCCGGCCGCGTTGCCCGCGTTCTCGCGGATCTCGTACTTGTAGGTTCCGGCGGCAGCGTAGTGGATCTTGCCGAACTTGATGGCGGCGATGCCATCCTTCGCGTCCTTCTTGTTCACGGTTACGGTTGCGGGATCGGGCAGCGGGGCGCCCTCGGGAGCGGTGATGGTAAAGCTGAACTCGTCTGCATTCGTCCAGTCGCGGCCGTCGACGGCCTTGGTCAGGTCAAAGTCGAGCTCTGCGTCGATCGGGGTCACACTGTAGGAGTTCTTGAACTCGGCGGGCTCGGTGCCCTTCAGGACATGCTTTGCTTCGAGAGTGCCGTCGCCGTTGTCGGTGATGGTGGTCTCGATGGTGAACTTGGCGTCGCTGTAGGAGACGCCCTTGCTGGTGGTTCCGCCGTTGGCCTCGCGCAGCGTGTAGGTATGCTTGCCGGCCTCGGTGTACTTCACGGCGTTCATCGTGATGTTGCCTTCGGCATTGTTGGTACCGGTGGCGACGACCTTGGCGTCCTTGCCCTCGCCCTCGACGAGCTCGAAGGAGAACTCGCCGTCCTTGAGATCGCGGCCGGTCAGGGACTTGGTCGCGGTGACCTGGTCGGTGACGCTGGAGCTCTCGGGGGTCACGTTGTAGGAGTTCTTGAACTCGGCAACCTTGACGTCCTTCAAAACATGCGTGGCACTGAGCGTACCGTCGCCGTTGTCCGTGATGGTGGTCTCGATGGTGAACTTGGCATCGCTGTAAGTAATACCACCAGCGTTGTCCTTGACCTCGCGCAGCGTGTAGGTGTGCTTGCCAGCAGCAGTGTACTCGATGGGGCTCATCGTGATCTTGCCGTCGCCATTGTTGGTGCCGGTGGCGACAACCTTGTCGTCCTCGCCCTCGCCCTCAACGAGCTCGAAGGAGAACTCGCCGGCAGTAAGCTCGCGTCCAGTCAGGACCTTAGTCGCCTTGACCTGGTCGGTGACGCTGAAGCTCTTGGGGGTCAAATTGTAGGCGTTCTCGAACTCAATGCTCTTGACGCCCTCGGCGCCCTTCAGCTCGTGCGTAGCCACCAGCTGGCCCTTGCCGTTGTCGGCAATGGTCGTCACGATGGTGTAAATCGTATCGTCGTAGGTGATGCCGTCGGCGTCGCCCTTGACCTCGCGCAGCATGTAGGTGTGCTGGCCGATCTCGGTGTACTTGATGGCGCTGAACGTCACCTTGCCGTCGGCGCCGTTTGTAACAGTCTCGACAGGCTTAACTTCCTTGTCCGCGATCTCGAGCAGCTCAAAACTGAACTCGCCTTCCACCAAGTCGCGCCCGGTCAGGGACTTGGCCGCGGTAATCTGGTCGGTAACGCTGGACTCAACAGGATCCGCAGCGTAGACGTTCTTGAACTCGGTCTCACCCGAGGTCACCTTCACGTCAGCGCTCAGTTCGCCCTTCTTATTGGGCTTCACCGTCACGGTGATCTCCGCGACGTTACCGCTGTAGGCGATGCCGTCAATCGTGGTCCCGGCGTGCTTTTCACTGACCTTGTAGACGTACGTGCCAGGTTCGGTGTATTCGATCGTACCGAAGTCGATGGCAGCCTTGCCCTGGGCGTCCAGGTCGGCCTTGCGCACGATCGCAGTCGTAGTCGTAGGCATCGGGGCGCCGTTCTCGGACGTCAGGCCAAACTCAAACGCGTCAGCATTCGTCCGGTCGCGACCCTCGAGCACCTTGGTCAGACCAAAGCTGGCCTTGGTGTTCACCATTGTCGGCGTCATGTCATACGCAAAGCTGATCTTGCCGTTGTTGCCCAGGTAGGAATTGACATGCGTCGCAGCTGCCTTGGCGGACATGTTGTTCCACTTGGGGTTGAGAACGTCGGTCGCGGTGCCGGTGTTGTTGCCGCCCACGCTCTTCTTGGCGGTGTGGAGCTCGTCGATAAAGGCCAGGCGCGCGGTTCCCACGCTAAACGACAGGTTTCCGTCCTTGTCGGCAACTATAGCGCCGTCAAACTTGGCAGCGTCGCGGCCGATAAACTCGATGACGGCGGTGGCAGACTTGGCCTCACCGTTCGCGCCCTGCTCCTCAAACTCATCCTTGTAGTAATAGGTGCTGGTATCTGCCAGCGAATTCTTTGCAGGCTGCGTGCAGTCCTTATCCGCGTAAATGGGAGTCTGCTTCTGGAAGTAGTAGTAGCGGTTGGTGTCGGCCGGCTCAAAGGTCGCAACCGTATCACCCAACGCACCACCGCTCCACTTGTTCGCGTAGAAGCTCACGGTCTTGGCGCCGTTGGCAACAGCCGTATTGCTCTCGATGTAATCCTTGAGCCCCGTTACCTTCTCGGGCGTAAACAGGTTGTCGAGTGCGCCCTTCTTCACGCTCGAGGCATACTTCACCTGGATGGGCTTAACGGTATCGACCGAAAGCTTGCCGTCTACGGTCTTAAAGTGACTCAGAGGAATCAACGACGCAGGAATATTAACCGTTACGATATCGCCCTTCTGGGGATTGTCATCGCCGGCACGCTGCACGGTGATGAGCAGGTCTTTTGCCTTGCCGGCGAACTCGTATGTGTCGGTATTGGCTTCTTTGTTGACCGTCTTGCTCGGCTTGGTGAACGACGTGCCGTTGATGACGACTTCGGTAAATCCATCAACCTGCATGAAGTCGCCTAGCTCATCGGTAAACGTGATGTAGCCGGACTTGGTCTCGTCGTATCCCTTATGGATTTCGGTCGGATAAGGCGGCTCCGATGTGATGGCCTGTGAGATGTCGTCGAATACCTTCTTGAGTTCTTCTGCATTGGTCGCCGACTTGTAGTAGTCGGAGTTTTCCGCGCGTGTGCCATGAGTATCCCATGCCGTGGCATTGGGGTAGTTGCTTGAAACAGCCTGCATGAACTTGTTCTCTTTTTGGCTTTTTCCCGAATCCTGGATACCAGCACTGGGGTTCGCGCCATCAAAGATGCCGATAGTATAAACGGTGGCCTTGCCGTCCTTCATATTCTTAGCAGCTGTCACGGCAGCGTTGGCGACACCCGCATCGAATTTATTTTGCTTTGTTGGCGTACCGTCGGTAAAGAACACAATAATCTTCTTGGCGTCTTTGCGGCCATAAGTGGTAGTGATTTTCTCGGCCAGCTCTAGGCCATAGTCGGCGCGCGTGGCGCCGGCAGGCTGAATTTGATTAATTGTATTCTTCTTGAGATCATCCGCATTGCTGCCGGAACAGTAGGTCAATTCTTTCATAACCTGGGTGTAATTGTAGGAGTACCCTCCGTCGCGATACATATTGTTGCCGATATCGTTGGACTTCTTGCCCGCAAACTTAACAATGGCAACCCTATGCTGCCTATTGACGCCCTCGATGCTCTCATTTTGTTTTGCGATGGTATCGATAAAGCTGTTCGCAGCACTCTTCAGCGCATCGACACGCTTAGGTGAATCTCCGCCGCCCATATGATCATCCATCGAGCCAGAGGCGTCCAGCACCATCACGATGTCAAGCGGCGTGGTGACTGTCACGGTTGAATTAGACGTCGAGGACATCGCCGAAAGCGTGGTCAAAAAGTCCGACTCTTCGTTTTCCCCGGTTGCCTTGACCGTCTTGTCGGTCCAGATTCGGCCGACGTTTTGGGTCGTTACCTTATTGCCACCGTGGCCTGCCGCCCAGATTTCCCAGCGACCGCTGGTATCGGGGTCGACGACCGTTCCGTTTACTGTCGGCCCGTCCATTCCGGTACTGGACCTGGCGTTGGCCTCGGGCAGCATGGCAAATGCTGCAGCCGGCAATACCAGCACTACGGCAAGTATCACCGCCAAGAGACCCCTCGTGTACTTACCCATCGTGTCTCCCTTCTCGCGGGCTCAGACCTTGTATCGGCCTAAAGTTACGAAATGAGACACAATTAGGGCAGGTGACACATGTTCCAGATTCGGTTTTGGGCGTGAGACAAATGTCTCACCAAAGTTGAGACACGAGGGTTTTCGCAGGAAAACGGGTGCGACTCGGAGCCAACAGGTCAAAATGATCCGTTTTCCTCCGTCCCCGGGGGATCAGTTGGTAACACTCGCCACGAAATCGGGCCATCTACTACGTTTGACTCGATACCCCCGACCATAGCCGCTTTTCATGAAAAACCGCAGGCGTTCTACCTGCGGTTTTTATTTCGCGTTACTTGCCGTGGTCGAGGACTGCCGCCTAAACGTAGTAGATAGGCCCATTTCATGGCGAACGGGTCACGCGGATGTCCTCGCGAGGCCAAAATGATCCGTTTTCCTCCGTCCCCGGGGGCTCAAGGGCTGTCACCGATATGGTGGCATTTCAAAACTATGTCGGATTACGGGGCTGAAGTCGGGGCCCTCATCCATATCCCCTATTTTTGAAAAACAGTAAGCAATCTACCTGCGGTTTTATTATCGTGGTTTTCGATATGGTTGGGGATTCGCAATCCAGCCCCGTAATCCGGCATAGTTTTGTTCGTGGCGGCCCAACCGCGCGTTTAAGCGCGGGGCCGGTGGGGCATTTTTGCCCCACCGGCCCCTATTCCAGCGCTATTCCGGCTTGGTTCCTACTGTGGGAGTCTTGTCCGCTGCGACTGGGGTGCGGGCGGTGTCCATAGTCAGGCAGTGCTTGGGGCAGCTCTCGATGCACTCACCGCACACCACGCAGGCATACGGGTCGATCGACCACGTTCCACCCTTGCGATCGACCGCGAGCGCGCCCGCCGGGCAACGCCGCGCACACATGCCGCAGCAGATACACACGTCTATGTCGTTGACGATATGCCCGCGCAAGCGCTCGGGTGCCGCGAGCTTCTCCTGCGGATAGCACACCGTTACCGGCTGCTTGACCATAGAGCCCAAGGCCGTCTTGGCAAATGTCAGCAAACTCATGCCGCGCCTACCTTTCCGTGCAGCTAATGCAGGGGTCGATGGTCAGGATAATCATGGGCACGTTGGCAAGGAGCACGCCCTGCAGCGCATGTGTCAGACCCGCCAGGTTCTGCGACGTCGGCGTGCGCACGCGGAAGCGGTCCAGGTTCTTGGTGCCGTTACCGCGCACATAGTAATACGCCTCTCCGCGCGGCTGCTCAATCACAACCTCGCCGCGTGCGCCGTCGGCCGGTGTAAGCTTGGTGCGCCCGCCGATACCGTCGTGCGGAATCTTGCCCACAAGCTCCTTAATGATGTCCATGGCCTGCGTGACCTCGGCACAGCGCACCTGGCAGCGGGCATAGCAATCGCCATCGGTAGCAACGATGGGCTCAAACGCAGCCAGATCCGCATAGGCACCGTCGTCAAACATGCGCACGTCGTAATCCACGCCCGATGCGCGCCCAAACGGACCGACCATCGAAAGCTCCAGCGCGTCTTTCTTGCTAATCATGCCCACGCCATGCAGGCGCTCGCCGCAGCTGTTGTCGTCCAAAAACGTATGCACCAGGGCCTCGTAGTCAGGACGCATGGCATCGAGCGTCTGGACAATGCCCGCCAGCTCGGAGTCCTCGATATCGTGCTTAAGGCCGCCGATCTCGTTAATCGACAGAATCACGCGCCCGCCGCAAGTGCTCTCAAAAATCTTGAGTATCTGCTCGCGCAGGGTCCATGACCGATAGAACAGCGCCTCGAAGCCAAAGGCGTCGGCGAGCAGACCCAGCCACAGCAGATGCGAGTGAATGCGCGAAAGCTCGTGCAGAATGGTGCGGATATACTGCACGCGATCAGGCACCTCGATGCCGAGCATGCGCTCGCAGGCGCTGGCATAGCCGCAGCTGTGGCCCACGGCGCAGATGCCGCAGATGCGCTCGGCGATGTAGCCAAACTGATGCATGTCGCGCTTTTCGGTGAGCTTCTCGAGCCCGCGGTGCACAAAGCCGATCTGAGGAATTGCCTCGATGACGCGGTCATCCTCGATCACCAGGTCCAGATGAAGCGGCTCGGGCAGCACCGGGTGCTGCGGGCCAAACGGAATAACGGAGCGATGTGCCATGGACCTTACGCCTCCTTTTTCTGCTTGTCGCGGGCGACCTTGGCGGCAAGCGCCGCGCGGACCTTGGCCGCTTTCTCGGGATCCATGGCGGCGAGCTTTGCCTCCATCTCGGCAGCCTTGAGCGCGGCCTTCGCAGCAGTTTCATCGTGCTGAGCATCGGAGCCGGCAGCCGCAGCGGGCTGGGCGCTCGCCGCAGCCGAAGCATCGCCGGCACTCGCAGCGCTCTCCTCTGCGGCAGCCGCAGCCGCGGCGGACTTCTCGGCAGCGGCCTTGCGCGCCTTGGCCTCGGCGGCGGCACGCACCTTCATGGCTTTCTCGCGCGCGGCCTTCACCTCGGGCGTGATAACGCTCATGGGTTCGGCAGTCGAGACCTGGTAGAAAAAGCCCTTAAAGTCAATCTGCATGTCAGTGATGGCAAGACCAAACAGGTCGTGCGCCTCGTTTTCAAACGGGAATACCGCCGGATAGTACGAGCTGATGGACGGAATCTCCTGGTACTGGTCGATGCCCTCAACCACCAGGTTCTCGATCGCATAGCTGCCGTCCTGCGCAATATGCTCCTGAGCAGCACGAACGTCGATAAACGTATAGACCAAGCGATACGATCCGTCGTCCACGCAGCGCTCGGCATGCATCTGCACAAAGCGCGCGCCGGTACCTTTGAGCGCCTGCGCACGCGGCAACAGTTCATCGATCCCGACGGTGGTGTAGATTGCCTTTTGCATTACTCGGCCTCCTTTGCAGCGGCGGGCGCGCCGTCAGCCGCGCCTGCGTCGACACCGGCCCCGGCCTCAGCCGCAGCCACAAACCCGTCCTCGCCCAGCTCAACGCCGCCGTCCCAGGTAGCGGCACCGCCCACGGTGAGCGGATCGCCACCGGCGCGCATCACGGCCTCTTTCTGGTCCAGGATGCCGCACGCCTCCACGATGGCATCGATCACGGTCTCGGGGCGAATGGCGCACCCAGGCGCGTACACATCCACGGGAATTGCGCGGTCCACGCCGCCGATCACGTTATAGGCATCGCGGAACACGCCGCCCGAACACGCGCAGATGCCGCAGGCCACCACGCACTTGGGCTCGAGCATCTGGTTGTAAATCTGGCGCACGACAGGCAGGTTCTGGGCATTGACCGACCCCGTCACCAAAAAGATGTCCGCATGCTTGGGGTTGCCGGTGTTGACCACGCCAAAGCGTTCCGCATCGAACAGCGGCGTGAGTGAGGCCAACACCTCGATATCGCATCCGTTGCAGCTCGAACCGTCGTAATGAATAACCCACGGCGAGCGCGACATTTTATGATCCATGGATGCCGCCTCCTAAATAAACACATCGACGAGGATGGGCATAAGGTTGAGCAGGCCAAACACCAGCGCCACGCCCCATCCGAGCCTAAAGCAGCTGCGCCAGGTGCTGCGTGCGAAGGTGTTGTCGATCAGCACCTCGACAAAATACGTCGCAGCCATCACGACCAGGGCGACCACCCAGCTCACCGGGTTGTCCCAAACAAAGAACATGCCCACCCACATCAAAAACAGCACGGTCTCGCACCAGTGCATAAGGGTCATCTTGGCCAGCGTGCCGCCGCTCATCTCGGTGGCGACGCCCTGGACGATCTCCTGATGCGCGTGATGCGAGTACGAAAGGTCAAACGGCGACTTGCGCAGCTTGATGGTAAGCACCGCGAGCAACGCGAGGAAAATGGGTGCGCTGTACACGATGATGGGGGCCGACTGCCCCGTCACGGCGATGGAATCGAAGCTGTCGGTGGCAAGGTACAGGCCCACGCTCATCAGCAGAACGGCGGGCTCGTAACTCATAACCTGCAGCAACTCACGGTCGGCGCCGACCTGGGCAAACGGGCTTTGCGTCGAGGCGGACGCCAACACCACAAAGATCGCGGCGAGGGTAACCATAAAAGCGCACAGCAGCGTGTTGGAGCCCGACACAAAGATGCCGCCGCCCACGACAGTGAAGATGAGCGCGCACGCCATGTAGGTATCGTCCATGGTGTTTACGCTGGCGGGGGCCTTGCGCAGCAGCTTGGCAACGTCGTAGAAGGGCTGCAGCAGACACGGACCCACGCGGCCCTGCATACGGGCCGAAAGTTTGCGGTCAACGCCGTCGATCAGGCCACCCACAAGCGGCGCCAGCAGGGCAAACGCCACGGTGCCAATAAAAATGCCCACGACGCCCGAGCCTTCGAAATACTTGCCGCGCAGCACCGAGGGCGCGCTCATGGCAAGCCGCTCGGGCCCAATCCACGCGCAACACAGAAGCGCAAACAAGATAATGCTGCAGCACACGACGCTACCTGCGGGGCCAATGCGCTTCTCGCCAAGGGCGTCCTCCGAATACCAATTGCGCTTTTCGGCCTTCACCTCGTGTCCCATCGAGCCGCGGAAATGACGATATTTGTCGGTTCCCACGCCCGAAAGGTACACGTTGACGTGCGGCTTATTGCTCACGCGGAACGACGTCAGCAGCACCACGGCAATAAACGCCACGATAACCACCATCAGATACATGGCGTCCTTGCCGATAACGTACGGCACGCGGCCAAACACCATGGCCAAGTAAGGCGACACCAGACCGCTCGAGATAACCGGAAACGCCACGCAGCACAGAATCAGCAGCGCGGCAATGGTGTTGAGGGCCATCCATTCGGTCTTATGGACATTGACCTCAACGTTTTGAGCCGTGGGGTCGACGCCCGAAAGCTTGGCAAGCCACTTGCCCCAGAAGAAGAACGTCGCAGCCGAGCCAAAGGCCAGCACCATGATCATGAGCACGTTGCCGGTCTGCGCAAACGCCACCAGGGCGCCCCACTTGGACACGAGCATGCCAAACGGCGCCACAAACATGCCCATGATGCCCAGCATCATCAGGCGCGTCAGGTGCGGCATGCGGCTGAACATACCGTCCATGTCCTCGATATTGCGGCTGCCGATATGATGCTCGGCCGTGCCCACGCACAGGAACAGCAGCGACTTGGCCACCGTATGGAACAGGATCAGGAAGATGGCCGCCCATACGGCCTCGGGCGCGCCGACGCCCAAGCAGGCACTGATGAGGCCCAGGTTGGAGATGGTGGAGTACGCGAGCACGCGTTTGGCGTTGCTCTGCGAGATGGCCATGAGGGCAGCGAGCAAAAACGTGATGGCACCCACACTCGTGACCATAAAGCCGGTCACGGGATAGATGGCATAGAGCGGGCTCAGCTTGACCATCAGGAACACGCCGGCTTTGACCATGGTTGACGAGTGCAGCAGGGCGCTCGTGGGCGTGGGGGCAACCATGGCACCCAACAGCCAAGTGTGGAACGGCATCTGTGCGGCCTTGGTAAGTGCGGCAAGCGACAACAGGATGACCGGCATCACCAGCAGTGCGGACTGCGCGGTTCCGGCGCCGGAAAGCTCGATCATGCCCGAGATGGTCAGCGGCATGCCGTTGACGTGCAGATACATGAGTCCGGCCAAAAACGCGATACCGCCCAGCATGTTGAGGATGATCTGGGTAAAGGCGTTCTTGATGGCCTCGGGCGTGCGCGTGTAGCCAATCATGAGGAACGAGCACACGGTGGTGATTTCCCAGCCGCAGAACAGCCACTCGAGGTTGTCGCTCGTCACGATGACGAACATGGCTGAAAGGAACAGGAACATAAGCGCCAGGAACTGCGGGCGACGGTCGGGCGCGGTCTGCCCGCGCAGCGCAGCCTCGTGCTCGTCATGGGCCTGGAAGTCCTTCATGTAGCCCAGGGCATACACGCAGATTAGGCTGCCGACGATACCGACGGCGAGGACCATGATCACACTCATGTAGTCCAGGTAGAGCGGCGTCGCCGTGACGGCTTCGGCCGCGGGCAGCGTCATGGCTGCAAAGGCGAGCGAGCCCACCAGCTGGACTATGCCGAGCACCATGGTGAGCGCGTTCCTATATTTGTACGCGTTGTACAGGATGACGGCGCACAGAATTACATCGATGACGGAGCTGATGATCGAGAGCACATGCGAGGTGCCGGGGGCAACCTCAAAGCTCTGCGGACCCGCGCCAAAAAACATGACGGCGACTACAACTGTCGCCGCCATAATAATGCCGGAACCTATGAGCCCCACCGCATCGCGGGCGCGGTCGCCGCGCGCGAACAGCATGCCCAGCGCCGGTACCAGCGGAAACAGGGTAAGGAAATACAGTAGCGTCATACCATCACTCCCCCATGCAAAAACGCTGCAATTGTTTAACGTTATAGCTCAATTACGGGGTTGCAGTGGCAGGTTTTCGGTCAACTGGGGAGTTTTAGGCGTACGGGGCAAGGGCACGTCCGCTTTGGAGCAGAGGGGCGGCAAGAAAAATGCGCCCCTGTGGGCGCACCATCCCGTTTGCTATTCCGCCTTTTTAACGCGCGGCTTGCGACCGCGCGGCTTATCGACCAGTGCGGACTCACCGCTCTCGCGGTACTGACGGCACCAAGCCTTGACCGAAGACTCGCTGGGAATCTTGTGCTTGATCATGGCCTCGCGAACCGTTAAGCCGTTTTCCAAGCGATCCTTAACCACGGCGAGCTTAACTTCGTACGAATAGGTGTGATGATGCGAACCGGCATTGAGAACGGCGTCGGCACCGCCCACGGCATACGCGCGGGCCCACTGACGAGCCGTGGCCTGGGGAATGCCAAGCTCCGCAGCGAGGGCGCGATGGCCGACCCCCTCTTGGAGGATCTCGACGGCGCGCTGCCTAACCTCGGGCGCATGCGTGCGAGTCCTAGTTGCTTCCGACATACCTGCCACTTCTTAGCCTTAACCGTTAATCTGCCTTCTTACGTGCAAGTTAGATAGTAGCATTTTACTGTTTGCTCAAAGCAGTTAATTAAAGTAGACGCGGCGTTATCTGGGCATTTGGCACCAAATTACGACATTTCTTTATCGATTATTTACGCTGGTAGCTGACTCGCAGCTAATCGTCATTCGCTTGTCAACAAAATTGGCATCTCTTTATGTCCTTTGGTATAGAAGATATAGTTATTAACCCCTCCCCCAATAATTTTGAGTAATCTGCAAGGCAGTAGACGTCCTCACTCCTCATGATTACCGCGCATTGCCATCCACCGGAGCAAAACAAAAGGGCGGGACCTGCTGCGCTTGCAGGCCCCGCACCGATTGACACCCGACGGGACGCAGTCGGGCGAAACGGATCCGTGCTACCGCCCCGCCTGGCCGCGAAGTTAACTACAGCTCGTTGGCCGCGTGATATGCCGTGCGGATGGCGCTGGCAATGTCGGCGGTGCGCTCGCCCGAGCAGTCGCCCACGCAGGTCACGGGCACCGTTACGCCGTCCAGGTCAAACATGTTGGCCTTGGAACCCACGGCCATCACCACGTAATCGCAGGCGATCTTCACCGGCTCCTCGGCGCCGTCTTCGGCGGTACGCACAGCCTCCACGCCCTCGTCGGTAATGGCGGTCAGGCGGGTCTTCACGTGCTGCTCCACGTTGTGCTCTGCAAAGTCGCTCATGATCAGTGGCAGAATGGTCTCGGACTCGCCCGCGGCAATCTTGTCGAGCATCTCCACGATCGCCACCTCGCAGCCGTGCTGCAGCAGGTACTCGGCAGTCTCGGTGCCCACCAGGCCACCGCCAATGACGGCGACGCGCCCGCTGAGCTCCACCTTGCCGGCCAGCACGTCCCAGCTCGAGACGACCTTCTCCGAGTCGGCACCCGGAACGGGGATGACCACGTCGTGCGCGCCCACGGCAACAATCGCAGCGTCGGCGGCGTTGAGGTCCTCAGCGGTAGCGACATGGTTGAGCTCAACCTTCACGCCCAGGCCAGGCAGAATCTTCTCGTAGTACTCGACCGAGCGCATAATCTCGTCCTTGCGCGGAGGCGCGGCCGCCAGCACAATCTGGCCGCCCAGATGATCGCTCGCCTCGTAAACGGTCACATCGTAGCTGCGCTTGGCCGCCACGCGCGCGGCCTCCAAGCCAGCAATACCGCCGCCCACCACGGCGATCTTCTTGTCGCCCTCGCCCGGCTTGATGGCGATGGTCGCCTCGTCGCCGTTCTCGGCGTTGAGCACGCACGAGATGTACTTGCGGTTTTGAATCGCGTCGACGCAGCCCTTGTTGCAGTTGAGGCACTCGCGGATGGGCTCACCCGTGGCAGCTTTCAGCGCAATGTCGGGGTCGCACATGAGCGAACGGCCGTACGCGATGATGTCGGCCGCGCCGTCTTCCAGAATCTTCTCGCCGGCCTCGACCGAGACAACGCGGCCGACGGTTGCCACCGGCACGGAGACCAAGGCCTTGACGCGCTCGGCCACGGGCAGCGTCCAGTTGTAGGGCATGGCGCCCATGGGCGGAATGGTGTCTCCCATGTTGCCGGTGTGGTTGGCCTGCGCGACCTGGATCATGTCGATGCCCGCGCCCTCGAGCAGCTTGGCGAACTCACAGGCCTCGTCGGGCTGCAGGCCGCCCTTGCCGCGCGGCGTGCCGTCGGGGTTCTCCATGATCACGGGGAGCTTGTACTCCACCATCAGCTGCGGCGCGGCTTCCTTAATGGCAGCGACGACCTCCAGCGCGTAGCGAACGCGGTTCTCGAACGAACCACCGTACTCGTCGGTGCGCTGGTTGAGGATGGCCGAGCACAGCGAACCCACCAGGCGGTCGCCGTGGACCTCGATGGCGTCGATCCCGGCCTGCTGCGCGCGAGCGGCCGAGGCAGCAATGGCCTCCTTGATCTGGGTGAGCTGCTCTACGCTCGCCTCGTTCACAAAGTGCTGCATATCGTGGTGCAGCTTGGCGTAGGCCTGGTTGCGAATCTCGTTGGACTCGGCCATCTTGGCGGCAAAGGTCTCCTCGTCACCGGCGGCCTTGGCCTCCTGCGCGGCCTTGGCGGCAGCCATGGATCCCATGACCATGCGGCCGACACCGGGCACGTCGTACTCGGGGTGGAACAACTGCAGCGCGACCTTGGCGCCGTGCTTGTGGACGGCGTCGGCCAGGGCCTTAAACGTGGGGATCTGGGCGTCGGTCGCCAGCTTGGGCGTGGGGCTTGCGGTCATGACGGGAGCGACGTCGCCGATGACGATGTAGCTCACGCCGCCACGGGCCAGGCGCTCGTAAAAAGCCAGGCTGCGCTCGCCAATGGAGCCGTCGCGCTCCTCGTAGCCGGTGGTCAGCGGCGGGAACATAATGCGGTTCTTGAGCTCAAGGGGGCCAACCGTAATGGGCTGGAGCAGCTTGGATGCAGGTGCGGTCATGGACATTCCTCTCTTGTAGGCGCGGCGGCGATGATGCCGCGTAGTTGTCTAGAGGATATGGCATGGGGGCATGGCGGCACAACGGAAATCGGCGAATATCAGGTGGCAGCAGGTGGATGGGACGGGACGGCCCGTCAGTTTGTCTCAATCTGTAACAGTTACTCGGCAAAACCGGGTCTTACTGTTACAGATCGAGACATTCCTCTCGGCCCATCCTCAACAATCTAGATCTGTAACAGCTAGGCCCACTTTTGGCCCCTATCTGTTACAGATCGAGACAAACCAAACCCGCCTGCTAGAAAATCTCAATCTGTAACGGTTACTCGGCAAAAACCGTCCCTCGTGTTACAGATTTAGACAAACGGGGCCCAGCCCACCGGTACATCTCGATCTGTAACACCTAGCCGCCCAAATCGGGTCTAGATGTTACGGATCGAGATTTTGTTTGAGAGGCCGAGAATTGGACCGAAAACACGGTCCCGAAATAACAATAAATCAGAACCACCCTTAAAAAGGGTGGTTTGCTCTTAGGGTATAACCCACGGGCCCCGGGCTCGCGTCTAAAGGCGCGGGCCCGGACTTCGTCCAGGCCTAGTGCATCTTGACCCGTGGCGCGCCGGTCGAACCGGCGGG
>DBGBLM010000150.1:0-17913 GCA_048448865.1 Collinsella sp.
GCACGACCAGGCCCGAGCCCAGGTCACCCATGGCAACGACGGCCAAAAACGGAATGGACAGCATGCCGCAGAGCTTGACGTAGTCGCGAACGGTATCGATGCGACCGTTATACTGCGAGCCAAGCGTAGCAATAAAGAAGATGGTGATGAGCTTGGCAAGCTCAACCGGCTGGAACGTCAAGCCGATACCGGGAATCTTGATCCAGCCCGTCATGCCCAGACCGCCCGTATAGGACAGACCCGGAATCTTGGGCGAGAAGATCACGATCAGGTCGATGACGAGCAACGCCGTCGAGAAATTGGAAATACCGCGCAGGTCGGTTCGCCAGACGAGCACCGCCAGCACCGCTCCGATGCCAATTCCCAGCAAATGGCGCGAGAACGAAGCATCGGCCTTAAACTGCGAAGCCGACCAGATAATGATGACACCGTAGGCGACGAGCGCCACAGTAGCCACGAGCACACCGATATGCACCTTATGGCGAAACGTGCCGCGCGAGGCCGAAAGTTGCTTGTTGACACGGTCCAGGCTGCTGCGAGAGCCGGCCTTGGTTGAACGGAACAGATCCGCCGGAGAAAAATCCATCGCAACCTCCTATCGAACCGAAGAATCGCCCGAGGCCGAAGAGGTATCGGGCTCGTCATAAATCACGCCGAGCACGTCGCGCACGACATGCATCGCGGTATCTGAGCCGCCGCCGCCCTGCTCCAGGACAGTAGCGATGACATACTTGGGATCATCGGCCGGTGCATAGGCGCAGAACCACGCATATTCGTCCTCGCCGCTTTTCTCGCCCGTGCCCGACTTGCCGTATACCTGCGGCGTCAGGGTGCCAAAGTGAGCCGCCAGGGACGTCGATGCCGTGTAAATCACATCGTGCATGCCGTTGCAAACAAGAGCCAAATCCGAATCGCTGTTGATCTTGGCCTCCAGGCGCTTCTTCTTGCCCTTGCCGTTGTACTTATAGGCATCGCCGTCGCCATCGCGCGACACGGCAGACAAAAACACGTGAGGCACGTACTGTTTGCCGCCGTTGGCAAGACCCATATAGGCGCACGCCATCTGCAGGGGCGTCACCAGGATGTCGCCCTGGCCGATGGCAATGTTGGTCATATCGCCGGCATTCCACTTGCGGTCCTCGGCAGAGGCGTCGGTGAAGTACGACTCTTTCCACTCGGCATCGGGAATACGGCCCGAGCCCTCACTCGGCAGATCGATACCGCAGGTCTTGCCTAGACCCCAGCGACGAAAGACCTCCTGCAGGCCCTCGGGATGTTGCTCGTCATAAAAGAACGCCTTGCCCATGTCGTAGAAGACAGGGTCGCACGAGTTGGCGATACCCGACTGCAGCGTCATGGTGCCGTGGCCAGACGTCAGCCAGCAGCGCTTGCCCCAAGCCTTGCCCAGGCCCGTCCAATAGCCCGTGCAGTTGGTTGTCTGCGTTGAAGTGTAGGTTCCAAACTCAAGACCGGCCAGCGCCGAGAGCGGCTTGATGGTCGAGGCCGACATGTACTGTCCGCTAATGGCGCGGTTGAGCAGCGGGTGCGAACCCTTGTCATCATTGAGCTCGGTCCACACGTCGTTTGAGACGCCACCGATAAAGACGGACGGATCGAACTTGGGCTCGCTCGCCATGCCCAAGATCTCGCCATTGTTGGGATCGAGACACACCACAGCGCCGTTGCCGGCATTGCTGTAGCCAGTGGTCTTGGCAAGCTCGATAGCGCTCGCCAGCGCCGTCTCACAGGCCTGCTGGATCTTAAGGTCGAGCGTGAGCTTAATGTCGGAGCCGGCCTTCGCGGGCACGGCGCCGGCCTGACCGGTCACATTGCCCGAGGCATCGACCTTGACGGTCTGCTCGCCACGAATACCCTGCAGCAGGTTTTCGTAGTAGCTCTCAACGCCCGCCTGGCCCACGATATCGCCCGACTGGTACGTAATCTTGCCAGCAGAAGCATCATCATCGCCAGAGGTTTTCTTATTCTGGGCCTCGAGCTGCTCGGAGGTAATGGTGCCGGTATAGCCCAAGATATGACATGCCGTCTCGCCATATGGATACTGGCGCTCGGTACGCTCGGCAATCTTGACGCCCGGGAACTCGCCGGCATGCTCCTGAATATAGGCAACCGTGGAGCGACGGACGTCCGTCGCGATGGTATGCAGGCTCTGGGCGCCCTCTGTATTGTCCTGAATATTGCGAAGGACCGCCACGTAAGGCATTCCAAGCACGTTGGCAAGATGGCGAACCAGAACCTCATCCTCGGCAAGGTCGCGGTAGGCCACGACAGCCAGTGAGGGACGGTTCTGGACAAGCGCCACGCCATTGCGGTCGAGGATGCGACCGCGCACAGCGGGTGTTGTAACGGTGCGAGTCTGATTACTATTGGCCTGTTTCTCGTAATAGTCCGACGAGACCATCTGCATGCCCCACAGCTTGACGGCGAGCGCCGCAAACATCGCGCCCACACCCGTGGTGAGGATGGAAAAGCGGCCCTTAAAGGCGGTCGCCGCGGTATTGCCCTCGCCCTCGGTGGCGCGCGGGGCCGTTCCATGCTGCGTATCGTAGGTAAAACGGGAATCGCCGCGACGCATGATGACCAGCGCGACCACGATGGCCACAACCAGCACGATACCGGCGATAATAACCGTCAACTGGGAAGACATCTACGGGCCTCCCCTATTTGAGCTTGCGGGTCTTGGGCTTAAAGCGCATACCCGCCTGGCGTCCGCCACGTGCGGAGAATCCATAGCCGGACTGCGGCACGACGCCGGACATCAAAAACGGAATGGCAACCAGACCCGTCAGGATCGAGGACGGCAGCGCAGGGCCGAAGATCGCCACGACAAAGCTCGTCTCCAAACCCATAAACAGCAAGATGATGCTGTAGATCACATTAATGACGAGCGCAAAGGCGCCCACAGTGACGCCGCGCGCACTCGGGGTACCGCCCGTCTGACCGACGGCGCTGTGCACCAGGGCAAAAGAACCCACGGTCAGCAGAAGCGACATAACGCCCACCGGCACGGCAGCGGACAGGTCATAGAACAAGCCGCTGCAAAAACCGCACACGACGGCACGGGTCGGGTCGCCCGAGAACACGCTTAGGCACACCAGGATAATCATGAAGTTGACGCGACCGCCCGCAATGGAGATCTGCGGTGCCAGGCCTGCCTGCAGCAGCACGCACACAATGGCGGCGATCACAAACGTGCGGGAGCTCATCCCCTGCTCGTGTAGATCCATGGACATGCCCCCTATTCGCTCGAGCCGGAATCGGTCGTCTCGGACGTGTCGGAACTGTCATCCGAGCTCTCGTCCTTCGTCTTGGTCGCAGCATCGCGCGACGTTCCCTGCGGCGTGCTGTTGGCCGTGCTCACGTCCTCATCCGAGGCCGACTGTTCGTCGGTCAGCGAGGTAATGACCAGCACTTCCTCGTTGTTCTCGGCCGTCGTCTGAGCGCGCACCACAATGGTGTAGTACACATCGTTTGCCGATTTCTCAACCGACGAGACGGTGCCGAGCGGTAGACCCTTGGGGAACACGCCACCGATGCCCGAGGTCACGATGATGTCGCCAACC
Source organism: Collinsella sp. (assembly GCA_048448865.1). Lineage (GTDB taxonomy): Bacteria > Actinomycetota > Coriobacteriia > Coriobacteriales > Coriobacteriaceae > Collinsella. The sequence continues at coordinate 3,582 of DBGBLM010000150.1, forward strand.
TTAACATCGGAGTCGACGCTCACGTACTCAAGACGCAGCGTGCCGTCAGCCTGACCCTGCAGCATGCCCTGGGCGCGCGTGTCCTGCACCATGGCGGACACGCCCGAGTTCTCGTCGCCAATCAAGCGCACGGTCGACGTTTTGGCCGATACCTCGATAATCTGGCCGATAACACCGGCAGAACTCGTCACGGGCATGTTGATGGTAAGGCCGTCGGCAGAGCCCTTGTCGATGGTAACGGTCGAGGTCCAGGCATCGCCAGAGGCACCAACGATACGAGCAGCGGTCGATTTGAGGTTGTAGGTCGACTGCAGGCCGACCAGCCCCTCCAGACGCTCAGCGGTCTTTTGAGCCTCGGAGAGCTCAGCAACCTTAGAGGTCAGTTCCTCGTTTTGCTTCTTAAGCTCGTCAAGCGTGTCCTGCGACGCCGTAAGGTTAGAGAACACGTTGCCGATCGCATTGAAGGGAGCCGCCACAGCCGAACCCACAAAGCGCACCGGCGAGGTAATCGTCGTTACGCCCGAACGCACGGCATGAATCGGTCCCGCCTCGCCCTCGCGGATGTAAAACGTGAGCAGCAACACCGAAATCAGGCTGAAAACAATCAACGGGCGCATACCCGTTGATTGTCGCTTGGTATTCAGATTTGTGGAGAAACCCGAAGATCGTGCCAAATGGAATCCACCTTTTGGAAATTAAGCATTGGTCTGGACGAAGCCGCCATCAAACGCATTGGCCTCGAGCACGCGGGCACAGCCGTTAACGACGTTATCGAGCGCCGTGGGGCTGACGTTGACCGAAACACCGGTCTCATCGCGCAGGCGCACGTCGAGACCGCGCAGCAGCGCGCCGCCACCGGTCAGCAAAATGCCGTAGTACATAAGGTCAGAGGCAAGATCGGGCGGCGTGGCATCGAGGGCGTCCTTAACGGCCTTGGCCATCTCGTCGAGCGGCTTGTTGAGCGCGCGACGGATCTCCTCGCTCTCGATGCGCACGGTCTTGGGCAGGCCCGTGATCACGTCACGGCCGTTGACCTCGACATCGAGCTCGTCCTTGAGCGGCACGGCGGAGCCGACCTTGATCTTGATGTCCTCTGCCGTACGCTCGCCGATGGCCAAGTTGTAGGCATCGCGAACGTGCGTGAGGATGGCCTGATCGAACTCGTCGCCGGCAATACGGATGGACTGCGAGACGACGATGCCACCCATAGCGATAACGGCAACCTCGGTGGTACCGCCACCGATGTCGATGACCATGGAGCCGGTGGGTTCCTCGACGGGCAGGTCGGCGCCGATAGCGGCGGCCATGGGCTCCTCGATCAGATAGGCCTGGCGGGCGCCGGCCTGGATCGTGGCCTCAAAGACGGCACGCTTCTCGACCGACGTGACACCGGAGGGAACGCAGACGACAACGCGCGGACGCGGGGTCCACGGATAGCGCTTCTCAGACGCCTTGTCGATAAAGTAACGGAGCATGGCCTCGGTAACATCGAAGTCGGCGATGACGCCGTCCTTCAGGGGACGAACGGCCACGATGTTGCCGGGCGTACGGCCGAGCATGCGCTTTGCCTCGATACCGACCGCGAGGATGCGCTCGTCGTTCTTGTCGATGGCGACAACAGAGGGCTCGCGAATGACGATGCCCTTGCCACGCACGGAGACAAGCGTATTTGCGGTGCCGAGGTCGATGGCAAGATCGCCCGCATAGCTACCGAAGAACATATCCATCAAAGAAAACAACGCAACTCCTGATGTGTTGGATGATTGCTGGAAAACTACTAGCTCATCATACTAGCGCAAGCCCGGCACCTCACTTGCGGTGAAGCGCCGGGCAAAGCTAAATCCCATAAGGTCACTACTGGTTGTCAGCAGCCGAGAAATCCATATCGAGCGAGGAAACGGCCCAGCCGATATGGTTGTCGGAGCGCACAAATTTGACGGTGTACTCCTGCTCGCCGCCCTTGGACAGCGATGCCTTAACCTTGGCGGTCGTCTCGGTCATGGACTGATCCATGCCCTCGACGGACACGGTGGCACCCTGCGGAATCGAGGAGATGATCATCGACTTGGCGTCCTCGGACAGGCTCGAGGCCAGGCAAGACTCGGCCTTTGCGGTGTCACCGTCGCCGGCAGCCTGGAACAAATCGGTAACGACAGACTCCTGGGACGGGAAGCCAAAGCCGCGCGTGTAGGCAAAGCCCAGACCGCCCGCGGCGATCAAAATGAGCAGAAGCAGCACAATGAAGACCTTGAGACCCGTGTGGCGATGGCGACGACGGACCTTGGCCTGCTTACGGTCCTGACGGTCCTGCTGGACCATCTCGGACTCGGACAGTGTAAAGAAGCCGGTGTCCGAGGGATCGGGCATAAACTGACCGGTCGCGCCCGTAGGATCGAGCGGATCGACGGCAGGAGCGTCCATCGCGGGCGCCGGAGCCGTGGCCATAGCCGTCTGGGCAGACAGCGCGGCAAGCGAATCGTGCACGCGGGCAAGCTCATCGGCCTGCTCGGAGGTGAGCTGGTAGATGCCATCGGCAGTAGCGGCGTTAAAGGCGTCGAGTGCGTCGGAGGGACGGCCGGCGGCAGAAAGCGCCTGACCCATGCCAGCGTTGAGCGCGCGCGTGTCGTCGCGGGGACCGGCAAAGTCGATAGCCGTGCGGTAGGTCTCCACGGCATCCGCCGGACGGCCGAGCTTAATGAAGCAACGACCGAGCTCGCCGAGTGCGGCGGCAGGGGCCGGATTGGCGCCGTCGATGGCGGCCTGACGGAAGGCAGTACCCGCGTTGGCATAGTCGCCCGACTGGAACAGCGCGTTACCCAAGCCCAGATAGGCCTTGAACGGCGTGGCATAGGAAGCATCCTGCGTAGCAGCAGAGAACGCCTGGGCGGCCGTCGTGTAGTCGCCCACGGCGGCGAGCGCCTTTCCGCGGTTGGTGAGCAGTGCGCCGCGCTTGCCGTAGGTGCCGTCGTTGAGGGCGGCGGCATAGGCCTCGGCGGCCTCGGCATACATGCCCAGGTGCATCAAGGCGTTACCACGAAGGTGATCGGCCTCGCCCATAATCTCATCGGGAGTTTTTGCCGCCCCAAGCATCTGGGCTGCAGCGGAAAAATCACCCGCGCGGTAAGCAGCGCGGCCCTGTTGGATCAGCTGGCTATTCAAGGAAGTCCCCTTTACTCGTGAACGATCTCGACATGGACGATCTCGTCGCCGGCACGCAGCTGCGAAATCACATCGAGACCCTCGACCGTGGTACCAAAGACGGTGTAACCGGAATCGAGGTTATGCTGGGCGCCCAGGCAGAAGTAGAACTGCGAACCCGCGGAATCGGGGTCCATGGAGCGTGCCATGGCAAGGGCGCCATCGACATGGCTGTTACGCGGATTGGTGGCAAACTCGCCCTTGATGCAGTAGCCGGGGCCGCCGGTACCGGGCATGCCGTCGGGGCCCTCAAGACCGGCAGCGACGTCGGCGCCGGACATATCGCGGGTATTGGGGTCGCCGCCCTGAATGACAAAGCCGGGCACATAGCGATGGAACTTAAGGCCATCATAGAAACCCATCGTGGAAAGCTCGCAGAAGTTCGCGACATGAATGGGAGCGCCCTCGCCGTCAAACTTGACCTTGATGGTACCCTTCGACGTCTCGATAACGGCGCACTCGTCGCCGGCAAGCTGATACTCGGGCGTGTAGAGCTCTTTCTTAAACCCAAACATGTGGTTCCTTCCTCGTGCGTTTAAAGCATATTTGTACGAATTGTAGCAATAAGCATGCGCTTACATCAATTGCGCACGTAGGTTATGCCGACTATGGCGAACTAATTTTAGGAACGCTGCTGCGGCTTCCAGGAGCCCACGTTGGCGTCGTACTGATTCAGCGCGCTGTTGCCGCCCTGTGCGATGGGCGCCAGGATCTCGCTTTGGTGGGAACTCATCGACTCGCCATCGGGAATGGCCAGCGAGATATCCCAGCTCTGGCAGATCACGTCGACGCGCTCATACATCCACTCGGCAAGCTGCTTTAAGTGGGCGATGTCATCCGTATAGACCGTATCGTCCTGATACTTAAGGTTGTTGAGCTCATCTTGCGTCTTTTTGATCTGGTCGCGCAGGGCGTAGGCACTCTGCGACAGCTCCTGACGGGTGGACAGCGGCGATCGGAGATAGCCGTTGTTAAAGGAATCGATGACCTCGCCGATCTGGTCCTCGTCACCGTAGGACACGATGGTCTGATACAGACCGTCGAGCCTGGAATAGAGCTGATCATCGGTGAGCACGGTTTCTTCCTGGACCACCTCGGCAGAATCGTCTTGCTTGGTATCGTCCCCAGTCGCCTCGCCCTTTTGGCGCGTGGGGAAGGTGGTTTGTGCAGCTTGGCCAAACTGGTCGTAGAAGCCAGGCATGACACCCATGGGATCGGTCGTCACGAACCAATAGGCACCGCCGCAAACGACAGCAAGGACCGCGATGAAAATGAGCGGCTTGGGGATATGACGCTTGTGCTTGTGATAGGCGTCCTCGTCGGGATGCACCTTGCGCTTGGGTTTTTGAGCATCGTCATGCAGGGAAACGGGCATGGGAATATCGACCTTGGGGATACCGAAATCCTTATCGAAAGCCGGCAGCACGCAGGTCTCATTGGGGTCGGCGGCGTCTGAGAGCACCGCAGCGGCAGAGGCTGGCGCATGCGGCACCTCGGTATCGATCTGCTCTTGCGTTAGGCGCGGAAAGCCCGCCGTGCGGCCCGCTGCCAGGTCGGATGCGGCCGCGTCCTCGGAGAGGATACCCGGAGCGGGGCGTCCGCATTTGGGACACGTACGATCGTGCGGAGAAAGACGGGCACCGCAGCCCTCACAGAACACGAACTCGGTGTGCTCGGGACCATCGCCCGGACCCACATAGGCGTTGCAGTAGGGGCAGAACGAGGCGCCGTCCTCGATAGTCTTAAGGCAATGCGGGCAGATCACGGCATCCTCTTTTCGAAGCAATTCAAACAATCGAGGTTAGAGCATAACATCGCCACGGCCCCACAGGAGCAAGGCACCAATTCAACATCGGCAGGGCGCGTAGTTACTTCTTCTTTTTGCTTGGCATCGAGACTTTGATGCCTTGGGCGGACTTGGTCACGCGAGAGCGCTTGGCTCCGGTACTCTTCTTTTTCTTGGGCTGGGCCTGGGCCACGCCCTCAAGTGCGCGGGCCTCGGCCTCGCGAGCGGTGCGCTCCTCACGGCGCTGCGCCACATCGGCGGCAACGCGCTTGGCAAAACGCTGGGCGGTCGATCCCGTCGAGCTCACCTTGCCGCCACCACGACCCAGGCGAACGCGAACGCCGCGGCCAAAGCCAGTTGCGGCATGACGACGACGCGGCTTGAGCGAATCCATCATCGTGGCGAGCTTAAAGAACACCGTGCAGGTAAAGACGACGATTGCCAGCAAGATAACCGCCTCGCCCATCGACAGGTTGGCGATGGACAGCAGCTCCGGGAATCCGATAACGCCCGCCAGGATGCCGACGACAACAAACACAAAGAGCACCACGCGCAAGGGAGTGAGCGGCTGCGAGATACGCCAGATCAGGCTCACACTCGCCGCGCACGACGTAAGCAGGCACATAGTCGAAAGGGTAAGCTGGTTAAAGCCGAACACGCGCGCCACAAAGATATCGAGCGCCGCGGCCATAATGACCGCCAGCGACGCTGGCAGCGCACGCTTGAGCACGTTGGTCAAGAATGACCCCTTCACGCGGGCATTATTGGGCTCCAGACCAAGCACAAAGCCCGGCGCGCCGATGCAGAAGAAGTTAATGAGTGTCATCTGAATCGGCTCGAAGGGATACGGCGGAAACGCGATACACAGCGCCGCCAAGCCCATCGAAAACAGCGTCTTGGTCAGAAACAGCGCCGCAGAGCGCTGCAGGTTGTTGATGGAACGACGACCCTCGGCCACCACGGCGGGCATCGAGGCAAAATCGTTGTCGACCAGCACGATCTCGGCCACGTTGCGCGCAGCATCGGAACCGGCGGCCATGGCCACGGAGCAGTCGGCCTCCTTGAGCGCCAGCACGTCGTTGACGCCGTCGCCCGTCATGGCAACGGTATGGTCGCGACGCTTGAGCGCCTGCACGAGCTCGCGCTTCTGCTGCGGGGTCACGCGACCAAAGACGTGGTAGCGATCCACTGCCGCGTCGATCTTGGACGGCGTATCGAGCGTCGTGGCGTCGACGTAGGCATCGGCCCCCGGAACGCCCACCACGCGCGCGATCGACGACACCGTGCGCGGGTCGTCGCCGCTGATCACGTTGAGGGTCACGCCCTGCTCGTTAAAGTAGCCGATGGTCTCGGCGGCCGAGGAGCGGATCTCGTCGCGAATGGTCACAAAGCCCACGGGCTCGGCCTCGCCCACCATATCGCCATCGGGCGTAAAGCCGTCAACACGGGCCACAACAAGCACGCGGCAGGTGTCGGCGAGCTCGGCCACACGGTTCTCGACCTGCGCAAAGACGCGCTCCGAAAGTACAAATTGCGCTGCGCCCATCACATAGGAGCCCTGCGCAAACGAGGCGCCGCTCCACTTTTTGGACGACGAGAACGGAATGACCGCCAGCGGCTCGGACACCTCGACCGAGCGGTCGGCGTAATAGTTGAGCAGCGCCTGACAGGTCTCGTTGGCGTCTGCCGAGGTGGCACGCGCCACGTTGGCGAGCGCAAAATCGAGGACTGTGGTCTCGACGGGGACAGACGCCTCGCTCTCCCCCGCGCCCACGTCAGCGCCCTCAATCGGCAACGGATAGGTGCCCTCGACCTCCATGCGACCCGACGTGATGGTGCCCGTCTTGTCCAAGCACAGCACGTCGACGCGCGCGAGCGTCTCGATGCAGTAGAGCTGCTGCGCGAGTACCTTACGGCGCGCCAGACGCACCGTGGCGATGGCAAGCACCGACGAGGTCAGCAGTACCAGGCCCTGCGGAATCATGCCCAAAAGAGCGCCCACCGTGGACAGCAGCGCCGACGAAGGCACGCGGCCGGCAAGCAGCTCGGAAAAGCACCACGAAAGCGCACTATCGCCCGGCGTACCGGCAGCATCCCACAGCTCGCTCACGCTCGAGGCAAAGAGCGCCAGACCAAGCGGAATCATGATGATGCTCGCGAAGCGCACGATGGCGTTGAGCGCGTTCATGATCTCGGAATTGACCTTTTTTACGTACTTGGCCTCGTTGTTGATCTTTGCCACGTAGTTGTCGGCGCCAACATGGATCACGCGGGCGCGCAGCAGGCCCGAGTCGATAAAGCTGCCGCTCATGAGCTCGGAGCCGGGCTGCTTTTTAATGAGATCGCTCTCGCCCGTCAGCAGGCTCTCGTTAACGAGCGCCTCGCCCGATACCACAACGGCGTCGGCCGGAATCTGGTCACCGCGCCCCAGGCGAATAATGTCGTCGAGCACGATCTGATCCAAGTCGAGCTCCACCTCGGCACCATCGCGCACCGCGATGGCCTTCTTGGAGGTCAGCAGCGTAAGCTTATCGACCATCTTCTTGGAGCGCATGGACTGGATGACGCCGATAGCCGTATTCAAAAACACCACGAACAAGAACGTCAGGTTCTTAAACGAACCGGTCAGCAACACCAAAATCGCCAAGACCGCGTTGATCAAGTTGAACAGCGTGCAGAGGTTTTCGATAATGAGTTCGCGGACCGATTTGGTCTTGAGCTCCATGTTGCGGTTGATCTTACCGGCGGCGATGCGCTCCTCGACCTCGGCGGTCGAAAGCCCGCGCTCGATATCCGTTGCTGCCATACCACGTCCCATCACGTCGCGTCGGTATAAGAAAACCGCCCGGACCATGCGAGGTTCGGACGGTCTTACGTTCGATGGTGCCCCATGTTGGATTCGAACCAACGGCCTTCTGCTCCGGAGGCAGACGCTCTAATCCCCTGAGCTAATAGGGCGAACGGTTGGCATTATACCCAAGTGCGCCACGGGCTAACAAAAGACTAGAAAAAGCTTTGCAATTACGTGGGAGACACGGCGCAAAGGCTCACTTTAGAACGCAAAAGTGAAACAATTAGTATAAACTCACATGCACCATATATGCACGGCTCGCGATGCGGGCCGTTTTTGCAAAAGTTATCCATCGAGGTGAGAGGCACACCATGATTGCAATTTTAAAGCAGAGCGCCAGCGACGAGGCCGTCGGCCATATCGTCAGCTGGATTGAGAAGAAGGGTCTCAAGACCGACGTCTCGCGCGGCGAGAACGAGACCATCATCGGCCTGGTGGGCGATACGACCAAGATCGACCCGTTCCTGCTCGAGTCCATGGATGTCGTCGAGCGCGTGCAGCGCGTCTCCGAGCCTTTTAAGCGTGCCAACCGCAAGTTCCACCCCGAGGACTCCGTCATCGACTGCGGCCACGGCGTCAAGATCGGCGGCGACCAGTTCCAGGTCATCGCCGGCCCCTGCTCCGTCGAGGGCGAGAACCTCATTCGCATCGCACGCCGCGTAAAGGCCGCCGGCGCCACGATGCTGCGCGGTGGCGCCTACAAGCCCCGCACCTCCCCTTACGCCTACCAGGGCATGGGCCCCGCCGGCCTGGACCTGCTATGCGAGGCATCCGCCGAGCTCGACATGCCGATCGTCACCGAGATCATGGACCCGCGTGACGTGCAGGTCTTCTTAGATAAAAAGATTGACGTCATGCAGATCGGCGCCCGCAACGCGCAAAACTTCCCCCTGCTCAAGGAGGTCGGCAAGACCCAGACCCCGATCCTGCTCAAGCGCGGCATGTCCGGCACCGTCGACGAGCTGCTCATGGCAGCCGAGTACATCATGAGCGAGGGCAACGACAACGTCATCCTGTGCGAGCGCGGCATCCGCACCTTCGAGACCCGTACCCGCAACACCTTCGACCTCAACGCCGTGCCGGTGCTTCACCACCTGTCGCACCTGCCCGTCGTCGCCGACCCCAGCCACGCCACCGGCTACACCCGCTATGTCGAGCCCATGGCGCTCGCCGCGACCGCCTGCGGCGCCAACGGCCTGGAGATCGAGGTCCACGACGACCCGAGCCACGCCTGGTCCGACGGCGCCCAGGCCCTCACCCCCGACCAGTTCGACGACACGATGCGCCGCATCCGCGCCATCCGCGAGGTCGTCTGCCAAGAGACCATGGAGTAGGCCATGGGTACGGTGAGAAACGCGCGCGTCAACCAAGGCGGACCCAAGTGCGCCGGTATCGTCGGCTTGGGCCTGATCGGCGGCAGCTTTGCCCGCGGCTATGCGCAGGCGGGCGTCCGCGTGCTTGCCTGGGACCCCGACGATGACGTAATGACGGCCGCTAGCATGGGTACCGTCGCCGGCGAGCTCAACGACGAGACGCTCGGCGAGTGCGACATCATCGTCCTTGCCTGCTATCCTAAAGGATGCATCGAGTGGCTCGAGGAGCACGCCCAGGCGCTCGCCGACGCTACCGACACCGAAGCCATCATGGGCCCCGTGGTGATCGACACCGTGGGCGTCAAGGGCATTGTGTGTGAGCAGGCCTTTGAGCTCGCACGAGAGTACGGCTTTTACTTTGTGGGCGCACACCCCATGGCGGGCACCCAGTTCTCGGGCTACGCGCACTCCCGCGCCGACCTGTTCCAGGGCGCACCGCTCGTGCTCGGTCCTCCCGCGGCAGACGATGCCCTTAAGTTGGAGCTCTTGGGCCAGGTGCGCGCGATGGGGCGTCCCTTGGGGTTTGGCAAGTTCAGCGTGACCACCGCCGCAGAGCACGACCGCGTGATCGCTTTTACGAGCCAGCTCGCGCACGTGGTGTCCAACGCCTACGTAAAGAGCCCCACCGCCCAGGTCCACCACGGCTTTTCGGCCGGCAGCTACCGCGACCTCACCCGCGTGGCGCACCTCAATCCGCAGATGTGGTCCGAGCTCATGATCGACGACGCCGACGCGCTTGCCTTCGAGATCGACCATCTGATCGATTCGCTCGGCGCCTATAGCCGTGCACTCAAGGACCGCGACCAGCGCTATCTTGAGAATCTCCTTGCCGAGGGCGATCGCATCAAGCGCGCACTCGACGACGAGAGCGCCCACTAGACCACCCAACACGCCAGGTCGAAAGGACCATAGCTTATGGCGATTACCATCGAAATCGACACCGCACGCCCCTACCAGGTTCACGTGGGCACTTTCTTGCTGGAGCAGGCAGGGCCGCTCGTTCGCGCCACTGCCGGCGGCACCCGCGCCGTCATCGTGACGGACACCAATGTGGGTCCGCTCTACCAGATGCCTGTCAAACAGAGCCTGGAGGCGTCAGGCTACGAGGTAAGCATCTACACCTTCGAGGCCGGCGAGGCCCATAAGCGCGCCGAAACCTATGTTGCCATTTTGGAGTTTGTGGCCGAGCACGAGCTTTCGCGCTCCGACGTGATTGTGGCACTCGGCGGCGGTGTCGTGGGCGACGTGGCGGGCTTTGTGGCCGCCACCTACATGCGCGGCTGCAAGTTTGTGCAAATCCCGACGAGCCTGCTCGCCATGGTGGATTCGTCGGTGGGCGGCAAGACCGCCATCGACCTGGCTGCCGGCAAGAACTTGGCCGGCGCTTTTTGGCAGCCGAGCGTGGTTATCGCTGACGTGGGGTGCCTGGCCACCCTCACGCCCGAGCAGTTCGCCGACGGCTGCGGCGAGGTTGTGAAACACGCCGTGCTCGCCGACCCGGAGCTTTTCGCCGAGCTGGAGAAGACCCCGCTCACGCTGGAGCTGCTCAACCGCGATGTGGCCCGCGTAGCGCTCATCATCGCCCGCAATATCGACATCAAGCGCGCCGTGGTCGTCGCCGACGAGCGCGAGACCAACCAGCGAAAGCTCCTTAACTTTGGACACAGCGCCGGACACGCCGTCGAGGCCTGCGAGCACTTTGAGCTCGGACACGGCAACTGCGTGTCGATCGGCATGGGCATCATCACGCGCGCCGCGGCCCTGCACGGCGTCTGCGATGCTGCACTGCCCGGTCGTATTGAGGAACTCTGCGCCCGCCACGGCCTCAAGACCCGCTGCGAGCTTTCCGCCGATGCCGTCTTTGCCGAGGCGCTCCACGACAAGAAGCGCGCGGGCGACACCATCGACCTGGTGATTCCGCACGGCATTGGCCGCTGCAGCATCGACCGCACGCCGCTTTCCACTTTCCACGAACTCATTGCCGAGGGCCTCGGCCAGAAGGGAGACGCATCCGCATGCTAGCCCGCATCACCCCGTCCCCGCTCAAGGGCACCGTTCCCGCCATCGCGTCCAAGTCGATGGCACATCGCCTGATCATCTGCGCTGCGCTTGCCAACGGCGAGACACACGTCACCTGCAACACCACCTGCGCCGACATCGAGGCCACGGTGCGTTGCCTTACGGCACTCGGCGCCCGCATCGAGACCGTCGAGGACGGCTTCCAGGTCCACCCTACCATGAAGAGTGTTGAGTTTGGCCTGCTCAAGGCCCTTGCCGGCGGCACGCTTGACTGCGGCGAAAGCGGCTCCACGCTGCGCTTTATGCTGCCCGTCGCCTGCGCGCTGGGTGCGGATGCCACCTTCGTGGGCCAGGGCCGCCTGGGCGCCCGCCCACTCTCGCCGCTCTCGGACGAGATCATCGCCGCCGGCTGCGACCTACAGGGTCTGGGCGGTTTTCCGCTCAAGACGAGCGGACGCATGCGCCCGGGCACCTTTGTGCTGCCGGGCAACGTAAGCTCGCAGTATATCTCCGGCCTGCTGCTGGCAGCCCCGTTGCTCGCCCAGCCCTCCTGCGTGCAGGTAACGGGCCTCATCGAGAGCCGCCCCTACATCAACCTGACGATCCAGGCCATGAAGGCCTTTGGCGTCGAGGTCAACGTCGAACGTATTCCGTCCAAAGACGGCCAGCCCGAGGTCACGAACTTCCGCGTAAGCAGCGGCTCGTACCGCACGCCCGGTAACGTGGCCGTCGAGGGTGACTGGTCCAACGCTGCCTTTTGGCTGTGCGCCGGCGCCATCGGCTCCGATCCCATCACCGTCGAGGGTGTGTCCCTGAGCTCGGCCCAGGGCGACCGCAACGTGCTTGCCGCGCTTTCGCGCTTTGGCGCCCGCATCGTGCGCTCCACCAACGCCGCCACCGTGCAGTCCGACAAGCTCGCCGGCTTTGAGATGAGTGCCCACGACATCCCCGACCTGGTGCCCGTTATCTCGGCCGTGGCATCGCTGGCGCAAGGCCGCACGTTCATCCGCGATTGCGCCCGCCTGCGCATCAAGGAATCCGACCGTCTGGCCACTACCACCCGCGAGCTCACCGCACTGGGCGCACAGGTACGCATTGCCGGTGACGACCTCATCATCAAGGGTGTCGACGCCTTTACCGGCGGCGAGGTCGATTCGCACAACGACCACCGCATCGCCATGATGGCCGCCATCGCCGCGAGCCGCGCCACCGGCGAGGTCGTGATCCACGGCGCCGAGGCCGTCAACAAGTCCTATCCCGATTTCTTCGACCACTACCGCCTACTGGGCGGCAAGGTCACGCTCGAGGAGGAATAGCATGTCCTCGACCTTTGGCAACGTCTTGCACTTAAGCATCTTCGGCCAGTCGCACTCCCCCGCTATCGGCTGCTCGCTCGATGGCATTCCGGCAGGTATCGCCGTGGACCAGGAGCAGCTGCAGGCCTTCCTTGACCGTCGCGCTCCCGGTCGCGACGAGACCGCGACCAAACGTCGCGAGGCCGACGCCGCGCATATCATCGCCGGTGTGGTCGATGGACACACCACCGGCGCACCCATCGCAGCGATTATTGAGAACACCAACACGCGCTCCAAGGATTACTCCGAGCTGCGCCGCAAGCCCCGTCCGGGACATGCGGACTTCCCTGCGCGCTTGAAGTACCACAACATGCACGACGTCGCGGGCGGTGGGCACTTCTCCGGCCGCCTAACGGCTCCCCTATGCATCGCCGGCGGCATCGCGCTGCAGGCGCTCGAGGCCCGTGGCATCAAGGTCATGGCGCACGTCGCGCAGATCGGCGGCATCTCCGACCTGCCCATGGACGACATGGTCTATCGCGAGGCCGACCGCAAGGCGATCCTTACGAACGACCTGCCCTGCATCGACGCCGCCGCTGCCGGTCGCATGCGCGAGGAAATTCTGGCCGCGCGCGATGAACTCGACAGCATCGGCGGCATTGTGGAGTGCGGCATCTACGGGCTTCCCGCGGGCATCGGTGACCCCATGTTCGATGGCATCGAGAACCGCATCGCGCAGATTGCGTTTGGCATTCCCGCCGTGAAGGGCGTGGAGTTTGGCATGGGCTTTGCCGTGGCCGCCATGCGCGGCAGCGAGAACAACGACCCATACCGCGTTGATGCAGAGACCGGCGACATTGCAGTCGAGTCCAATAACGCCGGCGGCATTCTGGGCGGCATCTCCACCGGCGCACCCGTCATGTGGCGTATGGCCGTGAAGCCGACGCCCTCCATTGGCCGCGAGCAGCAGACCGTAGACATGGACGCCATGGAAAATGCCGAGCTCTCGATCCACGGCCGCCACGATCCCTGCATCGTCCCCCGAGCCGTCCCCGTAGCCGAAGCAGCCGCCGCCCTCGCCATCTGGGACGCTCTCCTCGAGGACGCCGCCCAGCTCTAAAAATCTCTGGGGGCCAACTCCGGCCCCCACGCCCACCCAGTGATTTTTCTGGGACGGGGATTAAAAAATCATTGTGTACCTAATGATTTTTTAATCCCCGTCCCAGAAAAATCACCGACACGTGAAAGGGGTCCCTATGGACCTTGCTGACATCCGCCAGACCATCGATGGCATCGACACCACGCTCCTCAACAGCTTTGTCGAGCGTATGGACATTGCCACCGAGGTCGCCAAATCAAAGATCGAGATGGGCAAGGCTGTCTTTGACCCCGCCCGCGAGCGCTCCAAACTCAACAACCTCGCCAGCCGCGCGCCCGAGCGCTACGAGGCGCAGACCATCACCCTGTTCCGTCTCCTCATGAGCATGAGCAAGGCCGAGCAGCAGCGCTACATCAACGAACTCAAGGGCATCAGTGTCTCGCAAAAGGCCCACGCCACGGCTGCAGCCTCCGACACGCCCTTCCCTCAAACTGCCACCGTCGCTTGCCAGGGCGTTGAGGGCGCTTACAGTCAAATCGCCGCGTGCAAGCTCTTCGACGTGCCCGACATCGCGTTTTTCGAGACCTTCGAAGGCGTTATGTGCGCTGTGCGCGACGGCTTCTGCGAGTTTGGCGTACTGCCCATAGAAAACTCCACCGCCGGCTCGGTCAACGCCGTCTACGACCTGCTCGCCCAGTTCGACTTCCACCT
>DBGBLM010000151.1:0-7040 GCA_048448865.1 Collinsella sp.
CTGATCCGGGGTGACCGGATCGGTGGCAAGAGCATCCTTGGCGTAGGTGATGGACACCTTGAGGCCGTTGGTCTCGGTGTTCAGGTCGCTTGGGGTAAAGGGCTGGTCGAAGTTTTCGGCCTTCTGATAGGCGCGCATCTCCTGGAGCAGTGCCTTGCACTTCTTGTAGGTGTTCTCGGTAGCAGCCTTGCCGGCCTTGTTGGCCAGGGCAGTGCGGCCCTCGGTGGTCGTCTCGGCCAGCATGGCGGCGTCAACTTCCTTGTTCTGCTCGATAAGCTCGTTCTGGAGCGGATCGAGGTAGGCACGGACGCTGACACCAAGGGTGTCAGGGTTCTCGAAGCAGAGCGAGCTGATGTCCATGAGGACGTAGTTGATTGAGTTCTCGGGCTCCTCGTTGTACACGACGTCAGTCTGGTTGCAGTGATCGAAGGAGACGGTCTGATCGCTGAAGTACGGGCTGACCTCAGTTATCAGAGCGGAGTACAACGGGATGGCGACGGAGTACGCGGCGCGGGAGAGCATTTCCCACTGGATGGTAGCGACTTCGGGGTCATACCCGCGACGAATCTGGAAGAGGTTGATCTCGGTGTTGCGCTCGCTGCCGATGCAATAAACACCATCAGTGTTCGCGTTGAGGCCAGGGACGTTCTCGCCGCGGTTGCCAAAGGCACGAATCAGCTCAAAGGTGCTCCAGCCAGACTTGCCAGGCCTGAAGAACAGGGGCTGGATTTCGCTGACCATGGCTCCCTTTTGGTCAGGTTTTCCATCCTTCTTTACTGTGATAATGTTGTAATCTGTGCCTTCGGTCAGCTGACTACCAAAATAATCGCGGCCTTGCACATAGCGGGACCACTGGTTTACGCCGGAATCGGCGAGGCTTTCGCCATACGTTTGGGCGACATCGAATTTGCCGTCAGCGGAGTATTTGGCGAAGCCCTTCTCCACGGGCATGGACTCGATGCCCTCGGAGTGTAGGCAGTTCTCGGGGTCATCAAGGTCGACATCGTAGTTGAGGCTCCCGATATTAGGGTTGAGCGACGCGACGTCGTCAGCGAGCTTCATGGCGATCCACTGATGGGCGGAAAGTGTGGCGAACAGCCAGGTCTCGTTGTTGTCGGCGATGATGATCTGGTCGTTGGTGCAGACGCCTTGATCATCGATCAGGCTGCCGAGAAGCTCGACGCCCTCGCGGGCCGTGGCGCTCTCGCCCAGGATGATGCTGCCGTAACTGTACTCACCCAGACCCACTTCCTCATCGATGAGGTCTGCTGCAGCGGCCTCCTCGTTATAGGAGGTGCTTAGCGTGGCGGAGCAGGAGACGCCCTTTTCGTTGATGCCGGCCTCGGAGTAGGCGTCGGTGCGACCCATCCAGTTGGAGGGGTGGTCGCGTACATAGCTGTAGCGATAGGTAGGCTTGTTCGAAGTGTATTCAAAAGCAGATTCAATCGAGCTGTACTTAAAGCCAGGTTCGTGGGCAGGTTCGATGCCGTAGTGCTTAAGATAGCGCTTGCCAAAGTCCTCGGCGCGGCCGTAGTACGTGTTGCCGTCCGCCGTGAGCTTGCCGCCCATGTAGATCTGCGTGCAGGCGAGCGCAGATGTCGGCATGGACATGATGGCTGCAGCTCCAAAGACGAGGCCTATGCCTAGCTTCTTGAGCGCGTTGACGGGGTGAGTTTTCCTCATTTTCCCTCCCAGCGTGCGAAAGCCCTCTGTCGTCAGAGGGCTTCAGCCAATAAAGACACCCCATTAGCGTAACGAACTGGAAACAATATTCATCTATGAAAGACACTTACTCGATAAGCGTGATGAAATATGCGACGAGCGGTTAATTGTACTCAGTTTGTAGCTTTACTTTAATAAAGACGCCCTGTAATTACTGTAGCCGAATAAAGTAGCTGGGAATGCCTGAAATGAAAATCCCCCGCTGTTTGGCAAATGCATAAACAACGGGGGAGACGATAATTGGATGAATATCATACCAATGTGGAATTACTTCTTCCGGCGGTGGATCACGTTGATCGCATAGCCGACGAGCATGGCCAAAACGATGACGATAAAGCCGAGCAGGGGATTGTCGTTCATGAGGTCCTCCTATTTTCCGAGCGGTGAGAATTCGTCGACGATGAGGTCGAGGCATTGCGGAAGTGCGCGGGCACCAAAGACGCCCGAGTTGCTGGAGATGATCTCGCCATCGAACTGCATGCCCAGCGACGGGGTGCAGGTGATCTTGGCTTCCTTGGTCTGGATGATCTTGAACTGCGGGCGCCCGAGTACCTTGCCGGCGGGGTCAAGCGCAGCGGTGATCACGGTAGGCAGCAGCTGCACGGTGCGCACGGGTTCGATGACCGCAATGTCGACCATGCCATCGTTCATGCGGCAGTCGGGGAACAGGTTGATGTCGTTTTGGATGACCGAGGTGTTGCCGGCCATGCAGCAGATGCCGTCGAGCTCCTCGACAATGCCGTCATGCTCAATGGTAAAGTGCGCTACCGTAGGGTTGGGTGTGGCGAGTGCAGAGAGGAAGTAGGCGATCTCGCCGATGTCGTTTTTGGTGGGGGCGGCCTTCATCATGATCTCGGCGTCGAAGCCCGAGCCGGCGATGATGATAAAGCCGTGGCGCTTCTCGTTGCCGTTCTCGTCGAGCCAAAAGAGCTCGCCCATGTCGACTTTGACCGTGCGACCGGCACGGCAGGCCTTGGCGAGCGCCGCCGCCTCGGGGGCATTGCCGATGTTGTTGAAGAACAGGCAGGCCGTACCGGAGGGGAAGACGAGCGTGGGGACACCGCATCCGCGCATCTGGTCGAGCACGTTGGAGACAGTGCCGTCGCCGCCCGAAACGACCACGCGGTCAAACTCGCGCACGTCTGCCACGGCGTCCTCGGGTTCCATGCCATCGCCGATAAAGCGCATCACGACCTCGTCGCCGCCCTGTGCAAGGGCGTGCGTGAATGCGAAGATTTCATCTGAGCTGGGGCCCGATGCCGGGTTGTGGATGATAAGGCAGCGCATACTTACGTTCCCGTTCTGTGACTAACCGAGTATAGTTGTAAGGCAATGCCGATATCCTACCCGTGTTTTTCGGGCCTAACCTTATTCGATGGGTTGATATGTACATTTCCACACATCAGGCTCTACTCGACTTTTGCCAGCGCGCCCGTGAGTTCGACGCGATTGCCGTCGATACCGAGTTTTTGCGCGAGCGCACGTTCCATCCGCGTCTATGTTTGGTTCAGATTGCCACCCCTGCTGAGAGCGTCGCGGTCGATCCCCTGGTAATCGACGACCTATCGCCGCTGGCCGAGCTTATGGCCGACGAGAGCGTGACCAAGGTCTTCCACGCGTGCTCGCAGGATATGGAGGTCATGCTCCATACCGTGGGCGTGCTGCCACGACCGATTTTCGATACGCAGGTCGCCGCCGCCTTTTTGGGCGAGCGCCAGCAGATTTCGTATGGCGCGCTTGTTCAGACGTTCTGCGGCGTATCGCTGCCCAAGACCGAGTCACTGACCGACTGGTCGCGCCGCCCGCTGACCGATAAACAGATCGAGTATGCGATCGATGACGTCAAGTACCTGATCGTCGCCTATACCGAGATGATGAGCCGCCTGCGCGAGCTGGGCCGTGTGGATTGGGTGCTCGACGAGTTGCGTCCTCTGGCCGACGAGTCGCACTACCGTGCCGATCGCCATGAGGCATTTCGCAAGGTCAAGCGCATCAACTCGTGTAGCCGTCACCAGTTGGGCATCGCGCGCGAGCTCGCCGCTTGGCGCGAGGACCGCGCCGAGCGCCGTAACATCCCGCGCAAGTGGGTCATGTCCGACGACACGCTGCTTGCGCTCGTTAAGCGCAATCCCGTACGCGTTGAGGAGTTCCGTAGCATTCGCGGTACCGATCAGTTGGGGGAGCGCGACGTGGACGGTGCGCTCATGGCCATCAAGCGCGGCGCGAGCTGCCCGCACGATCGCCTGCCGCTCTTGGTGCGCGGGCATCGCCAGATCTCTCCGGAGTTGGAGAGCGTGACGGACCTGATGTATGCGCTCATTCGCCTGGTTGCCGAGCGCTCGGGCGTGGCGACCTCGGTCATTGCCTCGCGCGATGACCTGGCTGACTATATTGAGCATCCCGAGCAGAGCCCCTTGCGCGAAGGCTGGCGCTTTGAGCTTGTGGGCTCGCGCCTGGACGATCTGCTTTCCGGCAATATGGGGTTGACGGTGAAGGACGGAAAAATCGAATTGCTGTAAGGAAGCCTAGCCGTTTGAGTGGGTAAAATGCCTCCAACGTGTAACTCGATTCGGAGGAATTCGCATGCCTTATTACTATGGATACGGCTTTGGCATCGACCCGCTGTACCTGCTGGTTGTTCTTGTCTGCACGGTGCTTGGCCTTGCCGCACAGAACTATATCAACTCGACGTACAAAACCTGGTCCAAGGTTCGCTCGGACGGCGATACGGGTGCCACAGTCGCTCGCCGCATGCTCGATGCCAACGGTTGTAGCGCCGTGGGTATCAAGGGTGTCGCTGGCGAGCTCACCGACCATTACAACCCGCAGGACAACAACCTGTATCTGTCGGATGCCAACCGTTCGGGCGGATCGGTCGCAAGCGTTGCCGTCGCCTGTCACGAGGCAGGCCACGCCGCTCAGCGTCAAAGCGGCTATGCCATGATGAAGGTGCGCACCGCCCTGGTCCCGGTTGTCAACTTTACCCAGAACACTTGGACCATCGTGTTGCTCTTGGGCCTGTTTATGAACATTGCCGGGCTCACATCCCTCGCGTTGATCTTCTTCTCGTTTAGTGTGCTGTTTCAACTCGTTACGCTGCCTGTCGAGATTGACGCCAGCCGACGCGCCGTGGCGTACATCGAGCAGTCGGGTATGAGTTCCAAGCAGGTCAACGGTGCCAAGAAGGTGCTGACGGCCGCCGCGCTTACCTATGTTGCCGCTGCGCTCACCTCGATTATTCAGCTGCTCTATCTTATGGCTCGCTACAACAGAAACTCCAACCGATAACAAATGAGACAAGCAGGCGCCGCGGGGATTCGTGTCCTCGCGGCGCTGTACTATGTGTTGGACTTAAATTTGCACGGGGCCGGAACCTCTGTGCGCGATAACGAAAGGAGGCTGCGTGGCAGGCTGGAACCTAACCGGCAATGTCGTTTCCGCCGAGTTCGACGGTTCGGACGAGCAGGAGCGCAAGGAGCTCAGCGTGAGCCAGGCGGTAGAGATCGCTGCTGGTGCGCTCGATGCCATTCCGCAGCTGAGTGTCCTGGGCGAGGTCACGGGTTTCCGTGGTCCCAACGCCCGAAGCGGCCACTGCTACTTCCAGATTAAAGACGACTCGGCCGCTGTCGACTGCATCATCTGGAAGGGCGCCTATCTCAAGCGTACCTTCGATCTGCGCGACGGCATGCAGGTGAGCTTTAAGGGCAGCTTCAACCTCTATAAGCCCACGGGTCGTATGAGCTTTATCGCTCGCTCGTTTTCGCTGGCGGGGGAGGGTCTGCTGCGTCAACAAGTGGCGCAACTGGCCGAAAAGCTACGCCGCGAGGGCCTGATGGACGAGGCGCGTAAGCGCCGCATCCCGGTGTTTTGCTCGCGCGTGGCGGTCGTCACCTCGTTTTCGGGTGCTGTAATCGACGACGTCAAGCGCACATTGCGTCGTCGCAACCCGCTCGTCGAGCTCGTCTGCGTGGGTGCCAAGGTACAAGGCGAGGGTGCGCCGGCAGAGCTTATTGAAGGCTTGCGCCGCGCCGCTGCCATTACGCCGGCGCCCGACTGTATTTTGCTGGTGCGCGGCGGCGGCTCCTTTGAGGACCTCATGACCTTTAATGACGAGGAGCTTGCCCGCGCGGTGGCGGCCTGTCCCGTGCCCGTGGTGACCGGCATTGGCCATGAGCCCGATACCTCGATTTGCGACATGGTGAGCGACCGTCGCGCCTCCACGCCTACGGCGGCGGCCGAATCGGTGGCGCCGGCTATGACGGAGTTGGCCGATGTGCTCGAGGCGCGCTATCAGCGTCTGGGTGCCGCGATGGCATCGATTATTGGGTCGGCCCAGGTCGACCTGGAGATGCTCGATCAGCGCGGTCGCCGTGCCTGGGATACCTATACGGCTCGCTTGGGCGATGTGCTCGATGCGGCTGCGTGCCGCCCGTGCCTCAACGACCCAACGTTTATGGTTGAGCGTCGCGAGTCTGAGCTTGCCTTGACGGCCGATCGTCTGTCCGGCGCCATAACGCGTTCGGTTGGGGCCTTCCGCTCCAACTTCGAGCGTCTGCCCGAGCGCTTGATCGCAAGCACCTCGGGGCTCGATGGCAAGCGCCATGCGCTCACGCTTGCGAGTTCCCGCCTGGAGCATCAGGGGCGCACGATGCTCAACAAACCTGCGTCCGATTTGGGCCGTGCGGCAGCCTCGCTCGATGCCCTGTCGCCGCTCAAGGTGCTTGCCCGCGGTTACTCCATCGCGTACAGCGATGACGGTGTGGCTACGAGCGCCAAGACCTTTAAGCCCGGCGACGCCATCCGCGTGCGCATGGCGGACGGCAACGTGGCGGCAACGGTCGATACGGTCGAGTAAGCCGCGTTTCATAGCGATAAACCTTTAGGAAAGGAAACAGATATGGCAGAGAAGACCCCGGTCGAGCAGCTTACGTACAAGCAGGCCTCGCAGGAGCTGGAGCTCATCATCCGCAGCCTGGAGTCGGGCGATATGGAGCTCGAGGAGTCGCTCGAGAGTTATACCCGCGGCGTCGAGCTCCTCAAGAGCCTGCGTACCCGCCTGTCCGATGCCGAGCAGAAGGTCTCGGTGCTCCTTAAGGACGTTGACGGCAACGACGTGCTCGCCGACGGCGAAGCCGCCAACACGGACGACAACCTTTCGTTCTAACCACCTCGCAGCCAACTTTGGGGTAGTCTTTTTGGGACGGGGCTTTTTTGACTACCCTTGCGCGACGGCTCGCCGAGTGCCTGCGCTTGCGAAAAAGTAGTCAAAAAAGCCCCGTCCCAAAAAGACTACCTTGGTCTGTGAGAAAGGAACCAGC
>DBGBLM010000152.1:0-5540 GCA_048448865.1 Collinsella sp.
CCCGCCGCGGCTGGAACGCGGTGTGATGCGACGTGAGGAAGCACGGTCCGAGTCGGGCCTCCTCATACCTTGTCGGGGGCTCTCCTCTCTCACCGCAACCCCTATTCCATTTGTGATTTCGCTGTAGCGGCAAGCTGAGCCACGTAGTCCTTAAACACGCGGCCGCGCTCCTCATAGCCCGAGAACTCATCGAACGAAGAGCAGGCAGGAGAAAGTAAGATCACGTCACCACGACTCGAAAGCGAACGGGCAACGTCCACGGCGTCGCGCAGATCATCCGCCTGGGCGATATCCACATCGCCATCGACATCGGCCTCGTCCATAGCGGCGGTGAAGCGCTCGCGCGCATCGCCAAAGCAGACGACCGAGCGCACGTTGTCCATAACGACGCGCGCGAAGTCCGTGAGCGGCGTGCCCTTATCGTGGCCGCCGAGCAGCAAGATCACGTCGTCATCGGGAAATGCCGTCAGCGCCTTCTCGACCGCATCGGTGTTGGTCGCCTTGGAATCGTTGACGTAGCGCACGCCGTCAATCTCGCCACACGGCTCCACGCGGTGCTCGAGCGGCTGGAACGAGGCAAGACCGCGGCAGACACCATCAACATCGGCACCGACCGCCAAGGCAGCCGTGGCAGCGCACAGCGCATTGATAACATTGTGATGGCCCGAGATCTTGAGCTCGGATGTAGCGATGAGCGGGGTCTCGACGCCTTTCAGACGCACGATCATCTTGCCATCGCGCACAAAGGCGGCATCCTCGCCCTCAGGCTCGTCAAAGGCAACCTTGCAGATGCGACGACCCGGCGTGTAGATGTACTCATCGAACTCGTGAATGCCGGCGTCTTCGACGTCGACAACCACCAGATCGTCATCGACCATATTGTCAAACAGTTTGACCTTGGCAAGCGCATAGTTCTTATGGCTCTTATGCCAGCCCAAGTGGTCGGGAGTGATGTTGAGCAGAACCGCCACGCGGGGGTGGAGCTCGGTGGTCGTAGCAATCTGATAGCTCGAGAGCTCAGCCACAAACCACTCGTTGTGGGCTCGGCCGTCAATCTCGTTGACCGGCGGCTCGCCGATGTTGCCGACAGCAACGCTGGCCTCGCCGGCAGCCTTGAGCAGATAATCAGTCAGCGACGTGGTGGTCGTCTTGCCGTTGGTGCCCGTGATGGCAATCCAGTTATCGGGCGACAGGCGATAGGCAAACTCGGGCTCACCCATAATCTGGGCGGCATGCTCGCGCCCGGCCTTAAAGAAGCCCGAGAACTCCGAGATGCCCGGGCACGTCACGCATACGTCATAGGCGCCCTCGACCTGTTCGGTCCCATAGACAAACGACACACCAGCAGCCTCGAGCGCACGCGTGGCGTCATTGGGCTCAGAGGTGCCGCCGCCATACACGGTAACGGCGCTTACGCGCTCGGGATGTGCCAGCGCCCAGTGGGCGACATCGAGACCGGATTTACCCTGACCCAAAACGAGTAGGCTAAAGACATCAGCAAGAGGCATGAAAGACCACTATCCCAACTGGAAGAACAGGGCAAGGCCAACGGCACCAAAGGCCGCAGCGATAATCCAAAAACGGATGACGACCTTGGTCTCGGCCCAGCCCTTCTTTTCGAAATGATGATGGATGGGCGCCATAAGGAAGACGCGCTTGTGCGTAAAGTGGAAGTAGACAACCTGAATCATGACCGACAGGGTCTCAACGATAAACAGGCCGCCGATGATGAGGGAGACGACCTCGGTGTTGGTCATGATGGACGTGCAGGCAAACGCGGCGCCCAGGGCAAGCGAGCCGGTATCGCCCATAAAGATGCTCGCCGGATAGCAGTTGAACCACAGAAAACCCAAGCAGGCACCGGCACACGCGGTGCAAAAGATGGACAGGTTCACGTCTCCGTGCAAAAACGCCATGGCAGCCATGGCGAGCATGGCAATCATGGAGGTGCCGCCAGCAAGACCGTCAAGGCCATCGGTCAGGTTCACGGCATTAGAAAGACCGGCGATCATCAGCCAGCAAAAGACAATGTAGAGCCACGGGAACGAAAGGCCGCAGATGGTGGTCGAAAGCACGCCAAGGTCGATCGTCAACCCACCGGGAAAACGAATCTCGGGGGCGACGCCGCACCAGTTGACGGCAAGTACCGTAAAGGTGACACAGATAATGGTTAGGCCGATCATCTTGGCATGAGGCGTCAGACCGAGCGAGCGCCCATGCGTAACGGAGGTCAGGTCGTCGATCAGGCCCAGCACGCCGGTCGCCAGCGTGGCGAGCAGCACGAGCACGAGCTCGGTGGTGAGCTTGCCCATCAGCAGACAGGTCAGCGAGATCGCGACGAGGATGACAACGCCACCCATGGTGGGCGTTCCCTGCTTAACCAAATGACGCTTGGGGCCGTCGGCACGAACCTGCTGGCCGATACCCTCGACCTTGAGTAGCTTGATCCACCACGGCATGAGCAGCAGCGCAATGGCAGCGGCGATGCCAAGCCCCAAAAAAGCCTGATACGTTGGATACGAGGGATTGCCGAACATGGGCTAGCACACACCTTCCACAAAGCGGTCGAGCTCAACAAAGCGGGAACCCTTGACCAGTACAACATCATGTTTTTCAAGCGCGCCGCCCATGCGGTCGAGCACCTGCTGATAATCGGAGAACACCTGGATGCGGTCCTCGTCCATACCCATCATGCGCGCGGCATCGGCCATAAGCTGGGCCAGCTCACCACCCACGCACGCCAGCATGTCGAGCTTCTTGGCGGCGGCATAGGCGCCCACGAGCTCATGCATGCGAGGAGCCTCATCGCCCATCTCGCCCATCTCGCCCAGGATCGCCATGCGAGACCCCGTGCACGAAAGCGAGCACAGTAGATCGAGACCAGCGGCCATGGATTCGGCGCTGGCGTTATAGGAATCGTCAATGACGCGGGCACCGCTCTTGGCGCGCTTGATCTCCTGGCGGTGACCGGTGATCGTGAGGCCTCTAAAGGCAGCATCGACCTGCTCGGGCGTCACGCCCAGGCGATAGGCAACTGCGGCGGCCTTAACGGCATTTGGGACGGACTGCACGCCGGGGATGGCAAGCATGGTATCGATCGTCTCGCCCTGGCCAAAATCGAGCGTAAAGACCGGACGGCCTTCGTCATCAACACGAATGTCGCGGGCGCGGACCTCATCATCGTCCGAGACGCCGGCCAGCATCACGTCGATACCAGCAGGCTGGGCGAACGTATCGCGAATGAACGGTGTAAAGTCGTCCTCGCCGCCCAAAACCAGCAGCGGCAAGAAGTCGCCGGCGGCGCACATACCCTGGACAATCTCGGCCTTAGCGCGGGCGATGTTCTCGCGGCTGCCCAAAATGCCGATGTGAGAGGTACCAATCTTGCTCACGATGGCAAGGTTGGGATTGGCGGACTGGGACAGGCGCTCGATCTCGTGGAAATGGTTCATGCCCATCTCGAGCACCAGGACCTCGGTATCGGCCGGAGCGGAAAGCACCGTGAGCGGCATGCCGATCAGGTTATTGAAATTGCCCTTGGTGGCCCAGACACGATAGCGCTTGGCGAGCACGGCGGCGAGCACGTCCTTGGTCGTCGTCTTGCCGATGGAACCGGTAATGCCAACGACCAGGCAGCCAAGCTCCAGGCGATACGTGTGCGCCAAACGCAGCAGAAACTCCTCGGGATCATCGGTCAGCAGGATGGCGCACCCCTTGTCCTGCGCCAGCGAGACCAGCTCGGCCTCGGGCTCACGCGTCATCACGACGGCGCCGGCACCCGACTGGACGGCACGGGAAGCAAAATCATTGCCGTCGACGTTTTCACCGGGAAAGGCGACGAAAATCGTCCCTTCCTCGACCTGGCGCGAGTCGATAACGCACCCGCGGCATACCCGATCGGCTTCTCCCGTCACGGTTCGGGCCCCTGTTGCGGCCGCGAGGTTGTTGACGGCGATCTCTATCATTGCAGCTCCCCTGTAAACCTAATAATGCTATCGGCGTATTGTATCCCAGCGCCGCACATGCGTGGTGCAGGGCATGTGAACACCCTCATATGGGACAACAAACCACGCCCCAAAGATTGTAACCCCCTACTTCGTGTGCGGGATACCCAGCACGTCGAGCGCGTTGGCCATAATGGACTGGAACGGCACCGCAGCGGCATCTGAGCCGCTCGGCGTTCCGTCGAGCGTGATATAGCACAGCACCTTGGGCGATTGTGCCGGTGCAAAGCCCATAAAGGACGACATGTAGTTCTCCTTGAGGTAGCCGCCGTTCTCGTCGGCTCGTTCGGCCGTACCGGTCTTACCCGCCACGTCATAGCCGTCAACCGCGCCGCCAACGCCCGTTCCCTCGGACACGACCGTCTGCATGCACGATGTCACCTGGGATGCGGCGTCCTCCGAAATCGCGCGCTCGCCTTCGCCCCAGTCCTTCTCGTCGCCTTTGCTGGACTTATAGAAGTGCGGTGTCATCATCACGCCGCCGTTGGCGATGCCGCCCACGGCACGTGCGATCTCAATCGGCGAGACGGACAGTGCCTGTCCAAAGCTCATCGAGCCCAGCGTGGCGCCGTCATACTGGTCACGCTCCTTGACGATACCCAGGCTCTCTCCCGGAAAATCGACACCCGAGCTGTGACCGATGCCCCACTTGTCCACATAGGCGGCAAAGTCGTCGGCACCGATCTTGCGCCCCACTAGGACAAAGCCCACGTTGGACGAACGGCGCATCATCTCGCGCACATCCATGGTCATGGCATAGTCGCGCTTGTCGGCATCGGTGACGGTATCGTCGCCCACCTTGATGCTCGCCGGCACCTCAAACGACGTACTCGATCGCACGACGCCCAAGTCGAAGCCGGCGCCCGCCACGAGCGTCTTAAAGACCGAGCCGGGCTCGTAGGCGTCGGTGACCAGGCGCAGATTCATATCCTCGGTCTTGGCATTCTCCAGATCGGTCTGGTCGTAGGTCGGGTACGAGCAGGCTGCCAAAATCTCGCCTGTCGTAGGATCGGTGACCAGCGCCGAGCCGTTCTTGGCCTTAGTCTTCTCAACTGCCTCTGCCAGGGCATCCTCGGCCGCACGCTGGATATTGACGTCGAGCGTCGTCACGATATCAACGCCGTCGACCGCAGCCACCTTTTTATAGGCACCGCCCGCGATATAGCTGCCGTCCCTCGCGCGCTCGCGTACGAGAGAACCGTTCGTGCCGGTCAGAAGCTTGTTGTATTGCTTTTCGAGACCCGTCAAGCCGTCGTTGTCTACATTCACTACACCCAGCACCTGCGATGCCAGATTGCCGTATGGATATACGCGCTTCATAGCCTGCTCAAAAAGCACTCCGGGCAGGTTCTTCTTCTCCAGCGCCGCAACATCGTCTTCGTCCACCTGGCGCTTGATATACACCCAGGTGCCATCGGACTGAACCAGCTTGCGGCAAGTCTTCTTATCGATTCCAGTCGCCTTAACCAAGGCCGATACCGTTTTGTCGACATCCTCGATCAGCTGTGGATTCACGGCGACATTGCTGCACTCGAC
>DBGBLM010000153.1:0-9683 GCA_048448865.1 Collinsella sp.
GATCGAGATCAAGCGCTTCTTTGGCTAAACCAGCTTTGACTCCTTAAAGCTGTTAGCGTGTGGCTTGGGCGCCGCGGAACTCCATCCGCGGCGCCCTTTTTATTCCGGTTGATTTTTGGTAAACGCCTAGAAATTTACTAAAGAGCCCCCGTCCGGATGTTTCTTCCGGGCGGGGGCCGGCGTTAGCGTATGGCTTTGTAGGTCTTTAGGCCTCGTCGACAACCTTGAGGCCGCGCGTGTGGTCGATCTCGTTGAGAAGGTTAACGCGACGCTCGTGACGACCGCCCTCAAACTCGGCGTCGAGCCACTCGTCGACGATCATCTTGGCGAGCTCGGAGCCCACGACGCGGGCGCCAAAGGCGAGCACGTTGGTGTTGTTGTGCATGCGCGAGAGCTTGGCGCTGAAGGGCTCGGAGCACACGACGGCGCGTACGCCCTCCACTTTGTTGGCGGCCAGGCTAATCCCGACACCGGTGCCGCAGATCAGGATGCCCAGGTCAACATCGCCGTTGGCAACGGCCTTTCCCACCTTGTAGCCGGCGATGGGGTAGTCAAAGCTCTCGGAGGTGTCGGTGCCAAAGTTCACGACCTCGCAGCCGCGCTCCTTCAGGTGCTCGGAGATGATGTTCTTGAGCTCGACGGCGGCGTGGTCGTTACCGATACCGATCTTCATAGATGGTTCCTCTCTGGTCTGTGCGGCGAGATTGCTAAAGGTTTTACCGCGTTCGACTGCATGATAGCGCGATTTTTGTGTAAACGCTTGGGCGTTTTTTGTTCAAACGCTTTAGCATGCAACAAGACCGGCTTCTCATGAATAATGCCTTCAATTTGTGCTCGAGCGCCGTCCGCCGGAACCATGGTTGCGGTTTTTGATGCATTGTTATCAAATAAAGGGGCTAACGAATATTAAGAGCCAAGCCCGTTATGCAAGCAGGAGATACCTATGCCTACCGATTCCCTTCGTGATGCCGCGTTTTGCGATGTTTTGAACCGCGAGCTTGTCTGTGCACTCGGCTGCACCGAGCCCATTGCCGTTGCCTATGCAGCGGCGCTGGCGAGCCAGACGCTCGGTTGCGAACCCGACCATATGGACGTTGCCTGCTCGGGCAACATCATCAAGAACGTTAAGAGTGTGACCGTGCCCAACTCGGGCGGTATGCATGGTATTGAGGCCGCGGCCGTGCTGGGTGCCGTGGGCGGCGACGCCAAGAGCGCGCTCGAGGTGCTCGAGAGCGTTAACGATGAAGACCGCGCTCGCGTGGCCGAGCTCCTCGCCGTCGCCGGCTACTGCGATGTGTCGCTTGTCGAGGGCGTGCCCAACCTCTACATCAAGGTGACTGCGACGGCCGGGGGCCATACCGCGGTCGTCGAGATTACCGATCACCACACCAACGTCACGTGCCATACGCTCGACGGTATTCCGGTATGCGGCAAGTCGGCGGGGGAGTGTGCCGCATGCGCCGAGCGCGTGGTGGCTGAGCGGGCGGCGGATAAGGCCGACACGCCCATGTCGATTGAGTCCATCATCGACTTTATCGAGGACGGTGACATTGAGGACGCCCGCGCTGCCGTTGAGCGTCAGATTGAGCTGAATGGCGCGATCAGTGCCGAGGGCCTTGCGCACGCTTGGGGCGCCGAGGTGGGCCGTACGCTGCTGGGCGCTCGCGCCGATGACGTCGCCTGCCGCGCCCGTGCCCGTGCGGCCGCAGGGTCCGACGCCCGCATGAACGGTTGCGCGCTGCCGGTCGCCATTGTGTGCGGCTCGGGCAATCAGGGCATTACCTGCGCATTGCCCGTCATGGAGTATGCCGAGTATCTGCGTTGCGACCACGAGCGCCTGGTGCGCGCCGTGATGCTGTCCGATCTTATTGCCGTGCATATCAAGAGCTATATCGGTGCGCTCTCGGCGTTTTGCGGTGCTATTTGCGCCGCGTGCGGCGCCGGTGCTGCGATTACCTGGCTGTGCGGTGGCGCGCGCGAGCAGATTGGCGCGACGGTCTCGAACACGCTCGGCAACGTTGGCGGCATCGTGTGCGACGGCGCCAAGGCGAGCTGTGCCGCCAAGATTTCCGCAGCCGTTGATGCGGCGATTCTGGGCCACGATATGGCCATGCAAGGCCGCGGCTTCCGCGCCGGCGAGGGCCTGATCCAGGATACCGTCGAGCAGACAATCGCCAGCATGGGCTACGTAGGTCGTGTGGGTATGAAGGACACCGACGTCGAGATCCTCAACATCATGATCGGCAAAACCCAAGTGTGCTAGGACAGTTCGTCGGCTACTTGGTGTTCGTAGAAGGCTTCGATTACGGCGTTAAAGTCGTGGGCGAAGTCTTCCATGGTTCCGTGCCAGGTGGCTCGGCCGGGTTTTCCCTGGCCAACATAGGCAGTTTGAATGCCGCAGGCGGGACTGGGGAAGTCGCGCTTGGGGTCGTTGCCCACCATAAGGACCTCGTGTGGCTCGAGTCCCATCACCTGAAGCTGCTCGAGATAGTAGGTGGCATCGGGCTTGCAGCGGGTGGTGTTTCCCATGTGCGTGACGAGCTCAAAGGGGGTGTCGGCCAGGTCGCCCCAGCCCATGCGGCACTCGATGGCCCCCTGCGGAAAGCTGGGGTTGGTAAAGAGCGCGCAGCGCAGCCCTGCGTCCTGTACTGCCTGGAGCGCGGCGTGCGCGCCCGGCATGGCGTGAGCGTTAATGACATCGTCGTTCTTGTATGGAAGCACTTCGCGGTCGTAGTAGGTAAACGCCTCGTAGATGATCGGATCGGAGAGGCAGATGCCGCACCTGCGCTCGACCTCGGTGCGGTAAAACTCAAGATTGGTGCGGTTGTCCGTGCCGCTTCGGCGGTTGGCGTTGAGGTCGACCAAAATGGTGCCGAGGCGCGCCATCGTGCCACCGCGGCTGCGGCGCCCGATATCCGCGAGCATCGACGAGACATCCTTAAAATAGCGAAGGATGAACGCGTTGAGGTTGATGCTAAGAAGCGTCTCGTCCATATCGAAAACGACTGCTTTGAGCACGCGGGCACCTTTCTCGAAAAATCGATCTAGAATCATTGGCTCCGGATACTTTACCCCAAAGCCGAATGCCTGGCTGGTTATCGTCAAGTTGCGGAGACGTGTGTTCATAAGATTACGAAAAAGTCTCCACACGAGTAAAAAATCGCAGTTCACGCTTGAAATCGAAATGATTTCCCCGTAACCTATACGAACGTGATTGCATAAGCGTCACATTAGTATCTGTCGGCTCCCGAGTGTTCCTAAACGTTGTGTGCTTGTCGCACCCTTCTGTAGGTCCTAGCAATCGGGGCCCCGTAGTTCGAAAGGGGTCCACCTTTGAGTGAGATTCAGAACTCGTCCATTTTCTCTCTTGACGATGTCAACGAGGAGGAGATGAACAACCTCATCGACGGTACGATTACCGACTTTGATGAGGGCGATCTCGTTAACGGCACTGTCGTTAAGATCGAGCATGACGAGGTGCTCGTTGACATCGGATTCAAGTCCGAGGGCGTTATCCCGGTCCGCGAGCTGTCCATCCGCAAGGACGCTAACCCTGCAGACATCGTTGCACTCGGTGATCCCATCGAGGCTCTGGTTCTCCAGAAGGAGGACAAGGACGGTCGTCTGGTCCTGTCCAAGAAGCGTGCCGAGTACGAGCGTGCTTGGAACCGCATCGAGGAGAAGTTCAACTCCGGCGAGAACGTCGAGGGCGAGGTTATCGAGGTTGTCAAGGGCGGCCTGATCCTCGACATCGGCCTGCGTGGCTTCCTGCCCGCTTCCCTCGTCGACCTCCGTCGCGTCAAGGACCTCACCTCCTACATGGGCACTCGCATCGAGGCCCGCGTCATCGAGATGGACCGCAACCGCAACAACGTCGTCCTCTCCCGTCGCGTCGTGCTCGAGGAGTCCCGTAAGGCCGAGCGCTCCGAGATCCTGTCCAAGCTCAAGTCTGGCATGCGTCTTCAGGGCACCGTTTCCTCCATCGTCGACTTCGGCGCCTTCGTCGACCTCGGCGGTATCGACGGCCTCATCCACATCTCCGAGCTCTCCTGGAACCACGTCAACCATCCTTCCGAGGTTGTCAAGGTCGGCCAGGAGGTCGAGGTCGAGGTTCTCGACGTCGACCTCAACCGCGAGCGCATCTCCCTTGGTCTCAAGCAGACCACCGAGGATCCGTGGCGCGCACTGGTCAAGAAGTACCCCGTCGGCGCTATCGTCGAGGGCACTGTGACCAAGCTTGTCCCGTTCGGCGCATTCGTCGACCTGGGCGAGGGCATCGAGGGCCTGGTGCACATTTCCGAGATGGCCAACAAGCACGTCGATCAGCCTTCTCAGGTCACCCACGTGGGCGACAAGGTTCAGGTCAAGGTCATGGAGATCGACCTCGACCGTCGTCGTATCTCCCTGTCCATGAAGTCCGCTGCTGAGACTCTGGGCGTCGAGATCGAGGTCACCCCGCTGCCTTCCGAGAAGAAGGACGAGGAGACCGACGCCGAGTAAATCGGTTTGACGATCACTTGTTTTAAGGGATCCGTCCGCAATGGACGGGTCCCTTTTTGAATTTGGCAGCGAGATGCGCGATGCTGCCCGTACTGTCCACAGGCTATTGGGTTGTCGGTGCATGAAAAATGCCGACATCCCGCCTCGGGGAGGAGGCGGGAACACACCGAGTAGACGGAGGGGTGTGGAGCGCGGTCGCGTCTCGACTGACGACGTTGCCCATCGACAACCCTATTGTACTGCATGGCGTGGTTCTTGGTTTATCGTGTCGAACGCTTGTGTTGTGCCATTGCCTGCGGCAACGGTGTGCTACACTCTTGCACTGCTGAGTGGGCCAGACGGTCGCGCGATGTGCTGCTTGCAGCACGCGTGAGGAAAGTCCGGGCTCCAGAGGGCGGGATGCCGGCTAACGGCCGGGCGGAGTGATCCGACGGAAAGCGCCGCAGAAAAGAAGACTCCCACCTGCGCCGCAAGGCGTAAAGGGAAAAGCTGAAACGGTGGTGTAAGAGACCACCAGCGTCGTGGTAACACGGCGGCTTGGCAAGCCCCATCTGGAGCAAGCGCGAATAGGAACGCTATGGGCCGGCCCGGTCCGCGTTCGGGTAGCGTGCGTGGAGCTGCACGGTAACGTTCAGACAAGATAAATGACCGTTCACGACAGAACCCGGCTTATCGGCCCACTCAGCTTTCTTGTTGACGCTGCGAACCCGTCAGCGCGGCAATCTGCCTTTCAAGCCTTCGGGCATGACCATAAGGTCAATGCCCTCGTCTTTCAAGGCACCTTGCTCGCGCTGACGGGTTCTCGCTTTCGTTGACGGAATCATCGGCGGTTCCGTTCTTGGCGTCTCTCTGTCTTTGCCTGGTCATTGACTTCGCCGTTCTATTTACCGGGGTTATCGGTACGGCCTTTGCCGTATTATTGAGGCTGTTTGTTGCCGCGCTTAGTTTTGTTGAGGGGCTTTGTTGGACAGCTATTTTACTCTGCAATCGAATATTGAGGCTTCGGGCGAGTTTGTGGACCGCAAGAGCCGGTTTATTGCCCAGCTGGTCCATATTGAGTCCGAGGATGAGGCGAATGCCTTTATCGAGATGGTTCGCAAGCGTCATTACGACGCTCGGCACAATGTTCCTGCGTGGATTTTGGTCGATGGACGCGAGCGCCAGAGCGATGACGGTGAGCCGAGCCGCACGAGCGGTATGCCGACTCTCGAGGTGTTGCGCGGTGCAGGGCTCAAAAATGTTTGCTGCGTAGTGACGCGCTATTTTGGTGGCACGTTGTTGGGGCCTGGTGGCTTGGTACGCGCCTATACCGCGGCGACGCAGGCGGCGGTGGTCGCGGCTCAGGAGGCCGGGCAGATCGTCGAGATGACGAGCGTCGTGCCTGTTGACGTGCACGTGGCCTATCCGCAGTATGAGCAGGTGCTTCGTTTGGCGCAGGATTCGGGTGCCAAGGTTTCGGATACCGATTACGCGGATGCCGTGACACTTCACTTGGTGTTTAAGGCGGGGGAGCAGGACCCGTTTTGCGCTAAAATGCGCGAGCTTATGGCAGGGCGCGAGGAGATTGAGGTCGGCGCTCCCGAGTTTGCGGAGTTCTAACGGCGACGGCCGGCGTGCTTTTGGATGGATCCCAAGCGCGCCGGCCGTCGTTTTTCTGCTGCTGCCGTTTACTCGGCGAGCTGCTTTAGCACATCGCAGGCGATCTCGACGGCATCGTCGATGCAACCGGGGCAGCTGCGGAGCGGACCCTTATCCGATCCGATGCCCTTGAGCGTGCCGCAGACGGTCGTCGTATTCTTCTCGCCAAAACGCTTGGCGATTTCGCGCGACAGCTTGTAGGTCTGGCCCTTGGTCTTGGGGTTTTCCATGCCGTCGCTCATTACAAAGCCCATGATGGCCACGGCGCCCGAGATAGCGCCGCAGGTTTCGGTCATGCCTCCCATGCCGGCGCCAAAGCCCTCGGTGAGGGTAAAGGCGACCTGGGGGTCGAGCCCGACGGCGGGCGCGAGCGTGCAGGCGACGGCCTGGGCGCAGTTAAAGCCACGGGCGTGGTACTCGGCGGCCTGAGCCTGACAGGCGGTGATGTCGAGCTGGGCCGTATCGATTTGCTTCATCGTTGTCTCCTTGGTCACGGTGTACCCGCCTATGGTACCCGTGACGGTGCGTGTAATCATCGAGAGCTTCATGGATGCCTCATTTTATCTATCGAGCAAATGCCCAAGGCTTGAGATAAATACCCCTGATCAATTAGTCACATAACCTACCTTGGGGATGGGTTGAGAGGGGTGCGGGGTAGCGGTATCGTGGACCGAATAAAACTAAAACCCAGGCAAGGGAGCTAGATATGAGCAAGCAGACCATCGGTACGACGTGTGTTCAGGGCGGCTATCACCCGGGAGATGCCGAGCCGCGTCAGGTGCCCATCTACCAGTCCACCACGTGGAAGTACGACACGTCCGAGCACATGGGCAAGCTGTTTGACCTGGAGGAGTCGGGCTACTTCTATAGCCGTCTGCAGAACCCCACGTGCGATCTGGTTGCCGCCAAGATCTGCGAGATGGAGGGCGGCACTGCCGCGATGCTCACGAGCTCGGGCATGGCCGCGAATTTCCTTGCGATCTTTAACGTGGCCGGTGCCGGCGATCACGTAGTCGCGAGCTCTGCCATCTATGGCGGCACGTACAACTTGCTCGCCCACACCATGGGCCGTATGGGGCTGACCTGCACGTTCGTTGCCCCCGACTGCACCGATGAGGAGTTGGAGGCAGCCTTCCAACCCAACACCAAGCTCGTCTTTGGCGAGACCATCGCCAACCCCGCCCTTGCCGTGCTCGATATTGAGCGCTTTGCCAAGGCCGCGCATGACCACGGCGTGCCGCTGATGGTCGACAACACCTTCCCGACGCCCGTGATGTGCCGTCCCTTTGAGTGGGGCGCCGACATCGTTACGCACTCCACCACTAAGTACATGGATGGCCATGCGGCCTATCTGGGTGGCGTGATCGTCGACCACGGCCAGTTTGACTGGATGGCCCATGCGGACAAGTTCCCGGGTCTCACCACGCCTGACGAGAGCTACCACGGCGTGACGTATGCCGAGAAGTTCGGTCGCGAGGGCGCCTTCATTACCAAGGCCACCGCGCAGCTCATGCGCGACCTCGGCCCCATGCAGAACCCGCAGGCGGCCTTTTTCCTGAATAGCTCGCTCGAGAGCCTCCATGTGCGCATGCCGCGTCATTGCGAGAACGGCCTGGCCGTTGCCAAGTTCCTGCAGAGCCATCCCAAGGTGCGCTTCGTGAGCTATCCGGGCCTGGAGGGCGACAAGTACTATGACATGGCTCAGAAGTACATGCCCAACGGTACCTGCGGCGTTGTGAGCTTTGGCTTTAACGGTGGTCGCGCGGCGGCCGAGACCTTTATGAAGAGCCTCAAGCTCGCCCAGATCGCCACGCACGTGGCCGACGCCCGCACTTGCTGCCTGCATCCTGCTAATGCCACGCATCGCCAGATGAACGATGAAGAGCTCATCGCCTGTGGCATTTCCGCCGACATGGTGCGCCTGTCGTGCGGCCTCGAGGACACGGCCGATCTGATTGCCGACCTTGAGCAGGCGCTCGAGCAGTGCTAGGCTAGCGTTCGCACAAGGCGCCGATGCTGGCAGAAAGCTTCGGCGACCTTTCGTTCCGATTCCGTAGGCGGGACCCCAATCGCGACTGTTTACAGGCGATTGGGCCCCGTTTTTGCGTTGGGCCACTCGAAAGGATAGATATGGAGAAAACCGCAGAGCAGCTGCGCCGCGAGCACATTGCCCTAGAGGGCGACACCCATGGCAAGAACAAGTGGGCGATTCTGTTTACCGTGCTCATCATGACGTTTATGGTGTGTCTGGATTCGACCGTCGTGACCGTGGCGCTGCCCGTGATGCAAAAGGAGCTGGGCGTGGGCCTCGACCGCATCCAGCTGGTGAGCTCGGTGTATCTGCTTGCGACTTGCGTGGCTATGTTGCCGTTTGGCCGTCTGGGCGACGTGCGCGGCAAGGTCGGCGTATTCCAGCTGGGCGTAATCGTCTTTACGGCCGGTTCGCTGCTTTGCGGCCTTTCGGGCTCGCTCGAGGTTCTTATCCTGGCACGCATTGTGCAGGGCGTCGGTTGCGCGGCGGCCATGGCCAACAACATGGGTATCATCACCGAGTCGTTTCCGGCGCGCGAACGAGGCCGTGCCATGGGTATTCTCGCGACCTTCGTGGCCCTCGGCATGATGTGTGGCCCCGTGCTGGGTGGCATTCTGGTGGCAAGCTTTCCCTGGGAGAGCATCTTCCTCATCAACCTGCCCATTGGCGTCATCTCGTTTATCGTGGGGCTCTACACGCTGCCGCACGTTAAGCCAGAGGCCGGCGAACGCCCCATGTCCCTGATCGAGGCTGCTCGTCGCTGCTTTGCAAATTCGGCCTTCACTATCAACCTTGCCTGCATGCTCATCGTGTTCGTTGGTATTGGTGCATCCGAGTTTATCCTGCCGTTCTATTTTCAGGACGCGCATGGGTTTGGTTCCGACATTTCCGGATTGCTCTTTTTGGCGCTGCCGATGGTGAATGCCTTTATCGGCCCGCTTTCGGGAACGGTTTCGGACCGTGTTGGCTGCGAGGGTCCTACGGCGGTTGGCCTGGGCGTGTACGTGTGCGGTCTCTTTGCGGTAAGCACGCTCGACGAGCGCTCTTCTATCCCTGTGATCGTGTGCTGCGTTGCGTTTATGTCGTGCGGTACGTCGATTTTCCAGAGCCCCAATAACTCGCTGTATATGGGCTCGGCTCCGCGCGAAGCACTCGGCTTTGCGGGCAGCTTGGGCAGTTTGGCACGCTACGCCGGCATGGCACTCGGTATTACGGTGGCGTCGAATATCCTGTATGGGCAGATGAGCGTGGCGATGGGCGATGCCGTGACTAGTTTTGTTGCAGGCCGTCCGGATGTGTTCCTGTTTGGTTTCCGTTCGGTGTTCTATGTGTTGATGGCTGTGGCCGCTGTGGGCTTTGCGCTCGCCATGGTGCGTTTGGTGAGGATGCGCGCCCGCCATTAGTGCGTTGGGAGGCTGTCTGCCACGAATTGGGCCTATCTACTGGTCTTGCAGCTTTATGGTGCGATGCGGCTTGTGGGGCGGGCGGGGGTCGGTCCGTGGTAGACTATCGA
>DBGBLM010000154.1:0-3258 GCA_048448865.1 Collinsella sp.
CAGACCTTGAACTCCTTGGTCATGCCGTCCAGACGCTCCTGAAGGTTGTAGCGCGTGGTGGCATTGAGCTGATCGAGGCTGTCGATCATGCGGGCGAATTTGTCGCGCTGACGGTTGAGCAGCGGGGAGGTGTAGCCGTGGATCTCGATCTGGAGGTCGACGAACATCTCGAGGTACTCACCAAAGCGCTGGGGCTCGGCAGTCATCTTCTCGGCAAGGGTGGTGCCCGGAACCTTCTCGGTCACGAGCGCCCAGCCGTTGGCGTTCTCGAGCTGGGAAACCTCGAGCGCCTTGGGGCTGCGGATGCCGCACTCATTGATGCGGGCAAGATTCAAAGCCTCGTTGAACACGTCGGAGACGGGCTTGGTCTCGTTAAAGACCTTGACGATCTTGTCGCCCAGGTCGTAAACGACCTTGTTGCCGCGACGGACGAGCTCGGTCTTGGAATCGGGGAGCAGCATGATTGCATCCTTTCAACGATGCGATAGAAGCAACGGCGGGGGCGTGCGTACACCCGTGCACCCCCGCCGCAAATAACCGTGCTAAAAACTAGCAGACGGCGTAATCCTGGGGCTCGCGGCCGTAGTAGGCGTCCAGGTAGAGCTCCTTGATCTCGCTCATGAGCGGGTAGCGCGGGTTGGCGCCGGTGCACTGGTCGTTGAATGCCTGCTCGGTCATCTCGTCGAGGGTGTCGAGGAAGTACTGCTCGTCAACACCGTAGTCGGCGATGGTCTTCTTGACGCCGATGAAGTCCTTGAGCTCCTCGAGCTTCGTGATGAAGTTCTCGAAGACCTCCTTGTCGTCCTTGCCCTCGATGCCGCAGTACTTGGCCATCTCGGCGTAGTTGTGCAGCGCGTTGGGGTAAGGATACTGGGAGAAGGTACCCATCTTGACGGGAGCCTCGGCGGCGTTGTAGCGCATAACGCGGGTCAGGATGACGGCGTTTGCGAGGCCGTGGGGCAGGTGATGGAAAGCGCCGAGCTTGTGGGCCATGGAGTGGTTGAGGCCCAGGAAGGCGTTGGCGAAGGCCATACCGGCCATGCAGGAGGCGTTGTGCATCTCCTCGCGGGCATGCGGGTCCTTGGCGCCGTTCGTGAAGCTGGAGGGCAGGTTCTCGAAGACGAGCTTGGCAGCGCGCTCGGAGAGGCCCTTGGTGTAGTCAGAAGCCATGATGGAGACGTAGGACTCGATGGCGTGGGTCATGACGTCGATGCCGGAGGCAGCGGTCAGGCCGCGCGGGGCGGTCATGCAGTTGTCGGCGTCAACGATAGCCATGTTGGGGAGCAGCGCGTAGTCGGCGAGCGGCCACTTGATGCCGGTCTCCTTGTCGGTGATGATGGCGAACGGCGTGCACTCGGAGCCGGTACCCGAGGAGGTCGGGACGGCGACGAAGTAGGCCTTCTTGCCCATCTCGGGGAAGGTGAAGATACGCTTGCGGATGTCCATGAAGTCCATGGCCATGTCCTCAAACTTGCACTCGGGGTGCTCGTACATCATCCACATGATCTTGCCGGCGTCCATAGCGGAGCCACCGCCGACGGCGATGATGACGTCCGGCTCAAAGAGAGCCATCTGCTTGGCGCCGCGACGTGCGCACTGCAGCGACGGATCGGGCTCGACGTCGTAGAAGCAGTCGTGGGCGATGCCCATCTCGTCGAGCTTGGCCTCGATGGCGCGGGTGTTGCCATTCTTGAAGAGGAACTGGTCGGTGACGATGAAGGCGCGCTTCTTGCCCATGACGTTGCCCAGCTCGTCGAGGGCGACGGGCGTGGAACCCTTCTTGAAGTAGACCTTCTCGGGAGCGCGGAACCACAGCATGTTCTCACGGCGCTCGGCCACAGTCTTAACGTTGATCAAGTGCTTCACCCCAACGTTCTCGGAGACGGAGTTGCCGCCCCAGGAGCCGCAGCCCAGGGTCAGAGACGGCTTCATGCCAAAGTTGTACAGGTCACCGATGCCGCCGTGCGAGGACGGGGTGTTGATGACGATGCGGCAGGCCTTCATGACGTGCTCGAACAGGCTGATCTTCTCGGCCTGGGCGGGGTGCACGTACAGAGAGGCGGTGTGGCCCGGGCCACCGGCGAGCACCAGGTGCTCGGCCTTGTCGACGGCCTCCTGGAAGTCCTTGGCGTGATACATGGCCAGGACCGGGGAGAGCTTCTCGTGGGAGAACTCCTCCTTGGCGGGGTCGGTGGAGGTGACCTCGGCGATCAGGATCTTGGTCTTGGCGGGAACCTCGATGCCGGCGAGCTCGGCGATCTTGGCGGCAGCCATGCCGGGGATGCGGTGATCGAGGGCGCCGTTCTTGAACATGGCGGCACGCAGGGCCTCCATCTCGGCACCCTGCTTGACGAAGTAGCAGCCGCGCTTCTGGAACTCGGCCTTGACCTGGTCATAGATGGTGTCGATGACGGTCACGGACTGCTCGGAAGCGCAGATCATGCCGTTGTCGAAGGTCTTGGAGTGGATGATGGAGTTGACGGCGAGCAGCACGTCGGCGGTGTCGTCGATGACGACCGGGGTGTTACCGGCGCCAACACCCAGGGCAGGCTTGCCCGAGGAGTAAGCGGCCTTGACCATGCCCGGGCCACCGGTGGCGAGGATGATGTCGACGTCGCGCATGACCATGTTGGTCAGCTCGATGGAGGGGACATCGACCCAGCCGATGATGCCCTCGGGGGCGCCGGCCTTGACGGCGGCGTCAAGCACGAGCTTGGCTGCGGCGATGGTGCACTTGGCGGCAGCCGGGTGCGGGGAGATGATGATGGCGTTGCGGGTCTTCAGGCAGATCAGCGTCTTGAAGATCGCGGTGGAGGTGGGGTTGGTCGTCGGGATGACGGCGCCCACGATGCCGATGGGCTCAGCGATCTTGGT
Organism: Collinsella sp.; assembly: GCA_048448865.1. GTDB lineage: Bacteria > Actinomycetota > Coriobacteriia > Coriobacteriales > Coriobacteriaceae > Collinsella. Next base: position 2,875 of record DBGBLM010000154.1, read on the forward strand.
GATGCCATAAGCCTCGTCGCGCTCGAGCACGCCACAGGTCTTGGTGTCCTTGTAAGCGTTGTAAATATACTCGGCGGCGTAGTGGTTCTTGATGATCTTGTCCTCAAGAACGCCGCGGCCGGTCTCCTCGATGGCCATCTTCGCCAACGGGATACGAGCCTTGTTGGCGGCCATGGCGGCCTCATAGAAAATCTTGTCGACCTGCTCCTGCGTGTACGTAGCAAAAAGCGCCTGGGCCTCTCGCATCTGAGCGAGCTTAGCCTCAAGCGCCTCTACGTTGTCCACAATTGCGGGAGTAGTGTTTTCCGGTGACTTTTTCACCATTTGTGTCTCCTTGCGATCGGAGATTTACCCTACGCCTTGCATGATAGCAAGAAATTATTC
>DBGBLM010000155.1:0-3550 GCA_048448865.1 Collinsella sp.
TCAGACAAAGCGGCGTGAGCACGATGGCAAGCACCATGCCAAAGGAGGGAAGCTCCTTTTCGTCGCTCGCGCCCTCGGCAGAGGTAAAGTGCTCCGGAACATCGGTAAAGATGCGACCGCCCACGTTGCGACCCCAGATGACGCCGGCGATCGCCATGGCGATGAAGGCGGTAGGGATACCGACGAGGATCATGGTACCCAGGTCGACACCGAGCGTGCCGGCGACCAGAACCGACCCGGCCGATGGCGGCACAAACGCATAGCCAGCGGCAAGTCCCGCGAGCAGCGCGATGCCGTAGTAGAGCGTCGACTTTTTGGTCTGCGATGCCACACTAAACGCAAGTGGGATCAAAACGACCACGCCGGCCTCAAAGAACACCGTAGTGCCGATAACCAGACCGGTAATGCCCAGCGCCCAGCTGGAATGACCCTGCCCAAAGGTATCGATGAAGGTCTGGGCGATCTTCTTGGCGCCGCCGCTCTCCTCAAGAATCTGGCCAAACATCGAGCCGAGGCCAATGAGCAGGGCGATGTTTTGCAGCGTGGTTCCCACGCCCTTGGTGACAGTGTCCGCCACCAGGTCGAGCGGCATACCGGCGCCGATGCCGATCGCGAGCGCCGAGACCATCATCGAAAGCACAGGATGCAGCTTGAACTTAATGATGAGCGCAAGCAGCAGCGCGATGCCCACGATAGCGGCGATGACCAGCCTGGTGGGGTCGGCCATAAACGTTGGGTCTGACATCTTTCCTCCAATTCATCAGACCTTTTGAATTCGCCTGATGACTATAGCGTGTTTTGGAAAGGTCTGATGTTTCATTTTGAAATTTGTTCGAAATACATCTGAGGTATTTGGTAAACGGTCGTATTTGCGCTGCGAACGGTACATCTAAGCCGCCAGACTCAAATCCAGCGGCCAATATCGTATCCGTGGTGCGCTAAAATAGCTCAGATGAATTTTGTAATGAAAGGTATAGCTATGGCCCGCGCCGAATCGGGACTCCCCGAGCAAATATCGGAGAAAATCATTCAATTAATTCTGGATGAACACCTTGAGCAAGGCGATCGCCTGCCCAAGGAAACCGTGCTGGTCGAGCGCTTGGGCGCCGGCAGGAGCACCGTGCGCGAGGCCATGAAGTTGCTGCAGTCGCGCAATATCGTGCGCATTAAGCAGGGTTCGGGCACCTATGTGGCGTCAAACCCCGGCGTTGCCGACGACCCGCTGGGCTTTACCTTTATCGACGACAAGCAGCGTCTGGCGCACGACCTACTCGAGGTGCGCTTTATGATCGAGCCGCAGATGGCACGCATGGCAGCCGAGCACGCAACCAACGACCAGGTCGTCTATATCAAAGAGCTCTGCGACGAATCCGAGCGCCTGGCCGAGGCCGGTGAGGATTACTCCGCCGCCGACACCGCGTTCCACAATGCCATTGCCGAGAGCTCCGGAAACCTCGTCGTTCCCCGCCTGATGGGCGTGCTCAAGGCATCCGTCCCCCTCTTTATCGACGTGACCGGCAAAAAGCTCGTCGAGGAAACTATCCGCACGCACCGCGATGTGGCCGACGCCATCGCCTCGCGCAATCCCACCGCCGCGCACGACGCGATGTATCTGCACCTGGTGTATAACCGCAACATGATCGCAGAGAGCACGCAGGAACAGAGCGAATAAACGTCCGCGCGGCAAGGGCGAGATCACCGTTTACCTTTTAAAAGTGAACGTTCACCTGATTTTAGGAGAATCTGATTTTTAAATCCTCCTCTTCTCCTATACTGACCTTGTATGAAAAGCAAGACTTATATAGATGAACGTTTCTTTTGAAAGGATCGCTATGTCTGATCTTATGGACAGCTTCCGTCTGGACGGCAAGGTCGCACTGGTAACCGGCGCCACCTATGGCATTGGCATGGCCATCGCCGAGGCGCTCGGAGAGGCCGGCGCCAAGATCGCCTTTAACGCACGTCACGCCGACAAGGTAGCCGAGGCCGAGAAGCACTACCGCGAGCTGGGCTTTGAGGCTCATGGTTACGTGGCAGACGTCACCGACGAGGCCGTCGTCGCCGAGCTCATCGCCAAGATCGAGACCGACTTTGGCACCACGCCCGACATCCTGGTCAACAACGCTGGCGTCATCCAGCGCACCCCGATGCTCGACATGAGCGCCGAGGACTTCCGCCGCGTCGTCGATATTGACCTCAACGCACCGTTTATCGTGTCCAAGGCCTGCCTGCCCGGCATGATCGCCAAGGGCCACGGCAAGATCATCAACATCTGCTCGATGATGAGCGAGCTGGGCCGCGAGACCATCGCCGGCTATGCCGCGGCCAAGGGCGGACTCAAGATGCTCACCAAGAACATCTGCTCGGAGTTTGGCGAGGCCAATATCCAGTGCAACGGCATTGGACCCGGCTACATCGCCACGCCGCAGACCGCACCGCTGCGCGAGACGCAGCCCGACGGCAGCCGCCACCCGTTTGACCAGTTCATCATTGCCAAGACGCCGGCCGCCCGTTGGGGCACGCCCGAGGATCTGAAGGGCCCCGCCGTGTTCTTGGCTTCTGACGCGTCGAACTTCGTCAACGGCCACATCCTCTACGTCGACGGCGGCATTCTGGCTTACATCGGCAAGCAACCTGCTTAGGCGCTGCGCGGGCTTGAGACGGGCATCTTGCCTTTCAATCGTCGGTCGCGTACCCAAAGTACGCTTCCCTCCTCTTTCAAGGCAACCTGCTCCGCCTCAAGCCCGCTCGCTCACCGCACGCCCACATTAAGGCCAATGTAATAGTTGCGGTGAAATAGTTCCTGTATAGGCCATCTATCAGGATAAATAGGAACTATTCCACCGCAAGTTAGAAATAGGAAGGTAATTCGCAATGAAAATCGCTCTGATCAATGAGAACTCTCAGAACTCCAAGAACCCCATGATCGAGGCTGCCCTTAAGAAGGTTGTCGAGCCCATGGGGCACACCGTCTTTAACTATGGTATGTATGCCGACGCCGACTCCAAGCCCCTCACCTACGTGCAGAACGGCATCCTTGCCGCCGTGCTGCTGAACTCCGGCGCTGCCGACTACGTCGTGACCGGCTGTGGCACCGGCGAGGGCGCCATGCTCGCCTGCAACTCCTTCCCCGGCGTGCTGTGCGGCCATGTTGCCGACCCACTCGATGCCTACACCTTTGCCCAGGTCAACGACGGTAACGCTGTCGCCATGCCCTTCGCCCTCAAGAACGGCTGGGGCCAGGAGCTCAACCTCGAGTACACCTTTGAGAAGCTCTTTGGCTTTGGTTCGGGCAACGGCTACCCCGCCGAGCGTGTTGAGCCCGAGCAGCGTAACAAGAAGATCCTCGACGGCGTGCGCGCTGTGACCATGCGTCCGCTCGTCGACGTTCTGGGCGAGATCGATCAGGACCTGGTGAAGGGCGCACTTGCCGGCGAACACTTCCAGGAGTACTTCTTTGCCAACGCAACCGACGAGGCCATCATCGCCAAGGTCAAGGAGATCCTGGGCCTCTAATCGCACGACTCATTGCAGCTAACGCAAGCGGCGG
>DBGBLM010000156.1:0-2963 GCA_048448865.1 Collinsella sp.
CGCCAAACAGTCCTTATTTCACCGCAACTCACAAGGAAACCTGGGTAGCTTAATTAACTACCCATAGAGCAAAGAAATAGCCCCGCGATCGATGTTGATCGCGGGGCCGCGTTGTTTCTAGTGGCTATGCGGGCAGTTGGCGCAGCAGCCGCTCGTGGCGCTGGTGCTGGCACCGCCGCTTCGCTGGTCGGTGTTGTAGAAACCGCTGCCCTCAAATTTAATGCCGCTGGCCGAGAACGTCTTGGCCGCCGGGGCACCGCAGCTGGGGCACACGACCTCGGGAGTCTCGGACATGGGATGCTCAACCTCAAACACGTTGCCGCAGCTCGAGCACTTGTAATCGTAGCGCGCCATAATACTTCCTTTTCAGCACAAAGCGGGCAGATTACTCTGCCCGCAAAAATTCAAACGTCTGTAACTGTACCCTATATCGGGGGTTTTATCACGCTTCGCCCCAGAATCTATGAGTGTTGCGCAGGAGCTGTGCGGTTTTGTTCTCTGCGGCTGCAATGTCTGCCTCGTCAGCCTGCCAGGTCCAGTTGCCCGTGGCCACGCCCGGAACGTTCATGCGCGCGTCGTCGCCAAGCCCCAGGACATCCTGCAGCGGCATCATCACCAGGGGAGCGTCGCTTGCCAGCGCGTCGCTCATCAGCTTGGCCGCCACCTCAACACCGCTCGGTTCATCGCCGCCCGCAAAGGAACGCGTACACCAGCCGGCCAGCGTCGACGTATCGTGCGTTGAGGTGTACAGGATCTTGCCGGGCGTGGGATGCACACCGCAACGAACGTCGTAGTCGCTAAACTCCAGCACGTCCATGCCGGGGAAGCCGCAGGTCGAAGCCATGGCACGAACGCCGGGCGTTAAATAGCCCAAGTCCTCGGCGATAAAGTTGAGCGGACCCAGCTCGTCGTAGGCGGTCTGGAACAGGTCTTTGCCCGGTCCTGCCAGCCAGCGGCCGTCGGCACAAGCCTTGCCCGCGGGGATACTAAAGTAGCTGTGGAAGCCCAGGAAGTGATCCAGACGCACGCGGTCGTAGAGCGAGAACGCACGACGCAGGCGATCCATCCACCATCTATAGCCGTTCTGCTTCATGTAGTCCCAGCGGAACGTCGGGTTGCCCCACACCTGGCCCTCGGGTGCAAAGTTGTCGGGCGGCGCACCGGAAATCTCAATCGCTTTGCCGGTATCGGACAGCCAGAAGTTCTCGGGTTCGCTCCATGCATCTGCCGAATCGTCGGACACGTACATAGGAATATCGCCGATCACCTCGATGCCCTTCTTGTGCGCATAGTTCATGAGCTCGCACCAAGTGAGGTCAAAGCGGTACTGCATGTACGCCTGAAGCTCGGCCTCGTTGTGGAAGCGCTTGTCGTCGATCAGATGCTCGTTGTAGCGCGCGATATCTGCCGGCCAATCATGGCGCGACTCGCCCTCAAAGTACTTCTTAACGGCCATGTAGATGCAGTATTTCTCGAGCCAATCGGCATTGCGATGTTTAAACGCGGTGTACAGCGGATCGGCATCCTCGCCGCCGCGGGCCTTCCAGGTCTCAAAGTCGGCGGCCAGCTCCTCGTGGCTCTCGGGTAGCAGGTCGATATTGCCTGCAAAGGCCGAAGGACCGGCGTAGGGGGAGCGGAAGAAGTCCGTGGGATTGACGGGCAAAACCTGCCAATAGCGCATGCCCATGGCGGCCAGATGATCGATAAAACGACGCGTGGGCGCGCCGATCGTACCGGGCTTGCCGTCGTCGGTCGGCACCGATGTGATATGGCATACAACACCCGCACCGTGATCGAGCGGCTCCTGCAGGCGCTGCTCGGCGTGGTGATAGATGATCGACGAACCGAGCGGGTACAGATCGAGCGTGACCGTGCCGTTATGGATCTCGCACTCATGACCGCTGATCACGTCACTTGCACATTCGTCGAGCGCCGGAATCGTCACACGATGCGAATTGCGCAGGCTGCGGTTGATGATGACTGTCGCGGACTCGCCGTCTTTACCGGTACGGTTGTAGGCCAGCACCTCGTCACTGAGCGCGAAGGCCTTGATCTCGCCATCGATCATAAACGGCAGCGCGCGGCGCACGGCCGAGGCATTCTTGACGATCGCGAACGTATCGAAGTCGTGCAGGTTTTCCTTGGTCGGCATGGTGCGGCGATTGCCCGGATCGGTGAGACCCTCCAAGCCGTACTCGTCACCGTAATAGATTGAGGGAACGCCCGGGAACGTCATCTGCATGAGCGTCGCCAGCCAAAAGCGGCTTTTGGCCAGGCCCATGGAGTTCTCGTCCAGGCGCCATTTGCTGCGCTCGCTCTCGGGCAGCTGCGACTCGTCGGGGCCGCCGCCGAGCACCGAGATAATGCGCGGACGGTCGTGGCTCGAAAGCAGATTAAGTGCGCAAGACAGGGCCTCACGCGGATAGTTCTCGCGTAGGGTCTCGATATCCTCGGCAGCTTGGTAGGCGTTTTTGTAGCCCATCAAAAAGCCGATGACCATGTCGCGGAAGGGGTAATCCATAGCAGAGTCCAGCTCGGAGCCTTGCAGATAGCGACGCAGATGGCCGTAGCTGATCTTGTTGGAGGCATCTTCCCAGACCTCGCCGAGCAGCAGCGCGTCGGGCTTCTCGGCGAGCACGGCCTTCTTGATCTCTGTCAGGAAGTCATCGGAAAGCTCGTCGGCCACATCCAAGCGCCAGCCGTGAGCGCCGGCGCGCAGCCATTTACGAATGACGCCGTCCTTGCCCAGGAGCCGCTCGCGTACCAGTTCGGAGCTCTCATTGATGGCGGGCATATTGCCCACGCCCCACCAACAGTCGTACGAGCCGTCCTCGTGGAAATAAAACGCATCGCGCCACGGCGAATCTTCGCTTTGCCATGCGCCCACTCCGGGGTAGTTGCCGTAGCGGTTGAAGTAGATCGAATCGTCGCCCGTGTGGTTGAACACGCCGTCCAGAATGATG
>DBGBLM010000157.1:0-14357 GCA_048448865.1 Collinsella sp.
TGGGCAAGCGCATCGGCCGCCGGTGCGGTTTTCTCCAAAATACGGCGCTGAATGACCTCGTCAGCGCTGGAGCTGGAAAGCGAAAGGCGAGTATCAAATCGACCCAAGATCTTAGAGAACATGCTCGTATCCAGCCCGCCCGGTAAACCGAGATTGTAGATGTCTTCTTGACTCGAAACCATCACCCAAACACGGCCACCACAAACTGATCCGAGTTCCTCGACTACCGTCTGGAGACTCAACAGACGATCCGAATTGCCGCCGTTAGCAATAAACTGGCCAACCTCATCGACCATGAAGACCAAGCGAAAATCGCCACCATTGGCAGCCGCCTGAGCGTCAATGTACTCCTTAACCTTTTGAGCAAATTCATCAGGCTGAAGAAGCTCGTCATCAGGAGCAGAGACCCATGCACTAATTTCATCGTCGCTCATGCCCAGAACAGATTTAAGAAGCTTACGAAAAGCCTTGTTATACCTATAGGTCTTGCGATTTTCGAGCCATGTTTTTCCTGTTAGACGCTCAAATTCGTCGCGAAACTCTTGAGTTTTACCTATCTCATCGATGTACTCCTCAAGCTGAGCAAGCTTGGGCTTAACGCCGTAAAACCCTCGCGCCTCATAAAACACGCGCTGGAATCCATAGAGAACAGCAACAGATGCCTTATCGCCCTTCCACGACCCCGCCTTGGTGTCGATATTGAACAGTAAGGTTTGCGTAGGAACGGAACAGGCGTGCTCCATGGAAGCAAACACCAACGGATCGGCAATCTTGCCATCAAAAAAAGAGATAGCGCGCTTCCCATCAACATCGAGATTCCCAAGCAAATAGCTCAAGATTTTAAGAAAGTGTGACTTACCGGACCCATAAAAACCACTGACCCATACGCCCATTTTGTTGGTAGGGTTATACAGAGAATCGCCGTAGGCTTTAAATAAAGTTGCGAAGTGACCTTGCAGCTCGCGCGTCACCACATACTCGCTAAGCTCTTGCCTAATTGACTCGTCTTTCTCATCGTCAGCGACAACAACACCATTAATGGAACGGTTGATGTCCTTCGCGAAGAGATTGCGAACCGTTGTGTTATCCATTGTAAACTCCTTAAAGCTGGAGAACGGCAGTCAACAAAGCGGGCGGAAAGTCGCACTTAAGAGATATCGATTGCGCGATAGTAATTCTCTGCTGCAAGCCTGTTAAACAAGGTGACAGATGAACCGTTAAAGGTGCCGGGGTAAGCCGCAATAACGGGGACATCAGAAAAGTCAGACTGCATTGAATCGAACAGGTTATGGACTCTCAAAAAGGGGTAAACCTCGCCAACCCCAACGAGCAAAATCGCATCGCCCGGTACATGTGGTTGCGTCAGGTCCAAAACCACATCGGAGACAACATCAGGCTGGCAATAATCAACCACGTCATCGAGCACTGCCTTTGAGCCAAAATCAGTTTCTTGCTCTTGCATGGCTTCAAGAACATCGAGGTCATCAAGAATCGCCAGCACAACGTCATAGAGGTTTACGACCTTGAGCGCACAGGGGAGCTTGCCAGCCGCGGAGTCATGCGCCAGGGTGTCAAATAACGCGCGGGCCTCAAACTCGAGCGCCGGGTCGTAGCAGAAGGTATGAAATCCAATCTCGTTGCCGATGCCTTTGTTGGAGAGAAAATCCTCGTTGCTCAGACATGCGCGGAGGAGCTGAGAGCGCCGCTCGAACTCCTGGCGGGCGCGTTTGGCATGGGAATGGGCTGCCACGACGCGGTCGCGGGAGCGGATACCGATGTTGGTGGTGATGTCGGTCGCCGGAGTTATCGCGGGACCGTCGGCGGTGCTGATGTGCGCCATGCTAGATTACCGCCCTTCCTGTAAGGGCAACGACAAGCGACTGTTCGCCAAGCTGCAGAAGGGCATGCTCAATATCGGGGTCAAGGAAGAGCGCAGACAGGCGCTCGGACTCCGGGCCCTGGCCCTCGCCGATAAGGCCGGCATGGCGGAGCGTCTGGCGGAGCGAGCCCTTAATGCGCTTGACCGTAGCCTCAGTCCAGCGGGCCGCGTCCGGATACTCCGTGGTAAAACGTGTCATAAAGGCGTTGAGGTCAACCGCCGTAAAGGCATAATCGAAGTTTTGTAGGCGCTCCCCTACCTCGACGAGCACGAGCTCGCGCACGACATCGTAGCGGCAGATCATGCTGTAGAAGATGGCCTGGTCCGCCTGCGTGGGAGTGCCGGATGCCATGAGCCTGGTTAGGGATGAAGCAGCCTCGACGGCGGTTTTGGGGTCGATGCCGCGCGCGGCGCATACGGCGTCCGTGGGCACCATGGCGTCAAGGCGGCGAAGGCACACGGTTGCGCGGTTGGCGACCATGCGCTCCGTGGGATATTGAAAGAGGTTCTCGCTCTTTACGCGTACAATGACCTGCTCGTCGCTTGCGCCCTGCATACGAAGGGCAGCGACGATGCGCATCTCATGCGGGAGGAATTGCTCGCGGGTGAGCACCCCCCCCCGAACGCTTTTTGTGGTTACATCCACAGTACACGCTCCAAGGGTGTCAAAGGCTGTCACAAGTGCGCCGCAACCCGGCAGGCAGGCGCGGCGCACATGACAATAATCATACCTGTTGGTAAAAAAGTTACCACGCCCAGAGTGTCAAATGTTGAGCAATAAAATTTAATCCGGTTAACGGTCATTTTCGCAGCTTAGAAACTATAACGAGGTCGCCCCAAATCACACTTGCCAGACAACCGCGCTTACGAATGCAGGCACGCACGCGCCCAACGCCACCCTCCGCTACACTCAACATAGAGTTATACCTCAACATAGAGTTATACATATGATTCTATGTAAGGAGTTTCATATGCCTGTCGTAAAGCCTATTTCTGATCAGACGCGCGCGCTAACTACCATTCAGGAACACGAAGATCACATTCAACGTGCCATCACGCGTGGCTACGACGACCTCACCAACAGTCGCGTGCGCCCCTGGAAACAAGCAAAGGCAGAGGCAGATCGGATGCGAGCCATCAGGTAAGGTCGCCCCTCCCCCATGTAACCATCCTGTAAATCATAGCGGCGCAGTCGAGTTTTACCGTGATGCGGTCGCGCCTGGCGCTCCACTGTGCTAAAGTATCCCGAACATTCAAACGACTACGAGGGGGAACTAGAAGATGGCACGTGTGCACAACTTCTCAGCTGGCCCGGCCGCGCTGCCTACAAGCGTGCTCGCCGAGATCGCCGACGAGATGATGGACTACCGCGGTTGCGGCATGTCCGTGCTCGAGATGAGCCATCGATCTAGCATGTACCAGCAGATCATCGATGACGCCGAGGCAACCCTGCGCCGCCTGCTGAGCATCCCCGATAACTACCGTGTTCTGTTTTTGCAAGGCGGCGCCACGCTGCAGTTTGCAGGCATCCCGATGAACCTCATGCGCCGCGGCCGCGCCGGCTACGTCGTGACCGGCAACTTTGCCAACAAAGCGTACAAGGAGGCCGCCAAGTACGGCGAGGCCGTGCTGCTCGCGAGCTCCGAGGACACCAATTTCGACCGCATCCCCGACATGGCCGACATCAACGCGCGCATTGCCGCTGAGGCCGCGGGCGACGGGCTCGACTACGTCTACATCTGCCAGAACAACACCATCTTTGGCACCATGTTCCACGAGCTGCCCGATTGCGGCGACGTGCCGCTGGTCGCCGATGTCTCGAGCTGCTTTTTGTCGCAGCCGCTCGACGTTGAGCGCTACGGGCTCATTTACGCCGGCGCGCAGAAGAACGCCGGCGCAGCTGGCGTGACCGTGGTTATCGTGCGCGACGACCTGATCGCCGACGGTCCGGCCTTTGCGCAGACGCCACAGTACCTGGACCTTAAGACCCAGGCCGCCAAGGGCTCCATGCTCAACACGCCCAACACCTTTGGCATCTATGTGTGCGGCAAGGTGTTCCGTTGGGTTGAGCAGACCGGCGGACTTGCCGCCATGGCCGAGCGCAACTGGGCCAAGGCCAACCTGCTCTACGACCTGCTCGAGAACAGCGAGCTGTTCCACGGCACCGCGCAGGAGGGCAGCCGCTCCATCGCCAACGTCACGTTCCGCACCGGCGATGCCGACCTCGACGCCGCCTTTGTTGCGGACGCGGCAGAGCACCAGATTCAAAACGTCAAGGGCCATCGCCTGGTGGGCGGCATGCGCGCCAGCGTCTATAACGCCGTAACCATGGAAGACGTGCAGGCACTGGCCTCGTACATGAAGGACTTCGAAGCGCAGCATAGATTGAGTCCGCGATCTAACTAGCCCGCAACCCGCGGGCCGACCAGCCACTTCAAACCACCTGTTTTAGACAAACCTGCTAAGGAGTTTTTCCATGCGTAAGATTAAGACCATCGACGACATCACCAAGGACGGCAAAGTCGAGTTTGGCGAGGGCTACGAATTTGTGAGCACCGCCGAAGAGGCCGACGCCATCCTGATGCGCTCGACCGATCTGCACGGCTACGAGCTGCCCGAGGGCATCCGCGCCATCGCCCGCTGCGGCGCCGGCGTCAACAACATCCCCGTCGAGGAGTACGCCAAGAAGGGCGTCGTCGTCTTTAACTCCCCCGGCGCCAACAGCAACGCCGTCAAGGAGCTCGTCCTAGGCATGCTGGTGCTCTCGAGCCGCGGCGTGGTGCAGTCGATGAACTGGGTGCGCGACAACGCTGACGATCCCGAGATTCAGGTCGATGCCGAAAAGGCCAAGAAGGCCTTTGTGGGCCGCGAGCTTAAAGGCAAGCGCATCGGCGTCATCGGTCTGGGCAACGTGGGCTCCAAGGTCGCCAACGCCTGCGTCGACCTGGGCATGGACGTCTACGGCTATGATCCGTTCATTTCCGTCGAGCACGCGTGGGTACTGAGCCGCGAGGTGCAGCGCGTGGGCACGCTCGAGGATCTCTGCCGCGGCTGCGACTACCTCACCGTACACGTGCCCAGCAAGGCCGACACCATCGGCATGATCAGCACCGAGCAGATTAACCTGCTGGCACCCGACGCCGTGCTCATCAACTACGCACGCGAGACCATTATTGACGAAGACGCCGTCGACGCCGCCCTGCGCGAGGGCAAACTGAGCTGGTTTAGCTGCGACTTTGCCACGCCCAAGACCGTCAAGATGCCCAACACGTTTATCACCACGCACTCGGGCGCAGGCACCGGCGAGGCCGAGGCCAACTGCGCCGACATGGCCATCAGCGAGCTCAAGGATTACCTGGAGAACGGCAACATCGCACACAGCGTCAACTACCCCGCCTGCAGCATGGGCAAAGCGCGCGCCGCGAGCCGCATCGCCTGCCTGCACGCCAACGTGCCAAACATGATCGGCCAGATCACGGCCATTCTCGCCAAGGACAACGCCAACGTGCAGCGTATGACCAACGAATCCGCCGGCGAGAACGCCTACACCATGTTCGACACCGACGAGCACCTGGACAGCAGCACCATCGAGGCGCTCAAGCAGATTCCGTCGATGTATCGCGTTCGCGTGATCAAATAGCGCCGGCTGATCTGACGGGCAGTTCCCCATGTGGCCTGCCCGTCACTGACATCGAATGCCCGCGGGGGCGCCTTTCGCACGAGAGGCGCCCCCGTTTTTGTGAGTACTCCATTAAATGCACTGAGCCGCTTCTTGGCATACAATCTGTATGTTGACCTAACTATCTGTGAGGTGCCTATGGTTGATACAGATTTTGCTTGGCGGCTTACGCAAGGGCTCGTGCGGATCGACAGTTCCGACCCAGGTGCGTATGAAAGCGAGATTGAACGCTATATCAAAGCGTTGGTTGAGGCTCAATTGGAGCGGCTGAGCCATCCGGTGCTCCATGCCGTGCAGGTTGAGGAACTCGAGGTGCTGACCGGACGCCGCAATCTCATGGTCACCGTGCCCGGTTTGAGCGACGAGCCACGGCTCGTCTACATCTGCCACATGGATACAGTCACCTTGGGCGACAACTGGGACGCGGACATTACGCCGCTCGGGGCGGTCGTGCGCGACGGCAAGCTCTACGGCCGCGGTGCCTGCGATATGAAGGGTGGCCTGGCCTGTGCCATTGCCGCACTGGTCCATACGCTCGAGCGCGTAGCGGCGGATGGCGCGCTGCCCCGCCGCGGCTTTTCGCTCATCTGCTCGGTCGACGAGGAAGATTTTATGCGCGGCTCAGAGACCGCGATCGATGCTGGCTGGGTCGGCTCGCGTGAATGGGTGCTGGACACCGAGCCCACCGACGGACAGATCCAGGTGGCGCACAAGGGGCGTACGTGGTTCGTGATTGAGTTGGCTGGCGTGACAGCGCATGCGAGCCAGCCCTGGAAGGGCGCGGATGCCGTCGCCGCCATGGCCGAGGCCGTCTGCGCGCTACGCCATGCGTTCGCGGCGCTGCCCGTGCATGATGAGCTGGGGCCTTCGACCATCACGTTTGGCCAAATCGAGGGCGGATATCGCCCCTACGTCGTACCCGACCGCGCCAAAGTCTGGGTCGACATGCGCCTGACCCCGCCGACCGATACGGCCGCCGCGACGCGCATGGTAGAGCAGGCCATCGCCGTCGCCGAAGCCGCAGTTCCCGGTTGCCATGGCGCCTACACCGTGACGGGCGACCGCCCCGCCATCGAGCGCGACCCGAACTCTCCCCTTCTAGCAGCGCTCAAGCGTGCCGCCGATGACGTGACGGACGCGGACACGACCGTCGGCTTCTTTACCGGCTACACCGACACCGCCGTCATTGCCGGCAAGACAGGTAACCGCAATTGCATGAGCTACGGTCCCGGGTCGCTCGCGCTCGCGCACAAGCCCAACGAATATGTGCCCCACGCCGATATCGTTCGTTGTCAGCAGGTGCTAATCGCGCTCGCCGATAACGTGCTCTGGGACGCGAGCGGCCAAGTTGGGGCATAATAAGCCGCGAACAAACCGACTCGTGCGTTAGGACCGCCCATGAAAGCACTTCCGTTTCCCTGCATCCGCCCGGCTCAGGACCGCGTGCTCGAGGCGTTGCCCGCAATGGGCAGCATCCTGAGCGGCAACGATGCTCTGCGCGGAGCCATTGCCGATGGCCTGATGCTCAAGGACCCGGGTGCGGCGTATTACGTGTACGAATGCTCGGGGGAGCCGGGGCGCGTGACGGGCGTTGTGGCGATCTGCCCGGTTGGTGCGCTGGCGGGCGGCGACGCGGTTGCCGCCGATACGGCCACCGCTGCGCGCGCATTCGCCGACCTCAAGGTACAGCCCCGTCCCGTAACGCTCGCCTACGAGGCCTCGCCCGTCATGGATATCATCCTGGGCGCCGCCAAAGAGGGCGCCTCGCTCTACGCCGTCACCGATCCTGCGGGCATTACACACCGCGTGTGGGAGGTTAAGCGCGAGGACGCCGTCGGCGCCATCCGTGCCATGCTCGACCAAGCACCGGAGCCAGCACTGGTCGACGACCCTACCTACGCTGCCGCGCTGGTCGGGGCATCACAGCTCCTGACCGACGATGCCCGTGCCGCCGGCACCTACACGGGCAAAGAGCCGTTCAACTTTGCCGTAGCTGTACTCTTCCCCGCCGCGCAGGTCAGCGGCGGCGTGCCGCAGGTTCCGACGGGTCTGCTCACGCACCAGGTCGCGCGGTTCTAGCAAGACCAGACCGTCCAGCACAAAAATCGGCAGCCCAACAAACAGGAGGCGGAGATGCAGCAGGTACATGCATCTCCGCCCCTTTTGCGTCGAGAAGTTATGCCGGCGACCCGTGCCGCCGTGCTCGCGTTATCCGCGCTGCGGACCCGCAGTAGCCACGAGCGGTTCAAGCCCCAGCTCGCGCGCGTAGTCTTCCTGCGTAAAGACTTCGACCAGTTCAAACGTACCGGCCGCATCGTCAAACGCAAAATGCAGCACTGAGCAGTTGCCCGGCACGCGATCGCGCTCGTCGGCCGCCGCACCCCTCACGTGGTCCATGAACTCCTTGATGGCCGAGCCATGGCTTACCGCGAGCACGCACGTATGGTCCGGACGCTGCATAAGCTCGGTCAGCGTCGCCACCATGCGCTCGCGCACCTGCATCTGGCCCTCGCCGCCAAACTGGCGATAGAAGTCGCGCCACGGGCGCTCGGGCATGAGCATCACGCGCTCGGCCTCAAAGTCACCAAAGAACCACTCACGCAGGCCGTCCAGGCGCTCGTACGCCAAGCCCGGCCACAAGTTGGCGATAGTCTGCTCGGTGCGATGAAGCGTGGAGGTGTAGGCATGATCGGGCTCAATGCCGCGCGCACGTAAAAACATGCCGGCGCGCGCCGCCTGGTCGCAGCCCAACTGCGTAAGCGGCGAGTCACTCCACCCCTGAATGATACGCTTGAGGTTGAATATCGTCTGTCCATGACGGACCAGATACAGATCTTTATTCATAGGGGTCCTTTCGTTCGTTACCAATCAAGGAGCGAAAACGCCCCGTCGCAATAGCCAAAATGAAGCATGGCGCCGTTGTCGGGTAGCTCCCCCTCGCCAGTCACATACTCAAGAAACTCCTGGCAGGCTGAGCCGTGGGAAACCGCCAGCACGCAGTCGTGCTGCGGCCTGGCCATGATGCGGGACAGCGCCGCGACCATGCGCGACTGAAGCTCACTTTCCGACTCGCCACCAAAGGCAACCGGATAATCACCCCAGGGCTGCGGCGGCATCTCGCGATTTGATGTGCCCTCCAGCGAGCCAAAATGCCACTCACGCAGGTCATCGACCAGCTCTATGGAACGGCCCTCGCCAACGATAAGCTCGGCCGTATGCCGCGCCCGGCCCAACGGCGAGGAATACACATGATCAAAGGCCACGCCACACGCCGCAAACGCCGTACGCGCCGTCAGCGCCTGCTCGCGCCCGCGCGCCGTAAGCGGCGAATCGTGCCAGCCCTGCAAAATGCTCTGCACATTGAGCTCAGTCTGCCCATGCCGCACCAAATACAGATCTGCCACACACCCTCCCCTCGTACCACCACCAAGGGGACAGGCACCTTTGTGGTGGTTTACCGTCTGATCACGCCGCGATGACGCTCAACTACACCAGCACGTCAGCGAGCGAACGCTTGGGTACGTGGTGCACCTGTGCCTCGTCGCGCCAATAATTGATGGAGCCGTCGGGGTTGGAATCGATCGCATCGATTACCTGCGTCTCGGCCGGAACGCCAAACGCCATGATCAGCTTGAGCTCATACTTGTCGTTATCGAGCCCCATGGCATCGATCGCGTGGGGCGTAAAGGCCTTGAACATGCAGGCAGCCACCTCGGGCGTGGCGCTGCGGGCGGCGAGCATCATCGTCTGCGCGGCAATGCCCGTGTCGACCTCGGTAATGGGAGCGGCGGGCTTGCCCGAAACGGCGCGCTCGGCCAGAATCGCGATGTAGCCGGTCGGGCGCTCGCCCTCGGCAGGACCCGGCCAATCCTTAAGCGCGCCGGCCCACGCAAGCTCATCAAATACACGCGCGCAATCCTCGGCACCGCTCACCACATGAAAACGAAGACGCTGAGCATTGGCACCACACGGAGCCAGGTGCGCCAGTTCCGCCAGCTCGAGCAAAAACTCGCGCGGCACGCGCATGGACTCGTCAAATCGGCGGCACGTGCGGGCGCGGCGGACCAGCGCGTCAAACGTGTCCAGGCCGAGCTTTTCGCAACCTTGCTTTGCCATCGACTCCGCGCTCGACGGCGCCGCGGGAACTGTTTCGTTCATAGGGACCCCCTATACAAGCCAATTGTCCTTAGGAGAATCTAACCTAAAACCTAGGCAATTACATACAGCGGCGTAATGTTCTACAATTGTTGATTAATCCTCACTGGGGCGGGAACAAAAGTAACAATTCGGGAATGTGGGGCGGCAATTCGTCCTTCCCGCCCCATGCATCGGCGCCCTTGGGCGATACTTGTTGCAGCACTTTTGGCGTACGCCGCGCGGAGAGCAATGAACGCGACGTGCACCACACGGAAAGGAGACATTATGGGCATCTTTAAGAACGATGACCAAAAATCGAGCCAGTTTGGATTTGACGAGAAAAGCATGGCGGGCAAAGCCGTCAAGGCCGTACGCTGGATCTACGCCATCACGGGCGTCTTAGCGCTCATTGCTGGTATCGCGCTGCTTTTTGCACCCGCCAAGTCCCTCGTCTTTTTGACGACTGTCCTGGGTTTTTACTTTGTAATCACTGCTGCCATTAGGCTGTTCACTGCCATTTTTGAGCCGCTGCTGCCCACCGGCTGGCGCGTGACGAGCATCATCTCCAACCTACTCATTATCTTGGGCGGCGTCATAATCCTGCGCAACCAGGCCTTCTCGACCGCGACGCTCACCACGATGGTGGTTATCGTGGCCGGCTTTGGCTGGATTGTCGAAGGCGTCATGTCCATTCTGGAGTCCGAGCTTTCGTCTAACCGCGCCCTCGCCATCCTGAGCGGCGCGCTCTCCATCATCGCCGGCATGTTCGTGTTTATCTATCCGCTGTGGTCGGCAAAGATGCTCGTCATCTTTAGCGGCGCCGCGCTCCTGGTGTTTGGCGTGACGCTGATTGTTCGCGCTATTCGATTTGGCAAACTGGTGCGCTAGATGTCAAAGACGCTGTTTATTGATGCTGACGCCTGCCCGGTTACGCGCGAGTCGATCGACTGTGCGCGGCGGGCAGGCGTTGCCGTGGTGATTGCCGGCAACAGCGCGCAGAATCTAGAGCGGCACATTCGCCGCGACGACCCGCGCGATGCCGAGCACGCGCGACGCGGCTTTTGGGTCACCACGCTTGATGTGAGCGTGGGCGCCGATAGTGCCGACTTTGCCATTGTCGAGCGTCTGCAGGCGGGCGACGTGGTCGTGACGCAGGACATTGGCCTGGCGAGCATGGTGCTCGGCCGCGATGCCGCCGCCATCGACGTGCGCGGGCGCGTGTACGACAAGGCGACCATCGACATGCAGCTGTTTATTCGTCACGAGGAAAAGAAGGTGCGTCGCGCCGGTGGTCGCACCCGCGGGCCGGCAGCCTTCACCAGCGAGGACCGCGCTCGCTTTAAGCGCAACCTCTCCGAGCTGCTGCGCTAACCAAGGCAGATTTTTGGGATATGCCCGGAAATCTGCCTTTTTGTTTAGGGCGGTGTGAGCGCTCGGAATCCATGGCTCAACAAAAAACGGGCTTCAAAATGCCATGCGTCGCCGCATTGTGCAGGCGCCGGGCATGGTTATTTTGAAGCTCGTTTTGTTAGGCCTACTTAGAGGCCAAAGGCAGAAAGAATAAGGCCCCAGCCAGCGCCGATGACGTACATCATGACCAGAAACACGGCGTTTTCGCGAGCGCTGCGGTTGGTGCGGAACAGGACTAGGTAGCCCACGCCAGCGGAAATGAGCGTACCGGCGAGCATCGGCGCCAGCTGCAGCGCGCCTTCCAAATACAGTTGCGTAATGACCACGCTCGCCGAGCAGTTGGGGATCAGGCCGACAAGCGCCGAACCCAGGACGGCGAGCATCTCGTTGCCACGCAGGAACTGCTCGATTGCGGATTCGCCAAAGGTCTCGAGCACGGCGACCAGAATCAGCGTCACCAGGAAAATGAATACCGACACCTGCACGGTGTGCGAGACGGCGCTGCGGATAATCGACAGGACGGGCGCGCCTTCATGGGAGTGGGAGTGATCGTGGCCATGATGGTGTTCATGCTCGCCCTCGTGTCCATGGTCGTGGCCATGTCCGTGATCGTCCTCATCCTCGTCACAGCCGCAATGGTCGCGCTCGCACAGCTCGTGGATGTGATCGGCACTTACGCCCGCCTCGGCCACTTCGTCAATGATGTCGCCCCCGGTATGGTCGTCGCGCGCGCAGTTCACATGAGCCGGATTGGCAGCGGTCCCCAGCACGGTACGGCGAATCGCCGCATGCGCGCAGACATTACGACGAAGGCCGCGGATAGCCGCATCCACGATAAAGCCCGTGACCAGAGCGATCAGCGCCTTCGAGGCGAGCAACATCGCCATGGTCTGCACGGGAACCTGCTCGGCAAGTAGCAGCGGCAACATCTCGTCGGAGGTCGAGAGGAACACGGCGACCAGCGTGCCCAGCGTCACGACACGGCCGGCGTACAGCGTTGCCGCCATGGCCGAAAATCCGCACTGCGGCACCATGCCCAGCAGCGAGCCAACCACGGGACCCGCGGCGCCGGCGCGCTTGATGGCCCCGTTAACGCGGTCGCCTGCAACGTGCTCAAGGGTTTCAAGAGCTAAATACGTCACCAACAAAAACGGCACCAGCGACAACGTGTCCTTGCCGGCGTCGAGCAGAATATCAATCAGCAAATCCATGACGGATGGAACCTTTCGTGTCTTTCGGCAGCATTGTAAAAGTCCTAGCGGTCAACTAGGGTATTGTAGTTGTCCCGGGCGCGGTGCCAATAGTTGCCCATGGTAAACTATCATCTCGCCATAACTCGACAAACCCGAGCCGCGCAACGCGGCCCGTCCAAGGAGTAGCATATGAACGTATCACAAGCACTCGAATATGAGCGCCAGCCGTTTATCCCCATGTTTATCTATGGCGACCACGGCGCCATGGAATCCGAGCGCCAGAAGGGCGAAGAAGCCCTCAAGGTGCTCGAAACCGAGTACTTTACCGCCGAGGGCGACCCCGGCTTCGACTTTGCCACCGTGCGCGACCTGGCCGACCGCAACCGCGACCTGTGCGACCAAATCGGCGAGGCGCGTCTGCGCAACGTGACGCCCGCGACGCTTTCGCGTGGTCTGTCAGACGCCGACACCTGCGCGGCCATCGGTAAGATGCAAAAGCGTACCGCCGCATCGGTCATGCGCGAGATCCGCGGCGACCGCGACGCACTCGGCGTGGCCTACGCCCGCAAGCCCATCCAGGGCACCGTGCTGGGCATCGACATCGAGACCACCGGCCGTGCACCTGAGCGCGGCTATATCATCAACGTGGGTTGGGAGATCATGGAGCTCACGAGCGACGCCGTCCCGCACGACGCCGAGGCGCACTACTGCGGTCTGCCCGACATCTATCGCGGCGAGGACGTACCGCTGTCGAATATCCACCACATTACCTGGGCCGATATCGACGGCAAAAAGCCGTTCCGCGAGAACAAGGAACTGCAGAAGCAGCTGCTCAAGCTCATGAAGAAGTACCCGTACATGGCGCACAACGCCGCCTTTGAGGACAGCTGGTTCAAGATTCACCTGGACGGCTACGCCGAGGCGCGCCGTGCCGGCAAGATCATCGTCATCGACTCGCGCCAGATCTGCCGCAGCCTGGACGCCGACGTACGCTCGCTCCCCCGCGAGTCCGCGCCCGCCGCACTCGAAAACTGGGCACGCCGACGCGGCACCCTCGCTGCCGACGCCAACGAACAGCACCTGGGCCTCGACGACACCGATCTCATGCTCCGCACGGTCCAAGCCGAGTTCAACCTCAAGAACCTGTTTGCGAAATAACCGATCCATCTGCGGGAGCGCCTGCCAGGCACAGCGCAATCCGTCTGGGCGCACCGGCACGCAGTAAACTAGGGCGCAGCCTTATAGCTGCTCCCTAGTTTTTCAAAACGAGCAAATACGCGTGCTTCACACAGTCGACAGGTTGCCCCACCTACATTTTTCGAGTTGTTCGGCCAACTGAACCACTAGTCAAGGCCCATTGAAGCGCAATCGAGCGCTGTAGTCACCTTAATTTCGCAACCAAGCCCCATTAATCTACCTGAATCAATCCGAATAGGACGTTGCAATCGCGCCATTCGTATAGGATAAGGCCGAATAACTCAAATTATGTTGGTGAGGAATCTTGGCGGTCGGCAAAATCGCTTAGAAGCCACGAATTCGCAATTAAAATTCACCAAAAAGGACGCAGCTGACAGAAACCTCCCCTGCTCCCTTGATACGACAGCTCAAAAACCCACCGTTCGCAGAAGATAAGCCGCGCCCCAATACCGTTGCCCGAAGTTTCGGACGTACGTGACGTCCGCTATGCCATCATGCGCGTATGGGAATCGTTCTGTCACATACCACGGCACGCGCTGTATACCAAACAGCCAACTCGCTCGCAAGCTACGCGACCGATCCCATACCTATGGAAAAGATCAGGGTGTCTGCGCCGACCACGTCCGACCTGGAAGCGGCACGAGCATGGCTCAACAGAAAGAATGTCGATTCTGAAAGCATCCATGTGCTGACGTTTTCCAATAATGCCGAAAGGCACCGCAAGGGCTGCATCTGCCACTGCACGCGCTATACGTTTGATGCAGAAAGCTACCTAGAACTCGAGCCGAACGTCTACATCGTCGATATCAAACTGTGCGCGTTAGAAGCAACAGCCGACCTCAACCTTTCGGAGCTCGTTGAG
>DBGBLM010000158.1:0-11248 GCA_048448865.1 Collinsella sp.
CCTTTGAGCTCATGTCGCTGACCTCGTACTTCCTGGTCGTGATCGAGGAGAACGAGAACTCCATCCATGGCGGTTGGCTCTACTTTGTGATCGCGCACGTGGGCTTTGTGCTCATCATGGCGAGCTTCCTCACCATGACCAACTTCGCCGGCGGCTCGTTTGCCTTTGCGGATTTCCGCGCCACGCAGTTTAGCCCCGCGGTCGCATCCGTGTGCTTCGTGCTCGCCTTCTTTGGCTTTGGCGCCAAGGCCGGTATCATCCCGCTCCACGGCTGGCTGCCCAAGGCACATCCCGAGGCGCCGTCCAACGTGTCGGCCCTCATGTCCGGCGGCATGATCAAGATCGGTATCTTCGGCATCCTCAAGGTGGGCCTCGACCTGCTCTCCGCCTCGGGCGTTCAGGTCTGGTGGGGCCTTATGGTCATGGTCTTCGGTGCGATCTCGTCGGTCCTCGGCGTGGCCTTCGCCCTGCAGGAGCATGACATCAAGCGCCTACTGGCCTATCACTCCGTCGAGAACATCGGCATCATTCTGCTCGGCGTCGGCGCCTCCATGGCCGCCATGGCGCTCAACTCTGTCGGCATCGCCGTCCTGGCTCTGATGGCCGCCCTCTACCACACGTTTAACCACGCGATGTTTAAGGGTGAGCTGTTCTTGGGCGCCGGTGCGCTGCTGTACTCTACGGGTACGCGCAATATGGAGAAGATGGGCGGCCTGTTCCGTCGTATGCCGGCAACGGCCATCTGCTTCCTTATTGGCGCGCTTGCCATCTCGGCCATCCCGCCCTTCAACGGCTTTGTGTCCGAGTGGTTTACCTACCAGTCGCTGTTTAATGCCGCCATGCAGGGTGACAAGGCTGTCATGATCGTGGCCGTGTTCGCTGCCGTCGCGCTTGCCATTACCGGCGCGCTGGCTGTCACGTGTTTCGTCAAGGCCTATGGCGTCTCTTTTGCTTCCGCGCCCCGCTCAGAGGCCGCGGCCAAAGCCAAGGAGGTTCCCGCCCCCATGGTGTTTGCGCAGGGGCTGCTCGCGGCCATCTGCGTCGTGCTGGGCATTGGCGCTCCCGTGATCGCGCCCGTGCTGGTCGATGTCGCCGCGTCCGTGCTGCATCCGTACGGTGGCGTGTTTGCCGCCGAGGGCATGGAGCTCATGAACCAGTACTCCGGCGCTGCCACCTCCACGCCCGCGATCGCTATAGCGCTCGTGGTGCTCGTCGGCCTTGCCTGCGGTTATCGCAAGCTCAAGACCGTCGGCAAGGTGCAGAAGTCCCAGCCGTGGGCATGTGGCTATGCTCCCAACGAGCATATGCCCGTCGTGGCCACGACCTTTGCCTCCGAGGTGTCCTGGTTTATGCAGCCGCTCTACACGCTGCGCGACCGCTGCACGGCCGTCTGCTGGTCCATCGCGCACTTCTTCCAGAAGCTCACCGGTGTGGCCGAGGCTGTGGAGCCCGTATCCGACAAGGTCCTCGTCGATGCCCCGCATAAGGGTGTCGAGAAGCTCGCCGACCTCGCGACTAAGCTCGAGGGCGGCAACTACAGCATCTATATCTGCTACATCGTCGCGGCACTCGTGGTGTTCCTCGTGCTCGCCGTGCAAATGGGTTAAGGAGGGGAGAGCATGAACAACATCGTACTTGCCGTTCTGCAGGGCGTGGTCGTTATGGCCGTCGCGCCGTTCTTCTCCGGTCTCGGTCGCGTTATCCGCGCCAAGATGCACAACCGTCGCGGCCCCAGCATCATGCAGGACTACCGCGACCTGGCCAAGCTCTTTGCGCGCCCCGAGTCCCAGAGCGAGGACGCGAGCTTTGCGCTGCGCATTATGCCGCCGCTGTTCTTCGCCGTCGCCTTTATGCTCGCGATGGGTCTGCCGCTCTTTACGGCACAAAGCCCCATCCCGGTTTTTGGTGACGCCATCACCATCATGTACAGCCTGGCGCTCGCCCGCTTCTTCTTCGCCCTCTGCGGTGTGGATTCGTCCAACGCCTACGCCGGTATCGGCGGCGTCCGCGAGCTGCTCATGAGCGTGCCCATCGAGCCGTCCATGCTGCTGGCGCTGTTTGCCGCCGCCCTGGTGTGCGGTTCCACCGACATCGCCACCATGGGTCAGCACATCATGACGGGCGCCATCGACGCGCCGGTCGCCGTGATCCTCGCCGGCATCGCCTTTGCGATCGCCTGCTACATGGAGCTCGGCAAGCTGCCGTTTGATCAGGCCGAGGCCGAGCAGGAGCTCCAGGAAGGTCCGCTCGCCGAGCTTTCCGGCCCGTCGCTTGCGATGGCCAAGCTCGCCATGTCCATGAAGCAGGTCCTGGTCGTCGCCTGGTTCTGCGCGATCTTCGTCCCCTGGGGCGAGCCCACGGCCGTGGGCGCTGCCGCCGTTCTGGGCGCGGTCATCTTCCTGGTGAAGTGCCTGATCGACTTTGTCGTATGCGGCGTGATCGAGAACTCCTGCTCGCGCTCGCGTTTTAAGGTGCTTGGCAATCAGACCTGGGCCGTCGTGGGCATCGCCGTTCTGGCGTTTGTCTTCGTGGTCGTCGGCGTGTAGGAGAAGGGAGAAACAATGTCATTTGCAGTCAGTCTGTCCCTTCTCGGCTTGGTCGCTATCGCGGCCCCGATGGTGGCCTCGGTGCTCGTCGCCCTGTTCCCCCGTCCGTACGCCAAGTGGTTCAGCGTTTTGGGTGCCGCCGTCTCGACGGTCTGCACCATCGCCCTCGCCGCGAATTTCGCTGGCGCCGGCATGCCCGACACGCAGGTCCCCCTGATCTCGTTTGGGCAGACCCTCGTCATGGGATTCACCTTCGATCGCATGAGCACGCTGCTCGCGCCCGCCTTTGTGGGTATCGGCCTGCTTGTCGTGATCTATTCGATTCCCTATATGAGCGAGAATAACCGTGAGCATCCCGACGCACCGCGTCGTCGCTTCTACGCGTACCTCGCGACCTTCATCGGCGCCATGGCCGGCCTCGTGTACAGCTCGACCCTTTTGGGCCAGCTCGTGTTCTTTGAGATCACGGGTGCCTGCTCTTGGGGCCTCATTAGCTACTACATGACGCCTACGGCCAAGAAGGCCGGCATGAAGGCCCTGATCATCACGCATATCGGTGCGCTCGGTCTGTATCTGGGCGCTGCTATCGTGTTTGCCCACACCGGCACCTTCGCCATCACCGCGATTGCCGGCCTCGACGCCAAGCTCAAGGCCATCGTCCTTTTGCTCGTGCTGTTTGCCGCTTGGGCCAAGTCCGCACAGGTCCCCATGTACATGTGGCTGCCTTCGGCCATGGAGGCGCCGACGCCTGTTTCGGCCTACCTGCATGGTGCCTCGATGGTCAAGGTCGGCGTGTGCGTGTTCGCGCGTGCACTCGTCTCTGCCGGCGAGATTCCCGAGATCGTGGGCTGGGTCGCCATTGTCGACGCCATGGTCACCATGCTCTTTGGTTTCCTTATGTACCTGCCGCAAAAGGACATGAAGCGCCTGCTGGCCTTCTCCACGATCGCCCAGCTCTCCTATGTGTTCTTTGGTCTGGGCCTTTCGGTCTTTGGCAGCCAGCTGGCCTTTGATGGCGCCGTGTGCCACATCTTTAACCACGCTTTCGCCAAGACGCTGTTCTTCCTGATCGCCGGTTCGTTCTCCTTTACGCTCGGCACGCGTATGCTGCCCAAGCTTCGCGGCATCGTAAAGAAGTACCCGATCTCGGGCGTGGGCTTTGGTGTCGCGGCGCTCGCCATTGCCGGCGTGCCGCCCATGAACACGTTCTTCTCGAAGTTCCAGATCATCGCCGGTGGCTTCTCTGTGGGTGCCGGCAACGTCGCGATCCTGGTGCTCGTTTGCATCATGGTTGCCGAAACCGTCGCTACCTTCGCCTGGTTCCTCAAGTGGATGGGTTATTGCTTGCCCGGCGAGCCGAGCGACGAGGTTGCTGCGGGAGCACCGCTTCCCCGCGCGATGGCGTTTGTGTTCATCGTGCTCATCATCATGGTTATCGTCAGCGGCCCGCTTTCGGCCAGCTGGATCGGTTAGGAGGTAGAACGACATGGGTTATTCGATCGTCAACATCCTTGGCGGCCTTCTGATCGTTACGTCCACCATGGTGGTCGTCTCCAAGAACATCAAGCACGCCATCAGCTGGTATGCGGTGCAGTCGCTGGTGCTCGTGGGACTGCTCGCTACGCTCGGTGCCACTACCGGTGCGCAGGAGCTGCTTATGTGGGCTGGATCTGCCTTTATCACCAAGGTCGTCCTGGTCCCTTATATCCTCAACCGCGCATACAAGAAGATGGGCGAGCCGAGCGACGCATCGCTCAAGGCCGGCCTTAAGCCCGCGTGGGCCATTTGCATCATCGCCGTTGAGGTCGCGATCTGCTTTGCCGTCGTGACGCAGATCAGCCTGCCCACGGCCGAGGTCGCAACGCCTGCGCTCGCTATTAGCTTCGCTCACTTCTTTGTGGGCCTCACCTGCATCATCTCGCAGCGCAACATCATGAAGCAGATCTTTGGATACTGCCTCATGGAAAACGGCAGCCATGTGACGCTCGCGCTTTTGGCCCCCACCGCTCCCGAGATCATCGAGATCGGTATCGCCACCGACGCCATCTTTGCCGTCATCATCATGTCCATCGTCGTGCGTCGCATTTGGGACGACTCCCACTCGCTCGATGCGCGCGACCTGTCCGAGCTGAGGGGGTAGTCCATGGAAACGTTGATTCTCGCCCTGCTCGCGACTCCTTTGGTGTTCTCGCTGGTCATGGCGTTTTTGCCCAAGAACACGTCCTATAACGTGTTTGCCGGTCTCAACCTGGTCTCCGTCGCAGCCGTCCTGGTGCTGTCGATTGTGACGGCCGGTGACGTCCTTATGAGCGGCGACACCGCGAGCGCTCTTGGCCTGTGGTTCCACCTCGATTCGCTGGGCGCCATCTTTGTGCTGCTCATCGGCTTTATCGGTTTTCTTACCGGGCTGTTCTCACTTCCCTATGTAAAGGCCGATATCGAGGAGGGCTCCATGCCCGCCGAGCGCGCCAAGCAGTATTTTGCGCTGTTTAGCCTGTTTGTGTTCACCATGCTGCTCGCGTGCCTTTCCAACAACATGATCCTCACGTGGGCCGCCGTGGAGGCAACCACGCTTTCCACCGTGTTCCTCGTGGGTATCTACAAGAACAAGACGGCCCTCGAGGCTTCTTGGAAGTATGCGATGGTCTGCACCGCCGGCGTGGCCTTTGGCCTGTTCGGTACGCTGCTGATCTACGCCAACGCCGCCGACGTGATTCCCAACGCCCACGAGGCCGCGTTCCTGTCGTGCGTGCTGCCGTATGCCGACCAGTTCGACCCGACGCTCATGCGCCTTGCCTTTGCGTTTATCGTGATCGGCTTTGGCACCAAGGCCGGCCTGTTCCCCATGCACACTTGGCTGCCCGATGCCCACTCCCAGGCCCCGAGCCCTGTCTCGGCCCTGCTCTCGGGCGTGCTGCTTAAGTGCGCCATGCTTGTGATCATGCGCTTCTACGGCTTTACTATCCAGGCCGTGGGTGCCGAGTATCCGCAACTTTTGCTGTTGATCGTCGGCACGCTGTCCATTTTGGTGGCGGCACTTTCGATGTTTCGCCAGGACGACCTCAAACGCCGCTTTGCGTACTCGTCTGTGGAGAACGTGGGCGTTATCGCCCTGTGCCTGGGTATCGGTGGCCCGCTGGGTATCGCCGCGGCCCTGCTGCACTGCGTGTTCCACGGCTTTACCAAGACGCTTGCCTTCTGCGTGTCCGGCAACATCCAGCACGCCTTTGGCACGCGTAGCCTGGCCAAGATCCAGGGCGTCGTTGAGGTTGCCCCCGCAACCGCCGCGCTCGCCGTCCTGGCGCTGCTCGGCCTTGGTGCCTTCCCGCCCTTTGGCATGTTCATCTCCGAGTTCCTGACTTTTGTCGCCGGTGTTACCGCCGGTCCCATGTGGCTGGTCGTCGTGGTCGCCCTCGGTCTTACCGTGGCCATCTCCGCGCTCACCCGCATCGCACTCAAGTCGGTATTCGGCCATGCGCCCCAGGGCATGGGCAAGCATGAGGCTCCGGCGCTCATGCTTATTCCCGAAATCATCCTGGCCGTCATGATCTTGTGGTTTGGCATCGCCACCCCGCTGCCTCTCGTGCACGGTGTGGAGACTGCGACCGGCATCGTGCTCGAGCAGAGCACCGAGGAGCTTCACGCGACGCCGATGTACCGCGCTGTGTTCGGTACCGAGACCGCTCAGAGCGAGGTGGAGTAACGAATGATTGAAACTGAGAACAAGGTGTATGCCCGTCGCTGCGAGAGCCATGTCGAGGCCCTGCGCCGCGCTGTTCCGGGCTGCATCGAGAAGGTCGAGTGGCAGTGCGAGGACCAGCTGACGATCACCGTCAAACAGGACAAGCTGCCCGAGGCCGTCCACTACCTGTACTACGAGCGCTACGGCTGGATTCCCGTGATCATCGGCAACGATGAGCGCAGCCTGTGCGGCCGTTACGCCGTGTACTACGTCATCTCCATGGAGGGGGAGGACCCCGGCTGGGTGACCGTGCGCACCGAGGTCGATCCCGCCAAGATGACGTTCCCGTCCGTGACGCCGTTCGTCCCCGCCTGCGTGTGGGGCGAGCGCGAGCTGCGCGATATGTTCGGCCTGATCCCCGAGGGTCTGCCCGATCGTCGCCGCCTGGTGCTGCCCGATGACTGGCCCAGCGGCCTGTACCCGCTGCGCAAGGACTCCATGGACTACCGTTTCCGTCCCGCTCCCGCGAGCGACATGGAAAACTACGAGTTCTTGGCCGATACCAAGGGCAAGGAGACCACACTCGTCCCCATGGGCCCGTTGCACATTACCTCCGACGAGCCCGGCCACTTCCGCCTGTTCGTTGAGGGCGAGACGATCGTCGACGCCGACTACCGTCTGTTCTACGTGCACCGCGGCATGGAGAAGGTCGCCGAGACGCGCCTGAACTATGACGCCGTGACGTTCCTCGCCGACCGCATCTGCGGTATCTGCGGCTGCGCCCACTCGGTGGCCTATGCCGAGGCCGTCGAGCGCGCCCAGGGCATCCATGTCCCGCCGCGCGCCCAGTATATCCGCGCCATCATGCTCGAGGTCGAGCGCCTGCACTCGCATCTGCTCAACATTGGCCTGGCGTCTCACTACACGGGCTTCGACTCCGGCTTCCAGCAGTTCTTCCGCGTCCGCGAGAAGTCCATGGACCTGGCCGAGAAGCTCTCCGGTCACCGTAAGACCTACGGCCTCAACGTGATCGGCGGCGTGCGTCGCGACATTTTGGCCGAGCAGAAGCTCTCCACGCTTACGACCATCCACCAGCTGCGCTCCGAGGTTCAGGAGCTCGTCGACGTTTTGCTCTCGACGCCCAACTTCATTGAGCGTACGAGTGGCATCGGCATCTTGGACCGCAAGATCGCACGCGACTTCTCGCCGGTCGGCCCGCTCATGCGTGGCTCGGGCTATGCCCGCGACGTGCGCTTTGACCATCCCTTCGACGGCTACGCCGATCCGGACGTTCAGAAGATGCACGCCGCCACGGCCGACACCTGCGATGCCTTCGGCCGTACCGCCGTTCGCATCCAGGAGGTCTACGATTCGATCGACATGATCGAGACCATGCTCGAGAACTGCCCATCGGGTCCCATCCTTACCACGGATTGGGAGTACACCCCGCACAAGTACGCTATTGGCGCCACCGAGGCGCCGCGCGGCGAGGACGTGCACTGGGCCATGCTCGGCAACAACCAGAAGTGCTACCGCTGGCGCGCCAAGGCCGCCACGTACAGCAACTGGCCGGTCCTGCGCTACATGTTCCGCGGCAACACCGTGGGCGATGCGGCGCTGATCGTCGGCTCGCTCGACCCGTGCTACTCCTGCACCGACCGCGTGACGGTGACTGATGTCGCCGCCAAGCGCGACCACGTGCTCGACAAGGAGCAGTTCGAGAACGTCTGGCGCGACAAGTCGCCGCTTGCGGGCGAGGGCACCATGGCCGCTCCGCTCGATGAGGAGGCGCTCTAATATGCTGAAGCTTTGGAAGGTTAACGCCAAGGCCGGCGACGCGACGGTCAAGTACCCGTTTGCGCCGTTCCCCACCAACAAGGACATGCGCGGCAAGCCCGAGCACAATGCCGAGCTCTGCATCGCCTGCGGAGCCTGCGGCGTGGCGTGCCCGGCCGATGCCATTCGCATGGACACCGACCTTGCGGCCGACACCATCACCTGGTCGATCGACTACGGCCGCTGCATCTTTTGCGGCCGCTGCGAGGAAGCCTGCCCCATGGAGGCCATCAAGCTCACCGAGGAGTTTGAGCTGGCCGTCATGAGCAAGGACGACCTCACCAGCAAGAGCGTCTACACGCTCGAGCACTGCTCGCGCTGCGGCAAGCCGTTTGCTCCGCACAAGGAGATCGACTACGCCAAGCGCCTGCTGCAAAAGGCCGGCGGCATGGAGGCCGAGCAGGCCGCCCGCACCGTCGGTATGTGCCAGGAGTGCAAGCGCGAGCTCGACGCCCTGCGCGCCGCCTCGGCCGTAAAGACCGGCAACGCTGCCGGCATGGCCGCCAACGAGACGCTTGCGTCCGGCGAGCCCCAGGGCCCCGGCATGGAGTATCTGGGCGGCCACGGCGTGAACCCGGAGTATATCGACCGTGAGCTCAACCCCGATGCGCCCGAGATTCCCGCCGGTCCGGCGCCGGTCGAGGGCATCATCATGGATTTTGAAACGAAGGAGGAGTAACCATGGCCGAACCCACGCTTTTGCCCGAGCGGCTTCAGTACCGCCCGACCAAGATCGAGCTCGACGAGAGCATCGAGAAGGCCAAGGCGACCCTTCTTAAGAAGATCAAGCGCTCGGTGTACGTCTACCGTGTCGACTGCGGCGGCTGCAACGGCTGCGAGATCGAGATCTTCGGTTCCATCACGCCCGTCTTTGACGTCGAGCGCTTTGGCATCAAGGTCGTGCCCTCGCCCCGTCACGCCGATGTGCTGCTGTACACCGGCGCCGTGACGCGTGCCATGCGCATGCCGGCCCTGCGCGCCTTTGAGGCCGCACCCGATCCCAAGATCGTGGTGTCCTATGGCGCGTGCGGCTGCACCGGCGGCATCTTCTACGACAACTACTGCGTCTGGGGCGGCACGGATAAGATTCTGCCGGTCGATGTCTACATCCCCGGCTGCCCGCCCAGCCCCGCGCAGACCGTCTACGGCTTTGCCATGGCGCTCGGTCTGCTGGACCAAAAGCTCCATGCCGAGACCACGGTGGAGGCCGCCGGCGAGCAGGCCGATATCCTGCACCCCGGCGTGCCGTACAAGCTGCGCGTTGCCATCGAGCGCGAGGCTCGCGCCATGAGCGGCTACCGTTACGGCCGCGACCTGGCCAACGAGTTTATGGATACGCTCGAGGGCGCGCCCAAGGGTGATATCCGAGGTGCCATGGCGCTGCTCATCGACAAGCAGGACGATCCGCGCCGCGTTGAGGTCTACTCGGCGCTGCAGGATCTGGTGCTGGCCGGAGGTCACTAGATGGAGCTCACGGACCGCTCTGGTTACTTTGCGGGTCCCGGTATGCTCGGCGGCTCCTTTGGCGATGCCTCGCGCGCAAGCGACGAGGCCGCCGAGGGCGTCGCCGACCCCTGCCTGGGCCATGCGCCCGACCAGGTGGTCTTCTATGAGCTCACGCGTAAGTTTGTGGAGACCGAGGAAGACGTTCCCCAGGAGGCCTGCGACGTGCTGTACTACACGCTCGCCGTAGGCCACCACACCGGCGTGCTCGATTGCTTTGAGCCGCGCCTGTCGGTGCCGGTGGATGTCTTCTATTCGCTCGTCGATGCGCTGCCGGAGGGGGAGGCCAAGACCAAGTTCGAGGCCATCCGCTCCTTTGGCGAGTGCCAGCTTGACAAGGCGGCGGTGCCGTCGCTGCTCGAGGCCTGCGACACGCTGCTCGACGAGCGCGGTTTTCGCGGCTCGGCCAAGGCCGGCATCTCGGTGTTCGACGACGACTTTGGCCTGCATGCCCAGCAGGTCGCGTTTCTGATGAAGTTCCGCGATCTGGTTGAGCGCGTGCGCGATGTGTCGGGCGTGTACCTGACGGGAAGGTTGCAGTAATGGGTCGCGTTGTGGATGGACGCGTGAACGGCGCCCCGTTTGCGGGTATCGTGCTCACGGCGGGAAGCGTGCTGCGTGCCGACGATGCCGCCGGCCCCGTGCTCTCCAAAAAGATGGAGGACGCGCCCATTGCCGGTTGGTACACCATCGACGGTGGCCAAACGCCCGAGGACGACATCATCGAGGTCAAGCGCGAGCGTCCGCCTCGCCTGGTCTTGGTCGATGCCGCCGACATGGCGCTGCCCGTCGGGTCTATCCGCCTGCTCGATAAGCGCGATGTGGCCCGCAAGTCGATGTTCACCACGCATTCGCTCCCTTTGTCGATTCTGATCGAGGAAATCGAGCAATCGTGCGAAGATATCGTCTTCATAGGGATTCAGCCGGGCGATACGGAGTTTTACAACCCTATGTCCCCGGAGGTCTTTGACGCCGTCGACGCCGTGTACGACGCCGTGGCCGCCAACGACTTTTCCCACTTTGTCCGCTTGGGACAAGAGCAATAGGAGCGCTTGTCCCTGCTGATTAGGAAAGAAGTGATTGACATGGCAGATTCCAAGGCGGAGTACCCCGCTCCCGATTGCCTGGCGCCCGCCGCGATCGAGGCCAAGACCGAGGCCGCCGGCGTGACCAAGGCTAACCTGCCGGTCGCAAAGGCCTTTGTTTTGGCGATGTTCGCCGGCGCGTTCATTGCCTTCGGCGGCCTGTTCTTTACCGTGTTCTTGAGCGATAGCACGCTGGGCTGGGGCGCCCAGCGCGTCGTGGGCGGCCTGTGCTTTTGCCTGGGCCTGGTGCTGGTGCTGGTGTGCGGCGCCGAGCTGTTTACCGGCAATTCGCTTATGGTCTGCGCGCTCAAGAGCAAAAAGATCACCCTGGCTCAGATGCTCAAGGCCTGGGTCGTCGTGTGGGTCGGCAATTTTGTCGGTGCCCTATTCATCGTCTTTTTGGTGTACATGGCCGGCATCTATAAGCTCAACGGCGAGACGGTCGCCAATTCCATGGTGAGCGTCGCCGCCGGCAAGGTGACGATCGACTGGGTGACGATCTTCTTCCGCGGTATCCTGTGCAACATCTTTGTGTGCCTGGCCGTGTGGATCGGTACCGCCGGCAAGACCGTGGTCGATAAGGTCGTGGGCATTCT
>DBGBLM010000159.1:0-9718 GCA_048448865.1 Collinsella sp.
CGAGCTTTACCAACCAGCTGACCAAGGCCAAGCAGGCCGGCGCCACCATGATCTTTGCGCCGATCTACTACACGCCGGCGTCCGTCCTGCTCAAGAACGCCAAGGACATGGGCTACGACGTCAAGATGATGGGCTGCGACGGCATGGACGGCATCCTGGGCGTTGAGGGCTTCGACACCTCTCTTGCCGAGGGTCTGCTGCTCATGACCCCGTTCTCCGCCGACGACGAGAAGAACGCCGACTTCGTCAACGCTTACAAAGATAAGTACGGCGATACCCCCGACCAGTTTGCCGCCGACGCCTACGACGGCGTGCATGCGGTGGTCGAGGCTCTCAAGGAGGCCGGCCTGGGTGTCGACGCCGACCCCACCGAGGTTGCCGAGAAGCTTCCCGAGGCTATGCGCAACATTACTGTTGACGGTCTGACTGGCAAGCTCTCCTGGAACGACAAGGGCCAGGTCCAGAAGGACCCGACGGCGTACGTCATTACCGACGGCAAGTACGTACAGGCCTAATAGGCCGCCTTACATAGAGCGGTTTTGATCCCAAGCAGGGGAGGTTTTGGCCTTCCCTGCTTGCTTGGTATCTAGGGACGATGTAACGTCCCTGTTTCATACATCAACTGGAAACCTATTCGAAAGGGGGATGTGGAACATGACGGTCTTTATCCAATACCTGGTCAACGGCCTGTCCATGGGCAGCGTCTACGCCATCATCGCGTTGGGCTACACCATGGTCTACGGTATCGCCAAGATGCTCAACTTCGCTCACGGCGATGTCATCATGGTCGGTGCCTATGTCTCGTTCTGCGCCACGTCGTATCTCGGCCTCCCGGGCTGGGCATCTGTAGTTCTCTCTTGTGTGGCCTGCACGGTTCTCGGTGTTCTCATTGAGGGTCTGGCCTATAAGCCGCTGCGTCAGGCGGGTCCGCTGGCCGTTCTAATCACGGCTATCGGCGTGTCTTACTTCCTGCAGAACGCCGCGCAGCTTCTGTGGGGCGCCACGCCCAAGAACTTCACTTCGCTCGTCACCTTCCAGGTGCCGGAGTTCTTGGCCAAGTTCAACGTAAGCGCCGTCTCGCTCGTCACCATCGTCGCCTGCCTGGTTATCATGGCCGGCCTGATGTTCTTTACAGGTAAGACCAAGATGGGCAAAGCCATGCGCGCCGTGTCCGAGGACAAGGCCGCCGCTCAGCTCATGGGCATCAACGTCAACCGTACCATCTCGATGACGTTTGCCATCGGCTCTGCCCTTGCCGCCATCGCCGGCGTGCTCCTGTGCTCTTATTCGCCGGTGCTGCAGCCCACGACGGGTGCCATGCCTGGCATCAAGGCCTTCGACGCCGCCGTCTTCGGTGGCATCGGCTCCATCCCCGGCGCCTTTGTCGGCGGCATTCTCATCGGCATCATCGAAGCGATGGCGCAGGCCTACATTTCCACGAGCCTTGCCAACTCCATCGTCTTTGGTGTTCTGATCATCGTCCTGCTCGTCAAGCCTGCCGGCCTCTTGGGCAAGTACGTCCCCGAGAAGGTGTAGGTGAGCGCTATGAAGTTTCTTAAAGACAAGCAGACGCGTCACGACTTTGTCACGTACGCCATGTGCATCGTGGCCTTCGCCATCGTGTTCTTTATGCAGTCCAACCACATGATCCCGCGCATGATCGCCGGTCAGCTGGTTCCCATCACGGCCTATATCGTCATGGCCATTTCCCTCAACCTCGTCGTCGGCATCGCGGGCGACCTGTCGCTGGGCCATGCGGGCTTTATGAGCGTCGGTGCCTATACGGGCATCGTCACCGCGGTCGCCCTTGAGAGCGCCGTTCCCTCCGATCCGGTACGCCTTATCATCAGCATCGTGGTCGGCGCCTTCGCTGCCGCCATCCTGGGCTTCTTGATCGGTATCCCGGTCCTTCGCCTGAGCGGCGATTACCTGGCTATCGTGACGCTGGCCTTTGGCGAGATCATCAAAGAGATCGTCACTTGCCTTATCGTGGGCGTCGACTCGCGCGGCCTGCATGTGATCTTTAACATCACGGGCAACTCTACGATCGACGACCTGCACCTGCTCGAAGACGGCACCGCCATCATCAAGGGCGCCCAGGGCGCCTCGGGTGTGTCGACGTACTCGACCTTCCTTGCCGGTGCCATCCTGGTCATGGTTGCGCTCGTGATTGTACTCAACCTGGTTCGCAGCCGTACCGGCCGTGCCATTATGGCCGTGCGCGATAACAAGATTGCAGCCGAGTCCGTAGGCATCTCCGTCACCGAGTACCGCATGATCGCCTTCGTGGTTTCCGCTGCCCTCGCCGGTGCTGCCGGAGCCCTCTTCGGCGGTAACTTCTCGCAGCTCTCCGCCACCAAGTTCGACTTCAACACGTCCATTCTCATCCTGGTGTTCGTGGTCCTGGGCGGTCTGGGCAATATGCGCGGCTCCGTCATCGCGGCGGCGCTGCTCACGGTGCTTCCCGAGCTGCTCCGTCAGTTCTCGGACTACCGCATGCTCATCTATGCCATCGTGCTGATCCTGGTCATGATTTTTACCAACAACCCGCAGCTCAAGGCGTTCTTCGGTCGCGTCAAGGACCGCTTTGCTTCCAAGAAGGAGGTGGCAGCCGATGCCCAGTAAATTTGAGTTCAAGAAGGGCAAGATGGTCCCGTATCCTTCTGGCGCCATCGTTCCCGACCGCGACCTGGGCGAGCGCCCTGCACTCGAGTGCATCCACCTGGGCATTGAGTTCGGTGGCCTTAAGGCAGTCGACGACTTTAGCCTGACTATCGGCAAGACCGAGATCGCCGGTCTGATCGGTCCCAACGGCGCCGGTAAGACCACGGTCTTCAACCTGCTCACCAAGGTGTACCAGCCCACGCACGGCACCATCCTGCTCGACGGTGAGGACACTTCGGGCAAGTCGGTCTACCAGGTCAACCGCATGGGTATTGCCCGTACCTTCCAGAACATTCGCCTATTCAACACCATGACGGTGGAGGATAACGTCAAGGTCGGCCTGCATAACCAGGAGCGCTACTCCGGCTTTGAGGGCGTGCTGCGCCTGCCGACGTATTGGAAGCACGAGAAGGCCGCCCACGAGCGCGCCATGGAGCTGCTGTCCATCTTTGATATGGAGCATCTGGCAAACGAGCAGGCCGGCTCGCTGCCTTACGGCGCCCAGCGTCGTCTGGAGATCGTCCGCGCGCTTGCCACCAACCCCAAACTGCTGCTGCTCGACGAGCCAGCCGCCGGCATGAACCCGTCCGAGACCGCGGAGCTCATGGAGAACATCGTTAAGATTCGCGACACCTTTGGCATTGCCATCATGCTTATCGAGCATGATATGTCACTCGTTATGAACATCTGCGAGGGCATCTGCGTGCTCAACTTTGGTAAGGTCATCGCCAAGGGCACGGCAGAGGAAATTCAGAACAACGACGCCGTTATCGAGGCATATCTGGGCAAGCAGGATAAGGGGGAGAACTAAATGGCAGAGCCGATGCTTTCCGTCTACAACATCAACGTCTGGTACGGCGCTATCCACGCCATCAAGGACATCTCCTTTAACGTCAACGAGGGCGAGATCGTTGCTCTGATCGGTGCGAACGGTGCCGGCAAGTCCACGACGCTTAAAACCGTCTCGGGCCTGCTGCGTTCCAAGACCGGCTCCATCAAGTTTATGGGCGAGGACATTACCCATACGCCTGCCGACAAGCTGGTGGGCAAGGGCCAGGCTCAGGTCCCCGAGGGCCGTCGCGCCTTTTTGCAGATGACGGTCGAGGAGAACCTGGAGATGGGCGCCTACACGCAGCCCAAGTCCACGGTTGCTCCGGGCCTTGAGCGTGTCTACGAGCAGTTCCCGCGCCTTAAGGAGCGCCGTCGCCAGGTCGCCGGCACCCTTTCGGGCGGCGAGCAGCAGATGCTCGTTATGGGGCGAGCCCTTATGAGTAACCCCAAACTGCTTATGCTCGACGAACCCTCCATGGGTTTGGCGCCGATTCTGATTGAGCAGATCTTCCAGATTGTCGAGGACCTGCACAAGGCCGGCACCACGGTGCTTCTGGTCGAGCAAAACGCACAGATGGCGCTTTCGATTGCTACGCGCGGTTACGTGCTCGAGACCGGCAAGATCACCATGACCGGCACGGGCCAAGAGCTCCTGCACGACGACAACGTCCGCAAAGCATATCTTGGTGGTTAATTCATTCAACGAAGGGGCACTGACTATCCCGGTCAGCGCCCCTTTTTTGGTGCAAGGGGGTCAGGTTACTTTGCACCATAAACAGTCCCTATTCCACTGCAACTTCATGGAGATGTGTGACAATGCCCGTCGGAAAACATCTGCTGTCTTTGGGGGTCTATCTATGCTGTACGAGTTTTGTGCCGAGAACTTTGAGCGGGTGCCGGCGGCCATCGAGGCCGGTGCGGGGCGCATCGAGCTGTGCGATAACCTTGCCGTCGGTGGTACCACGCCCTCGGCCGGCGTTATCAGCGCTACGACCAACTATGCCCACGAACACGATGCACGGGTGATGTGCATGATCCGTCCGCGTGGCGGCGACTTTCACTACAACCAGGATGAGCTGCGCATGATGGAGATGGACTTGGGCCTTGCCGTGAGTGCGGGCGTTGACGGCTTGGTCTTTGGCTGCTGCAAACCCTGCGCTGGCGGATGGGCGCTCGACGAGCTTACGCTTGGCGCCCTCGTGATGGCTGCGGGCTGCGCGACCGAGGAATGTAAGCGTGAGCCCATCGACATCATCTTCCACATGGCATTTGACCAGCTCTCGCCCGAGGCTCAGCTCGATGCGATTGATACACTTGCCGACTGCGGCGTTACGCGCATCCTCACGCAT
Source organism: Collinsella sp. (assembly GCA_048448865.1). Lineage (GTDB taxonomy): Bacteria > Actinomycetota > Coriobacteriia > Coriobacteriales > Coriobacteriaceae > Collinsella. The sequence continues at coordinate 4,845 of DBGBLM010000159.1, forward strand.
GGCGGCGCTGCCGGTACGTCGATCGAGGATAATTTCGATCACCTGGCTCGTTTAATCGAGTATGCGGGTGATCGTTTGACCATCCTTCCCGGCGGCGGCATTTCCACGGCCAACCGCGATACCGTGGCGGCGGCACTGGGCGTCTCCGAGCTCCATGGCACAAGGATCGTACCGCTGGAGGTGTAGCCCGTGGCGCTTGTATTCGATGTTCAGCAGGCGAGTGGCAAGCCCGACGACAACCGTCGTCCCGGCACCGCGTGCCCCTTTTGCGATACAGAAGGGCTCACCAACATCATCCAGCGCGACGGTGACTGCATCTGGCTCGAGAATAAGTTCAAAACCCTGCGCGCCACCCATCAAACCGTGCTGATCGAGTCGGCCGATCACGATGCCGACCTGGTGACCTATAAGCCGGATGAACTCCACCATGTGATGCGGTTTGCCCTGGGTTGCTGGCAGCAGATGATCGATTCACAGCAGTATCGAAGCGTGCTCATGTACAAGAACAAGGGGCCACTTTCGGGCGGCAGTCTGGTCCATCCGCACATGCAGATTGTGGGTTTGGAGCAGGAAGACGGCTATGCTTCGCTGGCTTCCGCCAATTTCGAAGGTATCAATGTCTGGCAACAGGGGAGAATCTCGGTCAATATCTCAACCGAACCGATCATGGGGTTCTTTGAGATCAACGTTTCAGCCCCGCAGGGAATCGCTGCCAGCGATGGCATGCGAGACCAAGCCGAGGCGGATCTCTTCGCCGATGCGATCCAGGTGGCTCTGCGCTATATCCTGAACGAGCACCACGGTGGTCGCGCAGAGTCGTACAACCTGTTCTTCTATCACCTAGGCGGTCGGACCATTGCCAAGGTGCTGCCGCGTTGGGTGGTTTCGCCCTACTTTGTCGGCTATCGTTTGGCCCAGGTCAATGCTGAGACCACGCTCGATGTCGATGCGGAGCGACTCCGCGCACATCTGGAGGCGCTCACATCGTAAAGTGAGCGCCCGCACACTACGGACGGTTTAGCGCGCCATTGCATCGCGGCCGGCCTCGACGCGCTTGCGCTGGGCGGCGCGCTCCTCGCCGGTCAGACGCTCAAAGAAGTGCCCGATAAGCGAGGCGAGCACCTGCTGAAACAACGTTCCACACATGACGGGAAACACAACTTCGCCCGGAAAGTATTGCGTGGCGATGACGGCGCCCGAAGAGATATTGCGCATGCCGCAGGTAAAGCACATGGTGGTCGTTTCGCTATATGGCAGATGCAGCGCGCGGGCGACCAGAATGCCGACGACAAAGCCGCTGATGGCGAAGACCAAAATAAAGAGGGCGACTTCCAAGCGCACCGCGTTCATGTGCAGCACGTACTCGCTCATGGCGGTGGAGTTGGAGGCGATAACGCCCATCATCATGAACTTGCAGGCGGGCGAGAGCGCGGGGGAGAGTTTCTCGTGCCCCCAGCCGCGCGTGAGTTCGTTGATCACGATGCCGAGCACAGCGGGGATGGCGATCATAAAGGCCATGTTCTGCATCATGCTCGGCACGTCGATCGAGACGGTGGCGCCCAGCAGGAGCTTGAGCGTAAGCGGAATCGTCACAGGGGAGATGACCGAGGACGTCAGGATGATGGTGAGCGCGAGCGGGCCGTTGCCGCCGAACATGCTGATCCACATAAAAGCGGTGACTGCCACGGGCACACTGTATTCGAGCACGATGCCGCAGACAAGGTTGGGGTTGGAACCAAAGAACAACGATCCCATGGCATAGGCCGCGATGGGAAAAAGCGCCGCCGAGACCAACAACGCCAGAATCAGGTGCAGCGGACGGTGGAACACCTCGGCTACCTGGTGAAAGGTGTTGCTGAGCGCACCCTGAAACGTCATAAAGGCGAAGAGGGCGGGAACAATGGGCTTGAGAACGCCGATCTGTTGAGGAAAGAGCACGCCGAGCGCCACACAAATCGGAACGATGATCTGCATGTGCCCCGCGAGGAACTTCCCCAGTCCAGCCCATTGCTTCATATGCCCCGCGACTCCCTTTATCCGCGAACTTGTTTGTATGGATATGCTAGACGCTCGTATGTGTCCGTGCGGCTGAAACGCTCGATTGTTTCGAGGGCATTACCGCCATCGTTTGCCGAAACCGCGGCGCACCGCGGCGTTTTGCGTCCGCGCTGCACGGTATAATAAATCCGTTCAACAGATCTGCCTGCCGAAGCGGGCATACACAGAGGACTCATCGCTATGAACCGTGAGAGGTATCGCGGCGACCTGCCCCTATCGGGGGTGGGTGCCTATGTCATCGCTTAAGACGACGCATCGCTGGGCGGTCGCTCAGCAAAATCCCGAGCTCGAAAAGGAACTTTCGGCTGGTCTGGGCATTCCTGGGCTGGTGGCGCGCATTATGGTCGCGCACGGCATTGGCTCCATCAAAGAGGGCCAATTGTTTTTGACGCCTTCGCTCGATCGCGACTGGGCCGACCCACTCATTATCCCGGGCATGTCGGTCGTTGCCGACCGCGTTGAGCGCGCTATTCGCAACCACAAGCACATTGCAGTCTTTGGCGATTTTGACGTTGACGGCATTACGTCGACCTGCCTGTTGACCGAGGCGCTGCGCACGTTTGGCGCCGATGTCACGCCGTTTATTCCGCATCGCTTTGATGAGGGCTACGGTCTTTCGCGCGCGGCACTCGACCGCGTTAACGAGCTCGCTCGCCCCCAGCTGATCGTGACCGTCGATAACGGCATTGCCGCCAAGGAAGAGGTTTCCTATCTGGAGAGCCTGGGGATCGATTTGGTGGTCACGGACCATCACGAGCCCTCCGACCAGGTGCCGCAGGGTGTGCCCCTGACCGACCCCAAGCTCGAGGACGAGGGCCCCTCGCGCGAGCTTGCCGGTGCTGGTGTGGCGCTCAAGCTGGTGCAAGTCCTGGGTGAGCGCCTGGGCAAGCCGTCGTATTGGCGTTCGCTAATCGAGGTCGCGGCGCTGGGCACCGTGTCCGACATGATGCCGCTCACGCCCGAGAACCGCGCGCTGGTTGCCGAGGGCATCCAGCAGATGCGCGTAACCGCTCGCCCCGGCTATATCGCGCTTGCCGCGCTCGCCAAGGCGGACCTTTCGAGCATTACGGCGGATGGCCTGTCATTCTCGCTCATTCCCCGCTTAAACGCTGCCGGTCGCATGGCCGATCCCAAGCTGGCGCTCGACCTGCTGCTTGCCCGCAATCCCATCGAAGCAAGCGCGCTGGCGGCTGAGCTCGAGGAAATCAACCGCCAGCGCCGTGAGATCGAGGCGGAGCTCACGCGCGATGCCATGGCAAAGGTCGAGGAGACCTATGACGGCGGACGCGCGATCGTCGTGGGCGGCGAAGGCTGGCACGAGGGCGTCAAGGGCATTGTGGCAAGCCGTCTGACCAACCGCTACCACGTGCCGGCGCTGCTGTTCTCGATCGAGGATGGTATCGCGCGCGGCTCTGGTCGCTCGGTGGGCAAAGTTAACCTGTTTGACGCTATCGAGCGCTGTTCCGACCTGATGATTCGTCGCGGCGGACATGCCGGCGCGGTGGGTGTGACCATCGAGGCGTCCAAGCTCGATGAGTTCCGCCGTCGCCTTTCCGCCGTGTTGTCCGAGCTTCCCGCCGAGGACTTTGAGGACACTGACGAGGTTGCCGCCACCGTTGACCTCTCCGAGCTAAATATCGAGACCATCGAGCAGATTTCCCGCCTTGAGCCGTTTGGCCAGGGTAATAAGGTGCCGCTGCTGGCTGCCGAGGGCGTGACGATGTGTGATCGCGCCGTGGTGGGTAAGACCGGCGAGCACATGCGCTTCGTGGCGACGGATGGCGCCGCGAGTGTGCCGGCCATCATGTTTCGTGTACCGCAAATCGATAAGCTCATCAACTGCGATAGCGCTGTCGATTTGGTGTTCGAGGCCGTTGCCGAGCATTGGCAGGGTCGTGTGAAGCCCAAGCTCATGATCAAGGATGTTCTGGTCCGCGATACCACGCTGCCCAGCATCGACGATCCGGCATGCGAGCTTCGTCGTGGCGTGCAGCCGGCGGATTCCGGCCTGCGCCTGGAGTCGCGTAAGCGCGAGACGCTCGCCCAGCTTTCCTATACCGAGCTCACGCGCTCGCTTATCCATAGCTTTATCGGCTCGAACCAGCCGCACCGCGCGCAGGTCGAGGCGCTCGATGCCCTGGCCGATCACCAAAGTGTTCTGGCCGTTATGGGAACGGGGCGCGGCAAGTCGCTCATCTTTCATGTGCATGCCGCGCGCGAGGCGGTTCTTCGCGGGCGTGCGAGTATTTTTGTCTATCCTCTGCGTTCGCTCGTTGCCGATCAGGCCTATCACCTTTCCTCGACGATGGCCGCGCTCGGCATTGGTGTCGGCGTGCTGACTGGCGAGACCGTGGAGGCCGTACGCGATGACGTGTTCGCCGGCCTTGCTTCGGGTCGCACCGGTATCGTTCTCACGACGCCCGAGTTCTTGTCTATCCACCGCGATCGATTTGCGCGTTCTGGACGTATTGGCTTCGTTGTTATCGATGAGGCGCACCATGCCGGTCTTGCTAAGGGTGGTGACCGGAGTGCATACCTCGATATGCCCGATATTCTTAAAGCCCTGGGCGACCCCGTTGTCATGGCGGCAACGGCTACCGCGACGGCTCCAGTTGTGGCAGAGCTTGCTCGCGTATTGCCGATTACCAGCACGGTGGTCGACGAGACCGTTCGCGAGAACCTACAACTCGAGGACGATCGTGACCTTGCGAGCCGTGAAAATCGCCTGGTTTCGATCGTTGCGACGGGGGTGAAGACCGTCATCTACGTGAACTCGCGCGACCAGTCCGTGGCGCTTGCCAAGACGTTGCGCAAAC
>DBGBLM010000160.1:0-15533 GCA_048448865.1 Collinsella sp.
CCCCTTCGACTCGAATTCTTGACGGCCTGAACAATCGTCAATATCGGTCGGAGGGGTGGCTTTGTAAAGCCGTTTGTCTCCACCCGCGTAGCGGGTGGTTTAAAGCTGGCCGCTGCGCGGCCAGCGGACTAAAGTCTTGAATAATGGGGCGATGGGACAAGTCCGTCCCATCGCCCCCGCGGTATTACTCCCCTGCCTTTGCTGCGTCCCACAGGTCGTTGAGGCCATGGGTCGAAAGCTCGGCAAGATCAACATGGGCATCGGCCGCCACCTGCTCCATTGCAGCCCAACGGCGACGGAACTTGGCCGTGCTGGCACGCAGGGCGCTCTCGGCGTCAATCCCCTCTTTGCGCGCAACGTTGACAAGGGCAAAGAGTAGGTCACCAAACTCCATCTCGCGCTCGGGCGTTCCGGGAGCCTCGGCCTCAAACTCGGCACGCTCCTCGGCAACCTCGTCCCACACATCCTGGACCGTCTCCCACTCAAAGCCCACGGCCGCCGCCTTGCGCGAGACCTTTTGCGCTTGCATCAGCGCCGGCAGGTGCGTGGGCACGCCGTCGAGCAGCCCCTCGGGCGCGGCCTCGCCTGCCGCCACGGCCTTGTCCTTGGCGGCCTTCTCGGCAAGCTTGACCTCGTCCCAAATCTTGAGCACCTCGTCAGAGCTGTCGGCATCCGCATCGCCAAACACGTGCGGATGACGGCGAATGAGCTTGGCGTCGATATCGTGCGCCACGTCGGCCAGCGTAAACTCGCCGGCGTCCGCCGCGATCTGCGCATGCAACACTACCTGCATGAGCACGTCGCCCAGCTCCTCGCGCAGGTGCGCCGCGTCGTCGGCCTCGATGCAGTCGAGCGCCTCGTAGGCCTCCTCGATCATGTTCTTGCCAATGCTGCGGTGCGTCTGCTCGCGGTCCCACGGGCAGCCGTCGGGCTGACGCAGACGCCAGATGGTTTGCACCAGATGCTGCAGCTCGGTCGATGCATCTACCAGCGTGGACAGGTCACGCGAGCCCTCGGCATTTTGCTGAGCCATGTGCTGCGCCATGGTTATTCCTCCTCCAGGATCACGTGGCGGAACGCACCGCCCTCGTAGATGCCGTAGCTGTGCGTGCCGTCCTTGGGGATGCTCACGCTGCCGGGGTTGAAAAGCCACAGGCCCGGGTGCGCCTCGCTTGCCTCGTTAACCTTGATGTGCGTATGACCGTAGACGAGCGCGGAGCCCTCGGGCAGCGCGGGCGCGTGGTCGACGCTGTTGTGCATGCCGGCGCCAAAGACATGGCCGTGCGTCAGGAACAGCTCGCGGCCGGTCTCGTCGAACAGCGTGGCGTAGTCGGCCATGACGGGGAAGTCAAGCACCATCTGGTCGACCTCAGCATCGCAGTTGCCGCGTACCGCGATGATGTGGTCGGCCAGGGCGTTGAGCAGCGGGATTACGCGCTTGGGGGCGTAATCGCGCGGCAGGTCGTTGCGCGGACCGTGGTAGAGCAGGTCGCCCAGCAGGACGATGCGGTCGGGCTGCTGGGATTCGATGGCGGCGACCAGGCGCTCGGCCCAGTATGCCGAGCCGTGGATGTCAGAAGCGATGAGGTATTTCATGGGGGATCCTTTCGGGATGGGGTTAATGCGGCTGGGCACGGGATGTCGCCGGCCGCGCTATTCAAATCGCAGTGCCGCGCTCTGGGCCGCCTGCATCACGCGCTGGAGCGGCACACCGTGCTCGCGGGCAAGGCGGGCGCAGTCCTCGTACTCGGGCGCTGCACGCTCGCTGCCGTCGGGTAGGGTGGCCACCTTGACGAACACCTCGCCCCATGGCGTCGTTACGCGCTCAAAGCGGCGTGGTAGGCAAACGCGCTCCATAACCTGGCGACGGATGCCGTTGGTCGTGGTTTCCAAGAAGATGATCGTCTGCAGGCGCTCGATATCCTCGTAGGTGCAGATTACCTGCAGCTGCCAGCCGGGGCGGCCTTTCTTACAATAGAGGGGCAGCCAGTGCACCTCGCGCGCACCCGCCTCGCGCAGGCGGTCGGCGGCATAGGCGAGCACCTCGGGCGACGCGTCGTCGATGTCGCACTCCAGCTTGACGATGGTTTCGGGCGCATCGATTTCGCGTGACAGCGGGGATGTGCTATCGCATGGCATACGGTCCGGATCCTTTCCGCGCGGGCTCGTTTTGTTCATCCAAACGCTAGCACATCGGACGTGGCACAAGCGTGACTTTCGTCCGTCGCCGCCCTCGCCCCCATCCAAACGTGTACGTCAGCCTCCAAACATGTCATTATTTGTCGGTTTTGGAGGCTGACGTACACGTTTTGAGAACAAGCGAGGCCGCACCACGCGCCGCGCAACCTTTCCAATCGATTTCGATCCCCGGCGTGCCCGGCGTGTTGAGAGCTGCGCCATTACAATGAAGCGGATTCGCTTGACGCAAAGGAGCCGCTATGCCCATGTGCCCGCTGGTCGATTGCCATACCCACACCTCGTTTTCGGACGGGCATGCCTCGTTTGAGGACAACGTCCGTGCCGCTGCTGCGGCCGGCTGCCGCGTCATGGTCTCGACCGACCATCTCACCCTGCCCGTCAGCATGGATGCCAACTGCGAAGTGCAGGTTACTGAGGGCGACCTGCCGGCGCATCGTCTGGCTTTTGAGGATGCCCGCAAGCTTGCCGCGCAGATCGCGTCGGAGCTCGAGCTTATCTATGGCTTTGAATGCGATTGGTACGAGGGCTGCGAGCCTTTGGTTGAGCGCTGGTCCCAGGGCGCCGTCGTGCGCCTGGGCAGTGTGCATTGGATTGGCAACCCAGGCAATATCATGGCCGGCGCCGCGGGTACGGCGGGAACGGAAAACGTCGCTCGTCCCGATACACCCGATTCCCTTTGCGGTTGGATCGACGACGACACCAACCTGCACGTTTGGGAAAACCTGGGGGTACGCGGCGTGTGGGAGCGCTACGTCGACGACTGGTGCCGCGCCTGCGAGAGCCCGCTCAACTTTGATGTAATGGCTCACCCCGACCTGGTCATGCGCTTTTCGAAGGAAGGCTTTGCGCCCGACTTTGACCCCGCACCGTTTTGGCAGCAGATGGCCGAGTGCGCGCACGATACGGGCCGCCGCGTTGAGGTCTCGACGGCCGCACCGCGTAAGGGCTTGGACGACTACTACCCCGCAACCGGTCTTTTGCGCTGCTTTGCCCATGCCGAAGTGCCGATCACCTTTGGCTCGGACGCGCACCGCGCCTGCGATATCTGCTGGAGCATCCGCGAGGCCCAGGCCCACGCCTACGACTGCGGTTATCGAACCTTCGACATCCCCCACCTCACCGGAGAATGGGAGTCCACACCCCTCGCCTAACCATCCCTTCATAAGTTGCGGTGAAATAGGGATTGTTTTGCTTGATGAAGCGCTTAAACAGTCCCTATTTCACCGCAACTTCCATGACCCCGTTACACCAACAAAGACTGTCCCAAACGACTAGTGGCGGCGGGCGTTGAGTTCGCCGGCCAGCTCGTCGAGGGTGATGCCGTAGCGCTCGAGCGTCACGAGCAGGTGGTAGACCAGGTCGCCGGCCTCGTAGCGGATGTGATCGTGATCGTTATCCTTGCAGGCCATGATCACCTCGCTCGCCTCCTCGGCAAGCTTCTTGAGCAGCTCGTCCTCGACGTCGGTCAACAGACGAGCGGTGTAGCTCTCCTGCGGCGATGCGTCGCGACGGCCGCGAATCACCTCGGCCAGACCTGTCAGCGTCTCTCCGATATTTCCATCCTGAACGTTTGCGGTGCGCACACCCATAGTTCAATCCTTTCTGGTGGCCGAGCGTCTAATCGAGCGCCCGCCCTACGCGAGTTTCTTAAAGAAGCAGGTACGGTTGCCGGTATGGCAGGCCGGACCCGGCGAGTCGACCTTGACCAGCAGCGTATCGCTATCGCAGTCGGCCCAGAGCTCCTTGACCGCTTGCATATTGCCGCTCGTCGCGCCCTTGTTCCAGAGCTCCTGGCGACTGCGGCTCCAAAACCACGTGGTACCGGTCTTGAGCGTCAGCCCCACCGACTCCTCGTTCATCCAAGCAACCATAAGCACCTCGCCGGTGTCATACTGCTGAACCACACAAGGAATCAACCCACGGGCGTCGTACGTAAGATCAGACGCTTCTATTACCTCAGTCATCATTTCTCCTAAGCAACAAACGAAATCCCACAGGTCGGCGAGGGTTGTCCAGGTGCCCGAGATTCCGAGCGACAAGCCCGACGACGCGTACTTAAGTACGCGAGGAGGGTTGGAGCCGGAAGGTCGGGTGCCTGGGCAAGCCGCAGCATTAGAAATCCAGCCTCACAGGAATACCTTGAGAGGCCATATACTCTTTGACTTCGCGAATGCTGAACGTCCCAAAGTGAAAGACGCTCGCCGCCAGCACGGCATCGGCCTCGCCCTCGATCACGCCCTCGGCAAAATGCTCGAGCGCGCCCACACCGCCGCTCGCAATCACCGGAATCGGCACCGCGCGCGCCACGGCGCGGGTGAGCGCCAGGTCAAATCCGGCCTTGGTGCCGTCGCGGTCCATACTGGTGAGCAGGATCTCGCCGGCGCCGCGGCGAGCCGCCTCCTCGGCCCACGCCACCGCGTCGATGCCCGTGGCGTTGCGGCCGCCCGCCGTGAAGACCTCCCACTTGTCGGCACCAGATGCGCCGGGCACACCGACGCGCTTGGCATCGATCGCCACGACCACGGCCTGGCTACCAAACGCCGCGGCAGCCTGGCTAATCAGCGACGGGTCGCGCACGGCGGCAGAGTTGAGCGACACCTTATCGGCACCGGCGGCAACCATGGTCCGCATGCCCGCCAAGTCGCGGAAACCGCCACCCACGGTATAGGGAATAGCGAGCTCCTCGGCCGCATGCGCCGCCATCTCGATAGTCGTCGCACGGTTGTCGCTCGTGGCGGTAATGTCCAGGAAGACGACCTCGTCCGCACCCTCGCGGTCATAGGCACGCGCCAGCTCCACCGGATCGCCCGCATCGCGTAAGCTCACAAAGTTGACGCCCTTGACCACACGACCGTCCTTGACGTCCAGGCAGGGAATCACGCGCTTGGTAAGCATGGGCTACTCCTCCCCTCGGGCGGCGGCCAGCGCCCGTGCCAGCGTAAAGTTGCCTTCGTAGAGCGCACGGCCGGTAATGGCGCCTTCAATCGCGACCTCGCCCACCGCGGCCAGTGCGCGGATGTCGTCGAGCGTCGAGATACCGCCCGAAGCCACGACGGGAAAGCCCGCGACCTCGGCCACATGGCGATACGCCGCCACATCGATGCCCGTCTGCATGCCATCGCGCGCGATGTCGGTATACACCAGATGCTTAAAGCCCAGCTCGGTAAGCTGCGCCACGGCATCGTCGAGCACCACGCCCGCGCCGTCGCGCCAGCCGTTCACCTTAACCTGGCCGTCGCGTGCGGCAATATCTGCCACCAACAGCTCGCCAAAGCCTTGGGCCGCCACCTCGGCAAAACCCGGCTCGGTCACCAGCACCGTGCCCAGCGCGATGCGGCGCGCACCGTAGCCGGCCAACTCGTCGATGCGCGCGAGCGAGCGGACGCCGCCGCCCACGTCCACGGACAGACCGTCGACGCCGCAGATGGCCTTAATCGCCGCCGAGTTGGCAGCGCATGTGTCCTCGTCCTCGCCAAAGGCAGCGGACAGGTCGACGACGTGCACCCAGCTTGCGCCCTGATCGGCAAACGAGCGAGCAACGGCCACGGGGTCGTCGGAATATACCTTGCAGCGGCTGCGGTCGCCACGCTCCAGGCGCACGACTTTGCCGCCGATCAGATCGATTGCGGGAAACAGGATCATCGGCCAGCCTCCTCGACGATGTTGACGAAGTTCTTAAGGATGCGCTGACCCAGCGCGGAGGATTTCTCGGGATGGAACTGGCAGCCCCACACGTTGCCATGGCGCACGATGCATGGGAAGCTCCGCGTATAGTGCGTGCGCGCCAGCACATCGGCGGCATCGGCGTCGTCGGCCACCGCATAACTGTGGGTGAAGTACATGTTGGCACCCTCGGCAAAACCAGCAAGCAGCGGATCGGCCGCGCCGGCGGGCGTCATGTGCACCTGGTCCCAGCCCACGTGCGGCACCTTCAGGCGGCTCGACTCCAAGCGTGTGCACGAGCCGCGCATAATACCCAGGCCATCGACCCAGGGACCGCCAGCCTGCTCGGAGGCGTTGCCGTCGGCGACCGCGCCCTCGTCCGCAGGCACGCCCTCGTTGCCGCGCTCAAAAAATAATTGAAGGCCCAGGCAGATGCCGAGCAGCGGAGTTCCGGTGGCAACGGCGTCGAGCACCGCGTCCGCCTCGCCGCTCTGGCGCATAAAGGCAATCGCGTCGCAGAACGCACCCACGCCCGGGATGACCAAGCCGTCGGCGTTACGGATCTGCTCCGGGTCGTCCGACGTGCAGGCGGCGGCACCGGCGCGCGCAAGCCCGCGCACGACACTCGACAAGTTGCCCTTGTGGTAGTCGACCACCACGATCTTCGGTTCGCCCACGCGACCCCTCCCTTTTTCAATTCAAAACCTGCCAAAAAGGGACAGGTTACAGCGAGCCCTTGGTGCTGGGGATGCCTTGCACGCGGGGATCGAGCTCGCAGGCGCGGCGCATCGTGCGGCCCACGGCCTTAAAGGCGGCCTCGATAATGTGATGCGAGTTGCCGCCTGCCAGCTCGCGCACGTGCAACGTGAGTTTGGCATCGCGCGCAAAGGCATAGAAGAACTCGACGGCCAGCTCGGTATCGAAGCTGCCCACACGCTCGGTCGGCACGGGCAGCTCGCAGTAGGCCTGGCCGCGGCCCGAAATATCCACGGCGGCCATCACGAGCGTCTCGTCCATGGCGATCGCCGCGTCGGCAAAGCGCGTAATGCCCGCCTTGTCACCCAGCGCCTGGCAGAACGCCTCGCCCAGCACAATGCCCGTATCCTCGACGGTGTGGTGCGCGTCGACTTCCACGTCGCCCACCGCGTGCACCGTCAGATCGAACAGGCCATGGCGGCCAAAGGCGTTGAGCATGTGGTCGAAAAACGGCACGCCGGTCGAGATATCGCACGTACCGGTTCCATCCAGGTCGAGCTTGACGACAATATCGGTCTCCCCTGTCTTGCGGGTTACCTCGGCATAGCGGCCCATCTACATCTCCTCCTTCACCAGCGCGGCAAACGCAGCCAGCACCTCATCGTTTTCCTGCGGGGTGCCCACGGTAATGCGCAGACAGCCCGCGAGCCCCGGCGCGTAGCTAAAGTCGCGCACCAAAATCGAATACTCATCGCGCAGACGCTCGCGCACGCGCGTGGCATGCGGCGTGCGCACGAGCACAAAGTTCGCCGCGCTCGGCCATGCCTCCACGGGCAGACCCTCGGCAGCCATCGCGCGCAGAGCGGCCAGCTCGCGCTCGCGCTCAGATGCGACCTGCGCCACCACGGGCGCGTAGGCATCACGGGCACGCACGCAGGCAAGCGCGGCGGCCTGGCTCAGCACGTTGACCGAATAGATCTGGCGAATCGCCGCGAACACCTCGATGACCTCGGGCACCGCGATCACGTAGCCCAGGCGCGTGCCAGCGGCGCCAAACGCCTTGGACAGTGTATGCAGAATCGCCAGGTTGGGATGCTCGGCGATAAGCCCCTGCGCCGTGGTGGCCGCGCCAAACGAATCGTCGGCAAACTCCACGTAGGCCTCGTCGACCATCACCATGCCGGGGCAGGCATCGCACAGAGCCGCAACAAAGTCGAGCGGCGCCACGTCACCCGTGGGATTGTTGGGCGAGGTCACGATCGCCAGATTGCACTCGGGAGCCGCCGCAAGCACCGCCGCCTGGTCGAGCTCAAAGGTCGCCGGGTCGCGCCACACGTCGCGCACCTCGGTCTGGCACAGCGACGCAAAGAACGCATACTCGCTAAAGCACGGCGGGCAGTTGAGCAGGGTCCGCCCCGCGCCGCCAAACGCCAGCAAGTAGTTATAGAGCAGCTCGTCACCGCCGTTGCCCACGCAGATATTCTCGCGCGTCACGCCATGCCAAGCAGCAAGCTCATCGCGCAGGTCGTTGGACATGGGGTCGGGATAACGGTTGAGCGGCGTGGCAGCCAGGGCTGCATCAATCGCCTCGCGCACGCCGGCCGGCACGGGATAGGTGTTCTCGTTGGCCGAAAGGTTGATGCGCGTGGGCGTAAAGTTGGGATCATAGGGCTCAATGCCGGCCAGGTAGGGCTGGACGAGCTCCTTCATGCGCGGCGTGAGTTCGGCCATGTTAGGCCTCCTCGCCGGTCGCGCCAACGCCATCCGCGCCCGCAGCCGCCAGGTCAACGCCCTCGGCAACCGTCGCCACGGCGTCACCCGGCCAGGCAACCTTGGTCAGGTCGGCCGCGGCGAGCGACTCGGCGCTCACGGCATCCTCGCCCTGCTCCAACACGCGGCGACGCAGTGCGGCAGAAAGCGCGTGTGCCCACAGGCCCTCGGCCTCGGCCAGGCGCTGCGTAGCGGGAGCATCGGAGAGCAGGCCCTCGGGCGTATAGCAAATGACGCTCGAGCGCTTGACGAACTCCTCCACCGAAAGCGGGTTGGAGAACATGGCCGTGCCGCCGGTCGGTAGCGTGTGATTGGGGCCGGCAACGTAATCGCCGAGTGGCTCGGAGCTCCAAGCGCCCACAAAGATGGCGCCGGCGTTGCGAATACCGCCAAGCAGGCCCATCGCATCCTTGCAGTGCAGCTCCAGGTGCTCGGGCGCCACGGTGTTCACCGCCTCGACGGCGGCAGCCATGTCGGCGGCCACCACGATGGTGCCTTCATTGTCGAGCGAGGCACGCGTGATCTCGGCACGCGGCGACTGCGCTACCAGAATATCGATACCCGCCTCGACCTCACGCGCAAACTGCTCGTCGCAGGTCACCAGATAGCAGGCTGCCAGCGGGTCGTGCTCGGCCTGGGCCATCAGATCGGCCGCAACCACCATAGGCTTGGCCGTGGCGTCGGCCAGCACGCAGACCTCGGAGGGACCGGCGACCATATCGATACCCACGTCACCCGAGACAATCTGCTTGGCAGCGGCGACAAAGGCGTTACCCGGGCCGGTAATCTTGTCGACACGCGGAATGGTCTCGGTACCGTACGCCAGCGCGGCCACGGCCTGGGCGCCGCCCACCATATAGATCTCGTCCACGCCGCCGAGCTTGGCGGCCGCGAGCGTATACGGGCTAATCAGTCCATCCTTTTGCGGCGGGGTTACCATGACCACGCGTTTGACGCCGGCCACCTTGGCGGGAATGGCGTTCATAAGCACGGTGGAAGGGTACTGTGCACGACCGCCCGGCACGTAGATACCGGCCGCAGCAAGCGGGGTCACCTTAACGCCGAGCATCGTGCCGTCCGGGCGCGTGGTAAACCAGCTCTGCTCGACCTCGCGCTGGTGGAACTCGCGAATCTGGCGTGCAGCCTTTTCGAGCGCCGCGACAAAAGCGGGATCGAGGCCTTCGAGCGCGGCATCGATCTGCTCTTGCGGTAGACGGAAGCTCTGCAGTTCAACGCCGTCAAAGCGCTGGCAATAGTCGCGCACTGCGGCATCGCCGTTGGCACGCACGTTGGCCACGATATCGCGGGCGGCGTCGACGATGTTTTGCGGCAGCACGCCCTTACGGTTGAGCTGGTTGGTAACGAGGCGCTCACCGGGAGCAAGCTTAATCGTCTTCATATCGGTATCCCCTATCGGTCGAGGTTTTGTTCGAAAAACGAGAGACCGGGCGGCGGCGCCAATCAGCCCGCAGCCCGGACGTTGGGGCGCCCGTGCGTGCTCGCGCTATTGTGCCGAGCCCGCAACGGGCTCAAAATGCTTGTCCTTCACGGCTGCCGCCAAGCGATCTGCCAGATTGCGCACGCGCGGATCCAGACGTGCGGCACCCGGATTGACAAAGAAGCGGGCCGTGCAGTCCATAATGCGACCAGTAATAACGAGGTCGTTATCGCGCAGCGTGGCGCCCGTGGCGGTGATGTCCACGATACGGTCGGTCATGCCGACAATGGGGCCCAGCTCGATGTTGCCGTGCAGCGAGACGATGTCGGCGTTCACGCCGCGCTCGGCATACCAGGCACTCGCGATGCGCGGGTACTTGGTTGCCACGCGAAGCGACCCACGGCGGGCATAGTTGCGCTCGGCCTGGCCGGCGCGCCACGCGGGCTCCGCCTCGATAAACGTGCACAGGCCGTAGCCCAGGTCGACCAGCTGCAGCAGGTTGAGGTCTGCCTCGATGAGCGAGTCCCAGCCGCAGATGCCGCAGTCGGCACCGCCGCAGCCCACAAAGGCGGGCGCGTCGCTGGGACGCACGATGACAAACTCGATATCGCCGACCGTGCCCTCGCCGGCACGCGTGTCGCGGCCGCGCACGATGAGGTGACGGCCGGGGTCGCGCAGCTCAGAGACATCCAAGCCCGCGGCCTCGAGCACGTCGAGCGTGTCGGCCTTGAGCGAGCCCTTGGGCACGGCAATGCGAAGCGGACCCTCGGTGCCGCGGCTCACGGCATGGTCACCATCGGAAGCAGCGTCCTCGGCCGAGGTATGCGCGGCCTCCAGACGCTCGAGCGAAAAGGCAAAACCCGCCGCCGGCACCTCGATGCCGTCGCCAAATGCGCCGGTAAAGATGGAGTCGTAGCGTCCGCCCGAACCCACCGGATCGGGCAGGCCACCGGCATAGGCCTTAAAGACCAGGCCCGTGTAGTAATCAAACGAGTTCATGATGGAGAAGTCGAAGGACAGCACCTGGGCATCCTCGGGAGCCAGGCCCTCGACCAGGGCACGCAGCTCGCGCGTAAGCGACGCGACAATGCCCGCCGCCGCCAGCAGCGCGTCGACACGATCGAGCACCTCGGCACCACCGTGCAGGCGCGGCAGCTCGCTAATGGCGGCCTTAACGGCCTCGGACTCGGCGCTTTCCGCCACGCGGGCATCGAGGCCCACAAAGTCGTTGGCGTGCACGCAGCGCAGCGCCTCGGCAGCCAGCTCGCGATCTTCGCACGCCGCAAGCAGTTCCTTAAACGGACGCACACTGCCCGCGATAATGCGCGCACCGGGAAGTGCCAGCTTGCGCACGGCCTCGGCGACCAGTGAGACAATCTCGACATCGCCCGCGGTGTCGCCCGCGCCGATGAGCTCAAAACCCAGTTGCGTAAACTGACGCGAGCCGCCGGCATTGCGCTGACACTCGCGGACCACCGGCGCCTCGTAGCGCAGGCGCAGGGGCAGATCGGCCGCGCGCATGCGGGTCGAAACCAGGCGAACGATCGGCAGTGTGTTGTCGGGACGGACCACCAGCAGGCGACCGTCGTCATCAAAGAGCTTAAACGGCGTGTCCGCAATGCGGCCGCCCTCCTCGAGCGAGCCCTTGTCCTCGAGCAGCGGCGTCTCGACCGGCAGGTAATGATGCTCCCTAAAGCAGCCCTTCACCGTCAGCGCAATCTCCTCGCGCGCCTGAGCCTCCTCGGGCAATATGTCCCGGAATCCCCACGGTGTGGCCGTCATCTGGTGAGCCTCCTCATGCTGTGTTTCATATAGAACAGAAGACCGGCATAGCTCCGCCGGTCTTCTGGGTACTTTAGCATACTAGAGTGCTTGCGGGGAAAATCCGTCGTAGCCGCTCACACCGTATTCATTTGGAAACATAGAGTAGGTTGCCGCAACCCAACCCCACCTAGGCGCCAATCGCACGACGATACTCTGCCATTACCTGCGCATCGGCAGCTGCGGGGTCGGCAAAATAGCGCCAGTCATAGGTCTCGGCCGAAACAACTCCGCGATAGCCGCGCGCCACCAGCCCATCCAGGTCGGCGCGCATATCGCGGTCGCCGTCACCCCAGGCAAGATGCGTCGTGCCATCTGCCGCAACATCGACAAAATGCACGTGGGCGACATCATCGCCAAGCAGATCGAAATAATCGTCGATGGTATCCCCCGCCACCGCCATAGCGCCTATATCCAGACACGCCTTAAGTGCCGGATGATCAACTGCCTCGATCATGCGCTTCGTGTCGGCCGCCGAGTTCACGATCATCGACTCAACCGGCTGTAGGGCCTCGAGCACCAGTCGCACGCCGCGCTCTCCCGCATGTTCGGCAATCGCACGCAGCATCGAGGCACTTCGACCCCACGCGTCCTCAATCGGCTCGTTCAAAAATGCCCAGCCACTCGAGACCATGACCTGCTCGGCTCCAAGTTCCGCCGCGATATCCACAACGTTCTTAAAGTACGCGAGCGTGCGGGCACGCGCCTCATTCCCGCGCGCCGCGATATTCCACGGCTTGGGGTTGTTCTGTTCGGGACAAAGCCCCACAATCCGAACCCCATACTGCTGCGACAGCTCCCGCACCTGCTCGAGCGAATCGTATCCATGGCAATCGACATACAGATGCATCGCCCCGGTCCAAAGCTCGCAACACGTGTAGCCCGAGGCCGCTGCCGAGGAAAAGAATTCCTCAAGGTCAAAATAACGATGGCTGATATTCATGACGGCAAGCTGCGGATACTCCATCTTGTCCACCTTTCGGCAAAAGGGCGCCGCAGCACAGTGTGCGCGACGCCCCCTCTTACATTGTTCTCATTATGACGGATACTCTACTGGACACCAAGCACTCCAAAGAACGCGCCGGCGATACTCACGAGCAGGATCACGAGCATGATGAGCAGCGGATTCATCTTCTTCTTGAGCATGAGATAGACGATTCCAAACAGCCCCATCGTGACAAAACCCGGGAAGATTCCGTTGAGCAGCTCGGCCAGCGTCTGAGCACCATCGCCCGCGCCGACCATGAGCGGAATGTCCACGGTGACCATCTCCATGGTCATAGCACCGATCACCATGGCGCCCATGATAGAGGCCATCTTAACGATCGTGTCCATAATGCCCGATTCCTGGACCTTGCTGATCATGTCCGAGCCAAAGCGATATCCCACAAACGTCAGCAGGTAACGGATGATGTAGTGAGGGACGTTGAACACGAGCAGGAACAAAATCGGGCCAAGAATAGAGCCCTGCAGCGCCAGCGACGTGCCGACACCCGTTGCCAAAATTCGCAGCGTGCCCCAGTAGAAGGCATCGCCCACGCCGGACAGCGGTCCCATCAAAGCAAGCTTGACATTAGAGATCGCGCTCGTGTCAAAGCTATCGTCAGTAGCGTTGACCTCCTCCATTGCAGCGGCGATGGACATGGGGAGCGTCGAGATGTACGGCGTGACGTTATAGAGCTCCATATGGCGCTTAAGGGCGGCCTTAAAGTCCGCATCCTGCGGATACAGCTTGCGAAGAATCGGCATAAGGGCCCACATAAAGCCGATATGGCCCATACGCTCGTAGTTCCACGAATGCTCATAGGGAATCGAGCGCCAGAACAACTTCTTAAGGTCTGCGCGGGAAATCAGCCCGTCGTAAGAAGACTCAAACTTAAAACTCATCGAACCCACTCCCAATCGCAGGATCCTCGGTTGCCACTGCGGGCTGCTCCGCTTTTTTCTTATCACCCAAAACCGTCATCGCGACGACGATGATCGCGGCAAAGATCGCCACGCCCGTCGTGCTAATGCCAAAGTAGGCGACGAGGAAGAAGCCAGCGAAGAAGAACGGAGCCACCGTTTTGTTCATAATCATCTGCGCCAGCATCGCAAAGCCGAGTGCGGGCAAGAAGGCGGCGGCGACATCCATGCCGGTCTGAACGAAATCGGGGATGATGTTGAGCAGGCTGGCAACAGCATCGGCGCCAAAGAAGAATGCCAGGGGAATAATCAGCAGGCCGCACCAGCTCTGCGCGTAACCGGCGATGAGCATGTTGCGCGTGATGGCCTTGGTGTCCCCGTCCTCGACGTTTTTGTCGATACGGTGCACCAGCAGCAGCATGACCGGCTGGCCCAGGGCCGTATCGAGCGCCAGGACGATCGTTGCGATGGGAATGCCCAGGGTCAGGGCCGCCGAAGCGTCCGCGCCGGCCTGCATGGCAAGAGATACACCCAGGATAGTGCCGGAAATCGTATCGGGCGGGTTATACGCACCGACCGAGATGGCGCCGACCATGGCAAGCTCCATCGTGGCGCCCATGATCGTGCCGGTCACCATGTCGCCCATGACAAGGCCAACCAGAGGTCCGAGCACAATCGGGCGCTGGAGGTAGCTCGTACCGGTCAGCCACTCGGAATAGCCCAAAAGGGCAATAAGGAAAATCAGGATTGTCTTGATAACCATGATGGCCCCTAACCGATGACCTTCGCGGCGTCAGTCTTCGCATCTGCCGGAATCATTTGAATGAACAGCTCGTAGCCCTCGCCGAGCAGCTCTTTGACGTATGCCTCGTTTTCGGGCGTAAGGAACACGCTCGTCGAGACCTGGCGGGCATCCTCGCTAAAGGCAACATTGCCGAGGTTGATCTTCTTGACGCCCATCGCCTTGGCGACGGCACCGGCCTGCTGGATCGTCTCGCAAACTACGAAGAGCTTGTACTTATCGGTCACACCGCTCTGGAGCGCCTTGACGGCATCCTCGGTGTTTTTGACGACAACCTTGCAGCCCTCCGGTTTTGCAAGGGACAGGGCCTGCAGGCGAAGCTTGTCATTGAGGACCGTGTCGCTTACCAACAGGATGCAGTCGGCACCCAGAGCCGAAGTCCAGCTAACGGCAACCTGGCCGTGCAGCAGTCGATAGTCCACGCGAATCATCTGAATCATGATGTGCTCCCTAGCGATTAAAACTCATCGAGTTCGGCCTGCCCCAGCAGGTCGTTGACGTACTTGACCTTGGTGTCGTCCGCCTCGACGATCTGGCGAATGGCCTCATCAATTGGGGTGGAGTCGGGCACGAACAGCAGCTGAATAAGGAGCGGCAGGTTCATATTGGTCACCAGGTGCGTGTTGGGACGCGTCTGGACGATCTTGGTGAACTCGTTGTTGACGCTGCCGCCGAACAGGTCAGTGCACACGACAACCTCGTCGTCCGCAGCAAACCCATCGAGAACCGCTGCGGCCTCCTTGGTCAGGTCCTCGTTTCCGTCGACATACATAGACAGCGCATGGACGTTTTCGCGCTCACCGGAGAGCAGCCCAATGCTCTCGACGATTCCAGACGCAAAATGAGCATGGGATGCAACGATAAACTGCCTCATTCGATTCCCCTTTCTTGCGAATTTCGGCATAAAAATGCCCGGACGCATGCGCCCGGGCAGGGTGCTTCTTGATCAGTAGCTTATTTGTCACCGATTAGTAGTCGAACTGGTGATAGTAACGACGGTAGTTGAGGTTGTGCTTGGTGACCGTCTCGTAGTAAGCGGCAAGGCGATCGGTGATCAGCGAGGAGAGGATCCACGGAGACACGATGACGCGGAACTCATCGTCAAGGCCGGGGATCGCGAACTCGGCGGTGTCGATGATGTTGATGTCGGTGTCGCCGGTCACGCCGCGGTTGAGGAAGGCGCGGACGCGCTCGTCGAGCTTGCGGTTCTCGTCCTCGCCCATGAACAGGAAGACCGGG
>DBGBLM010000161.1:0-4537 GCA_048448865.1 Collinsella sp.
CCCGGTCTTCCTGTTCATGGGCGAGGACGAGAACCGCAAGCTCGACGAGCGCGTCCGCGCCTTCCTCAACCGCGGCGTGACCGGCGACACCGACATCAACATCATCGACACCGCCGAGTTCGCGATCCCCGGCCTTGACGACGAGTTCCGCGTCATCGTCTCCCCGTGGATTCTGACGGTGCTCGTGACCGACCGCCTGGCTCGCTACTACGAGACGGTCACCAAGCACAACCTCAAGTATCGTCGCTACTATCACCAGTTCGACTACTAAAGAAAACGGGTGCGGGAACGTGCCGGGCTATTGAGAGGAACACAGAATGAGACAGTACATCATCGCCAGCCATGCGCACTTCGCCACCGGCATCAAGGAGAGCGTCGAGCTGCTCTCGGGCGCTCGCGACAACGTCCACGATCTTTCGATGTTCGTCGATGGCCGCATGGACGTGGCCGAGGAGGCCCAAAAACTGCTGGCAGGCATGTCTGCCGACGATGATGTCGTTGTCTGCACCGACCTCTTTGGCGGCAGCGTCAACAACGAGTTCACCAAGATCGTCCAGACGCGTCCCCGCACGTACCTCGTTACCAACATGAACCTTCCTCTGCTCATCCAGCTGCTGTTCTCTGACGAGTCGGCGCCGGTTGAGGAGACGATTCGCGCCATCGTCGCTGCGGACGATACGCGCGTGAAGTTTGTCAACGATCTTTTGGTCGATGACGAGGAGGAGGAAGAGTTCTAATCCGCAGCACCTACTGACACGCCGTATGACGGCACAAGACCTTTGGGGGGTCACATTATGATTCAGCTACTTCGCGTTGACCATCGCCTGCTTCATGGCCAGGTCGCAGTTTCCTGGGTTCAGGGCCTTGGCTCTAACTGCATCTTCTGCGTGGGCGATAAGGTCGCTAACGACCCGGTGTGGAAGACGACGCTCAAGATGGGCAAGCCTGCCGGCTGCAAGCTCGTCATCAAAGATATGGAGCATGCAATCGAAGCTATCAACTCGGGCGTGACCGACAAGTACAAGATGATCATCTGCGTCGCCACTATCGCTGAGGCAAAGCAGCTTGTTGAGGGCTGCCCGCAGATCAAGTCGGTCAACCTGGGCAACACCAAGCCCAAGGACGAGAAGCGTCCCGACGCTCGTCAGGTCTCTCGTCAGATCTTCCTGACCGCGGCCGAGGAAGCCGATGTGCGCGAGATGCTGGATCGTGGCGTTGAGGTCGAGATTCGACCCCTGGCCGATGACCCCAAGGTCGACTGCGCCAGCGTGCTCTAGGCGTTCAATTTCGAAGAGTCTGAGCTCTTCGTAGTGTCCTATATGGAAAGGGGGATGTATGCTTACCCAAGCAATCCTCATCGGACTTATCGCCGCATTTGGTAAGTTCGACTGCCAGCTCGGTACGCTCTACGCGTTCCGCCCCATCGTCCTGTGCCCGCTCGTGGGCCTGGTGCTGGGGGACCTGCAGTCCGGCCTCGCGATCGGTGCGAGTCTGGAGCTGCTGTTCATGGGCTCGATCTCCATCGGCGCCTACGTGCCGCCTGATGAGACGATCGGCGGCGTGCTCGCCTGCGCCTTCGCTATCCAGCTGGGCCAGAGCACCGAGGCAGCCATTGCGCTCGCCATGCCTATCGCCACGCTGTGCCTTGCCATCAAGAACATCCTCAACGCCGCCCTGCCGATCCTGGTTGACCGCGCTGATGTCTACTCCGGCCAGGGCAACCTTAAGGGTGTCTATGCGATGCACTTCCTGATCGGTTTGACCGGTATCATCATGGCGTTCCTGCTGTGCTCGCTGTCGTTCTATCTGGGTGCTGACGCCATCCAGGGCCTGCTCGACTTCATCCCGCCCTTTGTCCTTGCTGGCTTTGGCGTTGCCGCCAACATCCTGCCGGCCATGGGCTTCGCCATGCTCGGCCGCCTGGTGCTCACCAAGCAGCTCGTGCCCTTCTACTTCCTGGGCTTCCTGCTGTGCTCCTACGCCAACGTGCCCGTCCTGGGCGTCGCCCTGATCGCCATCATCATCGGCATCGACAAGTTCGACCTGCTCGGCCTGGGCGGAGCCCAGCCCCAGCTCTCCGCGGAAGGGGATGAGGACGATGACTTCTAGTCCCGAGAACAAGATCACGCGCTCCGACCTCGTCAAGAGCGCCGTCAACGTCGGCGCCCTGGGCATGGAGTTCTCCTGGACCTACTACAAGCAGATGAACATCGCCTTCTGCCTGATGGTCGCCAACATGCTCAAGAAGATCTACGCCGGCCGCCCCGACGACTACGCCGAGGCCCTGCACCGCCACTGCGCGTTCTTCAACATCACCGTCCAGTTCGCCCCGTTCGTCGGCGGCATCGCGATGGCCATGGAGGAGAAGGTCGCCCGCGGCGAGATCGAGCCCGAGAGCGTCAACGACGTCAAGGCCGCCCTCATGGGCCCGCTGTCCGGCATCGGCGACTCCATCTTCCTGTCGACGCTGCGCGTGGTCGCCGCCGCGGTGGGCATCAGCCTGTGCCAGGCCGGCAACCCCTTCGGCCCCATCGCCTTCCTGCTCATCTACAACGTCCCCGGCTTCGCGCTGCGCATCTGGGGCGCCGTCAAGGGCTACGAGCTGGGCGTGGGCTTCCTGGACGAGGCCCAGAGGACCGGCCTCATGCAGAAGATCATGACCTGCGTGGGCATCGTGGGCGTCATGGTCGTGGGCGCCATGTGCAAGGACATGTTCTGGGCCAGCATCCCGGTGGCCATCGGCTCGGGCGAGGACGCCCAGACCCTCCAGGACATCCTGGACGGCATCATGCCCGGCATGCTCGGCATGATCGCCTTCTGGCTGTACTACTGGCTGCTGTCCAAGAAGATCAACCCCATGGTGCTGATCGTGGCCACCATGGTCGTGGGCATCATCGGCGCGTTCTTCGGCGTGCTGGCGTAAGGGCCCGGCCTATTATCTGCCCCCAAGGGAAACGGCGACCCGTTGTGGTCGCCGTTTTTTATTACCGAAAGCTAGCTGGAGGTGCTTCGTGATTCGATCTGACAATCCACCCGATAATGGCGTGAGCGGGGCGATGTATCTATTTGGCACGGCGCTCTTGTGGAGTTTTATCGGCATCCTCGTTCGCGCCAATTCGCAGTCAGCTCTTTTGATCGGTGCCGTCACGGCAATATTTATGGCGCTCTTTATCCTGCTCGTCGGTAGGCCCGTCCTCCGCGTCAGCCGTCTTATTGTCCTTGTGGCCGTCTGCAACTTCGTGACGGGCACCACGTTTAACTTTGCCAACCAGCTCACGACGGTCGGCAACGCGATCGTCCTGCAGTACACCTCGATGATTTTTGTTATCGTGTATCAGTCGCTCGCAACTCGCACGTTGCCCTCGCCTGCGAAGATTGCCTCCGTGTTGGTTGCTTTTACGGGTATGGGACTTTTCTTTTTAGGCGATTTGAGCGCCGAGGGCATGCTCGGCAACCTGCTTGCCGTCATTTCGGGAGCCACCTTTGGGCTGTGTTTCTTTTTGAACTCTCGCCCCGATGCGTCGCCCATGGTGTCCTCGCTCATCTCCTGCGGCATCTCGATACTGCCGATCGTCTATTTTGCCGGCGACCTAGGCTCCGTAAAACCCTTTGAGTGGGGGCTTATGCTGGTGCATGGCCTTTTTTGCAGCGGCCTTGCGAGTGTGCTGTATGCCAAGGGGATTGCGCGCACTAACGCGTTTGCGGCCAACTTGGTTTGCATGAGCGAGGTCGTGCTCGCTCCCTGCTGGTCGGCGCTCCTCTTTGGCGAGGTCTTTCGCTGGAACGAGTTTTTGGGCGCGGCGATAATCGTTTTGGTGATTGTAGGCAACTTGGCATACGATGCCTTTGGCGATGGCTTTCTGGTGGCGCTTGTCCGCCATCGAAACAAAGAGCGCGCCTGATGGGATACGTCTGCCGTTTACGGTAAAAAACACCCCGCTGAGCGAGTGGTATTAAATAGTAAGAACCTGCATATCTATAATTGGTATCAAATCATTTGTGCCTGGTATAGGTGTTAACAGCACACCAGGTACGCTTCGGGCCGTGTGGTCGAGTTTCCGGATTGATATCAACAGCGCGCGCGACGGTGACCGGCTATGACTCGAGATTTCCTATTTTGGAGGAACCATGCTTACCCAAGCAATCCTCGTCGGCTTAGTCGGAGCGTTTGGAGGCCTCGACTACCAGCTCGGCACCCTCTACGCGTTCCGCCCCATCGTCCTGTGCCCGCTCGTGGGCCTGGTGCTGGGGGACCTGCAGACTGGTCTTGCCGTTGGCGCCAGCCTGGAGCTGCTGTTCATGGGTTCGGTTTCCATCGGCGCCTACGTGCCGCCTAACGAAACCATCGGCGGCGTGCTCGCCTGCGCGTTTGCCATTCAGCTCGGTCAGGGTACCGAGACGGCCATCGCGCTCGCCATGCCCATCGCTGTCCTTTCGCTGACGATCGGCAACATTACTAGTGCCTTGTTCACCGTGTTTGTCGATATGGCAGACAGGTTCGCCCTCAAGGGAACCCTGAAAGGCATATACGCCGATA
>DBGBLM010000162.1:0-5404 GCA_048448865.1 Collinsella sp.
GCAGCGAGGTGCCGGTTGCTGATGTGTACCACGCTATCTCGACCGGCTACGGCGGCCTGCTCGCCTGCCTGGGCTCAAGTGTTCACCATGCGCCGGTGCTGCTCACCGAGCACGGCATCTATACCCGCGAGCGCGAGGAAGAGATCATTCGCGCCGATTGGGTGGTGCCGTCGTTTAAGGACCGCTGGATCCGCTTTTTCTACCTGCTTTCGGAGGAGATCTACCGCCGCGCCTTCCGCGTGACGAGTTTGTTCCATAACGCCCGCAAGACGCAGATCGATATGGGCTGCGATGCGGACAAATGCCTGGTCATCCCCAACGGCATCCAGTTCAACCGCTTTAAGGACATTCCCTTAAAGCCCGATGACGGCTGGGTGGACATTGGCGCTGTGGTGCGCCTGGCGCCCATCAAGGACGTCAAGACCATGATCTATGCCTTCTTTGAGTTGCACGAGCGCCTGCCCAAGGTGCGCCTGCACATCATGGGCGGCGTGGACGACGAAGAGTACGGCGCCGAGTGCCACGCACTGGTCGATACCCTGGGCGTGCGCGACCTGATCTTTACCGGTCGCGTGAACGTGGTCGAGTACATGGAAAAGCTCGACTTTACCATTTTGACGAGCATCTCCGAGGGCCAGCCGCTTAGCGTGCTGGAGTCGCTTGCAGCGCGTCGTCCCTGCGTGACGACCGAGGTGGGCTGCTGCCGTGAGCTGCTCGAAGGCGCCCCGGGCGACGACTTTGGCGTGGCGGGTTTTGTGACGCCGCCCATGTATCGCAAGGGCCTGGCCGATGCCATGGAGCGCATGTGCGTGAGCCGCGCCCGTCGCATTGAGATGGGGGAGCGCGGGCAGCGTCGCGTTGCCACGTGCTTTTTGCACGAGCAGATGCTCGCCAACTATCGCGCGCTGTACGACGAGACGGCGTGTGCGTTTAACCTGTCCAGAGAGGGGGAGTAGCCGATGGCCGGAATTGGTTTTGAGCTCAAGCGCCTGTTTAGGCGCAAGGGCCTGTTTGCCACGATGCGTGCTTACGGCTACGCCGGCATTGTGTGCACGGGTCCCATGCTGTTGGGCGTGCTGCTCCAGGTGGGTATCTTGGTGCTGTGCGGTCTGTGGGGTGTGGGCCGTGCCAACCAGGATCTGCTGGTGTGCATGGTGACCTACACACTGCTGGCCTCACTTTTGCTCACGAGCTTTTTCTCTATGCCGGTCACGCGCTTTTTGGCCGATATGTTGTTTGCCGAGCGCGAGGACGAGATTCTGCCTTCGTTTTGGGGCTCCAATGCTGTCATGCTCGTTGCGGGCACGGTGCTCTACGGCGTCTTTTTGCTGTTCTCGGGCGCCACGCTGCTGCAGGGGCTGCTGTGCCTGTGGCTGTTCAACATTATGATCGTCAACTGGAACGGCATGAGCTACCTCACGGCCATCAAGGATTACCGCGGCATCCTTTGCAGCTTTGCGGCTGCTATTGGCGTGGCGTGCCTGTGCGCCCTGGCCGCGCTGGCGCTGGGGCTGCCGTCGGTCGAGGGCCTGTTGGCGTCAATCGCCCTGGGCTACGGCGTCATGCTCGCCTGGGACGTGGTACTGCTGTACCGGTATTTTCCTCAGAGCGACCGCAGCCCCTGGCCCTTTTTGCAGTGGCTCGATCAGTTTATGCCGCTGGCGCTCACGGGTCTGTTAACCAATCTGGGACTCTTTGCGCACCTGGTGATTATTTGGGCCGGTCCCATTGGCGTGCAGGTCAAGGGCTTGTTTTATGGCGCGCCCTACTACGATGTGCCGGCGCTCATCGCGTTTTTGACGATCCTGGTCACGACCGTCAACTTTGTGGTCTCGGTCGAGGTCAATTTCTATCCGCGCTATCGCGACTACTACAGCCTGTTCAACGACGGCGGCGTGGTGGGCGACATTGTGGTGGCAGAGGAGGGGATGCTCTCCACGCTCAACAGCGAACTGCGCTTTTGCGCGCTCAAACAGTTGTTTGTGACCGCGGCGGTCATCTCGCTCGAGACCACGGTGCTCTCGGCCCTGCCGCTGGGCTTTAACAACCTGATGCATGGGTATTTTCGCACGCTGTGCGTGGGCTATGGCCTGTATGCCGTGGGCAATACGGTGATGCTCATCTTGCTTTACTTTACCGACTACAAGGGGGCCGTGTTGGCCTCGGGGTTGTTTGCCGGTGTGGCCGGGCTGGCGACTGCCGTGTCGTTGCTTTTGCCGCAGCAGTTTTACGGCTTTGGCTTTTTGTTGGGTGCGGCGGTGTTTTTTATCGTGGCGCTGCTGCGGCTCGATACCTATACCGCCAACTTGCCGTATCGTATCCTGAGCCAGCAGCCCATTGTGGCGACCGACAAGACGGGCTGGTTTACCGAACTTGGCCGGGTGCTCGACCGTGTTGAGCAATGCTACGAGGACAAGCGCGCGGGCGGTGAGCCGCGCAGTGCGTTTGAACGTATGTTGGTTCGCCTGTATCAAAAACATTGGGGAGGTTCTGATGATCGATAAGTTGATGTCTCGCCGCTGCCTGATCGAGGCGGCTGCCGGCGCGCTGTTGCTTACGGGCTGTTCGTCTCAGGACGAATCCTCGACTAAAAAGGTTAAAAAGCAGGACAAGATTAAAAAGGCCGAGTCCTCGGACGGTACCAAGCACCTACGCGATAAAGACGAGCTGTACGAGGTCTACGATGACTCGGGTATTGTGACCATGTACCTGACGGTCTCGCGTGGCAACAGCTCCGAGAACACCGATCATAGCTGGGCTGAGATCAACACGTACTCGGTGTATGACTATGCCGATATGGGCGTGACGCGCTATCAGGTTATGGGCCTGCTGCAGCCGGGCGACGAAGACGGCCCGGTGGCCGGCGAGGTTGGCTATGGCGAGGAAGCGCCCAATGCCACCGTGCAGGTGCGCGGTCAGACATCGAGCAACAACTCGCAAAAGAATTACAAGGTGGAGCTCAAAAAGGGCAAGGGTACCTGGCGCCAACAGCGCGCGATTGCGCTCAACAAGCACATGGGCGAGGGTATGCGTTTTCGCAACAAGATGGCCTACGACCTTATCCGTGGGATTCCCCAGATGATGGGCCTGCGCACGCAGTTTGTGCATCTGTGGGTGTGCGACCAGACCGAAAAGTCCAACGACACCTTTGAGGACTACGGCCTGTTTACGCAGGTGGAGCAGCTCAACAAAACGGCGCTTAAGGCGCACGGCTTGGATAAGAGCGGGCATCTGTACAAGGTGAACAGCTTCGATTTCCATCGCTACAAGGACACCATTAAGCTTGCCGATGATCCCGGCTACAACCAGGCAAACTTTGAGGGCATGCTCGAGATTAAGGGCGATTCGGACCACACCAAGCTCATCGAGATGCTCGATGCGCTCAACGATGAATCGCAAAAGATCGATGATGTGCTCGATACCTACTTTGATACCGAGAATCTGGTCTATTGGCTGGCGTTTCAGATTCTGACGGGCAACTGTGATACGCAGAACCGTAACTGCTATCTGTACAGCCCGCTCAACTCAAATACCTGGTACTTTTTAGATTGGGATAACGACGGCATGCTGCGTAAGCTGGAGCTTTCTCTTACCGGGTTTTCGGACTACGCGAGCTGGGAGCGCGGTGCAAGCAACTACTGGGGCAACGTGCTGTTTAACCGCGCGTTGCGCAGCAAGTCGTTCCGCAGCGAACTCGACCGTGCCGTCAAGGACTTGCGCTCGTATTTGACCGAGACTCGCCTGACCAAGATGATCAAGCACTACC
Source organism: Collinsella sp. (assembly GCA_048448865.1). GTDB lineage: Bacteria > Actinomycetota > Coriobacteriia > Coriobacteriales > Coriobacteriaceae > Collinsella. The sequence goes on from DBGBLM010000162.1 coordinate 3,767, forward strand.
GCGATGTGACTGAATCCCTGGTCTTTGCTTCGCCCGATATCGACAATCTGCCTGTCACCAAGGACCAATACGAGCAGATCGCCGCGGCGATTCCCTCCGAGGTCGAGGAGAACTACAAGAGCTTTCGCGAGAGTTTTAAAAAGCCCATGCCGTTCTACATCGGCGTGCCGCAGATCGATAACGGTAAGCTGCGTATTAACTGGGATGCGTCCTACGACTTTGAGGCGCGCGACATTCGCTACACTGTGGAGCTTGCTCGTGACTATGCCATTAGCTACGTGGTCTTTAAGGCCGAGGACGTGCTGCTTCCCGAGGTGACCTGCGATGCGCCCGATGCCGGCCAGTATTTTGTGCGCGTGCGTGCCACCAACTCCGACGGTTATAGGCAAGATGCGTTTGACTACTATGTGACCGACGACGGCAAGCACTACGGCATGAAGTGTTTTTACGTGCAAGACGGCGGTAAGGTCGTGGAGGACACGTATGAGGAGGGCTAGCGCGCTGCTTGAGCGCTTGGCGGCTCCGCCTGTGCGTACCACGCAGGAGCGTTACCGCCACGAGCTCAAATATCTCATTAACGAGGGCGAGCACTCCGCGCTTGCCTGTCGCATGGCGCCGGTTTTTAAACTGGACAAGCATGCGCGGGCGGGTGGTTACACCATTCGCAGCCTGTATTTTGACGACTACTGCAACTCGGCCTACGAGGAAAAAGACGCCGGTATTCTCATGCGCAAAAAGTATCGCGTGCGCATCTATAACGGCAGCGACAAGGTGATTAAGCTCGAGCGCAAAAAGAAGTTCGGCAGCTGGATCTATAAGGAGGACGCGCCGCTTACGCGCGGCGAGTTTGAGCAGATCCTGGCTGGCGACTACGACTTTTTGCTGAGGAGCCCCTATCCGCTCTGCCGAGAGTTCTACATCGAGTGCATCTGCAACATGATGCGCCCGCGGACTATTGTGGACTACGAGCGCGAGCCGTGGGTTATGGACGAGGGCACCGTGCGCATTACGTTTGACATGAACGTGCGTGCCGCAGTGGGTAGCTTTGATATCTTTGACGCGACCTTGCCCGCGCTGCCCGTGCTGGAGCCCGGCAAGCTGGTGATGGAGGTCAAGTTTACGGAGTTTTGCCCACAGCTCGTGCGCGATATGGTGCCGCCGGGCGCGGCCGAGCTCACGGCGGTCTCCAAGTACTGCCTGTGTTACGAAAAGACCGCCTACCTGCGCGGATTTAATTACTGGGAATCGGATTTTGAGAACCGAGGGGATATTTAGACCATGAGCACCAGGGACTTTTTTAAGAACTCCGTTTTGGAGGCGTTTGGTCAGGTCGACCCTGCCAAGATTGGCCTTTCGCTGCTCGTGGCGCTCGCCATGGGCATCCTGATCTATTACGTGTACAAGCGCTTTTTTACCGGTGTGGTGTATTCGCGCAGCTTTGCCGTGACGCTCGTGGGCATGTGCGTGCTCACCTGCATGGTCACGCTCGCGATCTCGACCAACGTGGTCATCTCGCTCGGTATGGTAGGTGCTCTGTCAATCGTCCGCTATCGTACGGCGGTTAAGGACCCGCTCGACCTGCTGTATCTTTTTTGGGCCATTACCACGGGCATTACGGCAGGCGCCGGCATGTACGCG
>DBGBLM010000163.1:0-8738 GCA_048448865.1 Collinsella sp.
GCAATGACGCCGCTGCGGCCAATGCCGACGCCGCCGCAACCGATGGCGCCGCGCCCGCCGAGGCCGAAGACGGCGCTCGCCCCAATCGTCGCCAGCACAAGCGCAACGACGAGCGCAATGAGCGCAAGGACGAGCGCAACAACGACCGTCGCAACCGCCAGCGCGATCGCAAACAGCGCAACAAGGAGCGCAACGCCGCCCCCACCGAGCCCACGCTTTCGCGTGAGGAGCTCGCTGCCATGAAGGTCGCCGAGCTGCGCGAGAAGGCCAAGGAGTTCGAGATCGAGACGACCGGCAAGAAGAAAGCCGAGCTCGTCGAGGAGATCTACGTCACCGCCGCGAAGGCCGAGGGCTTCCGCGACATCAAGGGCATCCTGCAGATTCGTCCGGACAGCTCCGGTATCATCCATGCCCACGGTTACATGAAGTCCAACGACGATGCCTTCGTCCCCGCCTACCTCATCCGCTCCGCGCGTCTGCGCACGGGCGACGTCATCGAGGGCTCGCTGCGTCCTTCGCGCGGCGGCGACAAGCGCGCCGGCCTCGCCAAAATCACGACCGTCAACGGTCTAGACCCCGAGCAGATTCGCAACCGCCCCAAGTTCGGTGACCTCACCCCGGTCTATCCCAACGAGCCGCTGCGCATGGAGCATGGCAAGGACTCCATTACCGGTCGCGCCATCGACATCGTGTCGCCGATCGGCAAGGGTCAGCGTGGCCTGATCGTGTCCCCGCCCAAGGCCGGCAAGACCACAATCCTCAAGAAGATCTGCCAGTCTATCTCGATTAACAACCCCGAGGTGCACCTCATCTGCCTGCTCGTCGACGAGCGCCCCGAAGAGGTTACCGATATGCAGCGTTCCATCAAGGGCGAGGTTGTGGCGTCGACCTTCGATATGCCCGCCGACAACCACACTCGTGTGGCAGAGCTCGTCATCGAGCGCGCCAAGCGCATCGTGGAGCTGGGCGGCGATGTCGTGGTGGTGCTCGACTCCATCACGCGTCTTGCCCGCGCCTACAACTTGGCGGCGCCCGCCTCAGGCCGCATCCTTTCGGGCGGCGTCGATTCGGCGGCACTGTATCCGCCCAAGCGCTTCCTGGGCGCAGCCCGCAATATCGAGAACGGCGGCTCGCTCACCATCCTGGCCTCTGCCCTCATCGACACCGGTTCCAAGATGGACGAGGTCATCTTTGAGGAGTTCAAGGGCACTGGCAACATGGAGCTCAAGCTCGACCGCGACCTGGCCGACCGCCGCATCTTCCCGGCTATCGACCCCGTTGCCTCCGGTACGCGTAACGAGGACCTGTTGGTTGACGAGCAGATGCGTCCGTTTGTCTTTGGCCTGCGTCGCATTCTTGCCGGCATGAACAATACCGAGCGCGCGGCCGCATCGTTTATCAAGGGTCTTAAGGGCACCAACACCAACCAGGAGTTCCTGGTGCGTTCGGCCAAAAAGCATAGCGACTACGAGCAGACGGTCTAGGTGGTCATCCACACGCAGCGATAGTCCTCAATGCAATCAAGGGTCGGGGCTTTGAGCCTCGGCCCTGTGCTATATCGCCGCTCCGCGCTTATTTTTGACCATAAGACTGGCAAGCAGCAGGTTTCCCGTTTCAATCCGACATCGTCGCTTGCAATCGACAGGGCGGTTTCGCATAATAGCTTTTAAGCTTCGCGACGGATAACGCAGATGAAACGAACCATATACCGTTGCTTTGGGGCATAGCCCCGCTTCATCTTCTCTCGCGCAGCCAACTGAATGATGCGATTTGGGTGCTGGAAGATGGGGAGAGCTCATGGCTTCTTCTGATGCAACACAACGAGCAGTCCTTGCCGGACTTTCGTGCGGGATCGGCCTTGCCGCTCCCGTGGTTATGTATGCCGCGACGCTGCCGTTTTCGTCTGTGAACGAGACGGTCGTGGCGGGTGCGGTTCCCTTCGCCGTGGGCGCGGTGGCGGGCGTGGGCATCTATGCCGCCTCGCTGGGTATCTCCGAGTATCGTGCGCAGCGTGAAGAGCGTCTGTTCCAGCCCGATGCCATGGGCGGTGCCGCCAATCTCAATCAGCATCAAAGCGAGTTCAAGACCGCCTCGATTTCAGCTCAGCAGCAGGATGCGACTCCTTACGCTGCGGCTTCTGATTCTCAGGCTCAGGCGGAGCAGTCTACCTCGGCATTCCTTTCCGGCCTGACTGGTGCGTTCCAGCGCCGTCATGCCGATGATGGTGTCCCTACCATCGCTCGAGCCGCAGATGCTATGGACGAGGACGAGGCTTGGTCCATGATCGACAGTATGCTTGACGACGATTCGCCGGTGAGCTGCGACCCTGCACACTCGCGCGACGTCTATCAAGTCGCCATCGACGAGCTCACCAACGGCGGGCAGACCGGCTCCTTCAATCGCGACGACATCGCCGCCGCGGCACGCGCCGTGTCTGGCTCCCAGGCCGCCCCTGCGGGCAGCACGGCGGCTTTCGTGGCACTCGTCGCCAACGCGGCAGCCAATAACGCCTACAGCGCTACCTCGGCGGACGCGAACGCTTCTGCCGACAATTCGTACGTTGATGAAGCCATGGCCGCGGACGAGGAGGCCGTTGCCGCCCGCCGTGCCGCCGAAAGCTCGCTGTGGGGCGCTCCTGCCCAGCAGCAGGCGGCTGAGGCTGCGCCGTACAATGTAAACCTCGCCAGCATGCCTATCATCTCCGGTGCCGCGGATATCGATTTCGATGACCTCGATGAGCCTGCAGCCATCACCGCATCGATTGATGCCCAAGATCGCATCGACACCGGCGACCTTCCGGATGCCTCACTCGAGGTTGATGTCCCCATGGCTGATTACTCGGGCCGCGAGGACATGTGGGCCGCCGCCACCGCGATTCTGGATGAGATTGACGAGCCTGCTCCTGTTGCAGCCCCCGCTCCCGTCGCTGCCCCTCAGCCTGCTGCCCCCGCCTATGTCGGCCGTCACAGCGCTGTGTTCCCCGAGGATACTGCCCGTATCTCGCGCGAGAGCATCGAGCGGGCCGAGGCTATTGCCGCCGGCATTATGGAAAACCGTCGTCACGAGCGCGTCAATCAGATCCTCGAGGAGGAGATCGAGCGCCTGCAGTCCTCTACCGCCAAGCGTACGGGCCGTGCCTACCTGAGCGTTATCGAGGGCGGTACCGCCAGCTTCGCGCCGCTCCGCGCGGAGGCATAACTTCTGCATGGTTAAGATCAATCGAAAATGGGCGGTCGTGACCTGCCTGATGGCGCTCTTGATCTGGGGCAATTCGCTGGTTCCCGGCTCGGGGTCGGGCTCGCTGAGCCTAACGGTCATGGAAGCTATCCGCGGTTTCCTGCACGGCGTGGGACTTCCATATGAATGGGTGACCAACTTTGTTGTTCGCAAGTGCGCGCATTTTACCGAGTATATGGTGCTCGGCATCTTGGCAACGCACGCCTTTGATTTTGAGGGCCGGCGCACCTTTGACGTGCTGCTGCCCACGGCGGTGTTCCTGCTGCTGATTCCTTCGATCGACGAGACGATTCAGCTCTTTGTGCCGGGACGCGCCGGCATGATCACCGATGTGATGATCGACTGCTGTGGAGCGGCAACGGGCGTTGTGCTCCGAAATCTACTACGATCGCTCATATGTGCCAAAAAGGCCGCCTAGGACGTATGCTTGGTGCTAGGCGGCCTTTTTTATTAGAGGGCTTATATAGGGCGTGGTGGCGTCGTTCCGTAGGTTGGATTTGCCGGGCGCGCCACGCCCTGTGGGTGCGTCTGTTACTGAAGCGCCTGCGCGCCCAGGGCCAGGCAGCCCATGATGCCCTGCTTGCCCTCAAGGCTGTTGTTGACAATATAGGTATCGATGTCGTTGACCTCGGGCGTGACGATATAACCGTTGAGCATCTCGGCGCACTTCTTGCGCGCGAGCGGCACGATGGGGGTGTGGTCGGCCACGCCGCCACCGATGATGATCTTTTGCGGCGCGTAGCACAGCGTGTAGGTCATGAGCGCCTGTGCCAGATAGCCTGCGAGCAGGTCCATGGCCTCCGGGTCATCGGCCATGTCTCCGGCGCTCTTGCCATCCCAGCGCTTTTTAACGCCGGGGCCGGCGATGAGACCCTCGAGGCAATTGTCGTGGAAGGGGCAGGCGCTGTGCTCGCCAATGGTGTCGCGCGGGTCGCGCGTGACCAGGATGTGGCCGGCCTCGGGATGCATCATGCCGTGTACGAGCTTACCGCCCGAGAGCACGCCGGCGCCCACGCCGGTGCCGATGGTCAGATACACAACGTCAGTGAGGCCCTGGGCGCAACCAAAGGTGACCTCGCCCAGGCAGGCGACGTTGACGTCGGTGTCGTAGCCGCAGGGGATATTGAGCTCGTTTTGGATAGTGCCCAGCAGGTCAAAGTAGCGCCATGCCGTTTTGGGCGTCTCCAGGATCTTGCCGTATTGGGGCGAGGCAGGGTTGACTGCGGTGGGGCCAAAGGCGCCGATGCCCAGCGCGGCGATGCCCTTGTCGGCAAACCATGCATTGACGGCCTCAACGGTCTCCTGCGGGGTCGTGGTCGCGATCTGCTCACGCTCCAGGACCGTACCGTCTGCATAGCCCGTGGCGCAGACCATCTTGGTGCCGCCGGCCTCGAGCGCTCCGATAAGCTGCTGTTCTGCCATAGTATTCCTCTCTCTGGGACAAGTTGCTCCGTGACTAAAGTATAGGGCTCTAAACCATTTAAGAAAGCGCTATAAAAAGAAGCCTCGCAACGTGGCGGGCGGTGCGGGGCTTCTTTGGTTGCTTTAGTTGCCGGGCCGTCCTTACCCGCGCGGCTTGATTTTATCACGTAGCGACTTGAGGTTCTCCAGTGCCGCGTTAAGCGTCTCGTCCCGCTTGGCAAAGTGGAAACGAATCAGATGGTTGACGGGCTCGCGGAAGAAGCTCGAGCCGGGCACGGCGCCCACGCCCACCTTGGATGCGAGGTCCTCGCAGAATTCGAGGTCGCTGTCATAGCCAAACTCAGAGATGTCCATCATGACGTAGTAGGCGCCCTGCGGCACGTTATGCTCAAGACCGATGCTATCGAGCCCCTGGCAGAACAGGTCGCGTTTGGCGCTGTAGAGGTCGAGGACCTCATCGTAATAGCTGTCGTCGAAGTTGAGGGCGGTGACAACGGCTTCCTGCAGGGGAGCGGCGGCACCCACGGTGAGAAAGTCGTGGACCTTCTTGATGCGCTCGGTGATCTGGGCCGGGGCGATGGTGTAGCCCAGACGCCAGCCGGTGATGGAGTACGTCTTAGACAGCGAGCTGCAGCTGATGGTTCGCTCGAACATGCCGGGCAGCGTGGCCATGTAGACGTGCTCATGGGGCGCGTAGACGATGTGCTCGTAGACTTCGTCGGTGATGCAGTGCGCGTCGTACTTTTTGCACAGGTCGGCGATAAAGGTGAGCTCTTCGCGCGTAAAGACCTTGCCGCAGGGGTTGGAAGGGTTGCACAGGACGATGGCCTTGGGGTCGTTGTCGCGGAAGGCAGCCTCGAGCGCCTCGCGGTCAAAGTCGAATGTGGGCGGGTTGAGCGGCACATAGATGGGCTCGGCACCCGAGAGAATGGTGTCAGCGCCGTAGTTCTCGTAGAACGGCGAGAAGATGACGACCTTGTCTCCGGGGTTCGTAACCGTCATCATGGCGGCCATCATGGCCTCGGTGGAGCCGCAGGTGACCACGATATTCTGGTTGGGGTCGATCGGCATGCCCATAAAGTGCTCCTGTTTGGCGGCGAGCGCCTCGCGCATGGCCTGGGAGCCCCAGGTAATGGAGTACTGGTGGTAGAGCGGCTTGGGGTCGGCGGCGATGGTGCTCAGGCTGTTGAGCAGCTGCGCCGGAGGATCGAAGTCGGGGAAGCCCTGCGACAGGTTGACGGCATCGTACTTATTGGAGATGCGTGTCATGCGGCGGATGACCGAATCGGTAAATGTTGCCGTGCGGTTGGAGAGTTCTTTCATGCTTGTCCTTTCGAACATCGGGGTGGGGCAAGTTTACTCCTATGGAACCGGTGGGATTTGCTCGAAATGGATCCGAAAAACTCTTTTCAAAATTCTTGAAAATTGGGGCTTGCATCGCGTGGCGTTCCTTGCAATAATAGTCGAGCGCGAGGCGCACAGGACACGGTGGGTGTAGCTCAGTTGGCTAGAGCGACGGGTTGTGGTCCCGTAGGTCGAGGGTTCGAGTCCCTTTACCCACCCCAGTTCTTGCTTCGTGTTGATATCGGGTCGTTAGCTCAGTTGGTAGAGCAGGGGACTCTTAATCCCAAGGTCCAGGGTTCGAACCCCTGACGGCCCACCACACGATATCTCCTCTAAAGTCCGCCATAACGGACTTTAGCTTTGGGTCGTTAGCTCAGTTGGTAGAGCAGGGGACTCTTAATCCCAAGGTCCAGGGTTCGACCCCCTGACGGCCCACCAAAGCATGTTAAAGCGACTGGCTTAGGCTGGTCGCTTTTTTGTTAACCTCGCATGGGGTCGAACCCGAAAGGGCGCGGCCGCTTTCACAGATTGAGTCTACCCTGGGGATCGGTGAAACCGTCAGTACCCTCCTTGAGTTTCTTCTCGTCTGCCTTCACGCGACGCTCGAGCTTTTTTGTATTCTCGGCAGGCGGTAGGTTCTCGGGAACAATTCCGCGGTCGATGAGGCTGCCACGCACGCTCGTGTTGTTCTCGACGTGTTCTTGTTTGATCTGGTCCAGACCGTACAAGTCGTGTTCCTCGGCGTTGAAGGCCGTCATCGAGTTCGTGAGGTCCTTTGCTTTGATGAGGACATCGGCTAACCTGTCCGCCAATGCCGCGCTCTTGGGTACGCCGAGCTGCTGCTTCATTTCCGCCGTGCTTCTGCCGCCGAATAACGCCTCATCGCCCTTCGACTTGATGATCGCGAATCCTTTGGAGTCCACGCTGCGTTTGAACGCAATACCCGAGAGCTGTTTCTCTGAATCGGATAGCGAGTGGCGCGCCTGCAAGCGCTGAATCTCTGCGAAGCGCTGCTCTATGAGCTCTTGGCGGCGCGTCTGCACGGCAAAGTATGCCTGGGCGAGCGCGATCTCTGGCTTGTTTGAATCTCCGTTCTGTGCGATTAAATAGCATGCATAGCGCGTAAGTTTGTAGTCTTTAACCGCGCGAGCGGCGACACCGGCAGTTACCATTTTCGTGGTGTCACGAAAATGGGAATCAACTGGAGTTTTGTTTGTTTCGCACGAGACTTTTGCCCTCTTAACAACTTCGGCGAAGTTCTCCCATCGAGTGTACCCCATGGGTTCCATTAAATCGCGTGCGAGCCAATACTCAACGCCGTCTTCCACATGGGCGTAGCTGTCAAGTTCGACACGCCATTTCTCGATATCCCTGCTGTCCATATCTCCTCCTCGCTGGTCTATTTTCTATGCGGGCTTTGCCCGCTCTATATTCAGAATAAGGATACGCTGTCGTGCGGACACGAATGGGCCCCGTGCTGCTTCAAGCTCACGGGGCCCATGGATATCGATTGATTGTGTTCTGCTTTAGATAGGTGTCCGGTTTAATCCGCTCGATAGTGCGATCCGAGACTTTCGGTCCGCTTACGCATGGCTTTGACCATCTCCGTCGACAGCTGAATCTGCGACTGTAGGCGGGCGAGGGCTGCGATCTCGCTGTCATCGGCATGCGGCTTGCTCAGCGCCATGGCCTTGTCTTGCAGGCTTTCAAGCTGTTGCAGGGCCTCGGATAGGCCTGTTTCGGTCCTGTTGATCATGCAATAGGTGCTCATCGTGTGCCTAAGGCTGTGTGTCAGGCGATCGGCATCTGTTGTGACAATGCCGTACTGGGGGAGGGTGATATCCGTCTTCAGGGCCGCTTCAGGCTCTTTCTGCGCTGTGAGGGCTGCCGATGCGCCCGCGATACGTCCGAATACGATGCCGTTGGCGCTTGACAAGCCACCAATGCGGTCGGCGCCGTGCATGCCGCCTGTCGCCTCGCCGCAAGCGTAGAGGCCCTCAACGCCCGTGTGCGCGGTCTTATCGATCTTGATGCCGCCGTTAGCAGCGTGGGCATACATCGCAACGCGCATCTCGTCGGTCGGCGCGATGCCGTGCTCGTCTTGCAGCCAGGTGGCAAAGGTCTGCACAAACTCTGGGACATCCTCGCGGGGGAAGTCGTAGTGGAGTGCCAGGCCTTCGACACCTGCCTGATCGATGACGAGATCGATAGCGCGGGAGGCCAAGCGTGACGTGAAGGGACCATATCCAGAGCGCTGCTCGAGCAGGTCGTTCAGCTTGTCGTCGGCAATATCTACCGGCTGGTCTACATGCACGTAGCGCCAGGTTTTCTCGTTGAAGACCAAGTTACGCCTGGGCTCGATGAAGCCGGGCATCATCTGCATGAACTCTATATTAGTAAGTGTTGCGCCGTGCGCCAGTGCGATGGCCTGCGAGGAGCTGAGCACATCAGCCGACGTAAGGCTGCGCTCGAACAGGCCGCCTGTGCCACCGGCTGCGATGATCGTGGCCTTGGCAGCAAAGGGCACGATTCGATTTTCGGTAAGGTCGTAGAGTACGGTTCCGGTTATTCTGCCGTTCGTGTCCTCAACAAGGTCGATAAGCTCATGGCGGGGGAGCAGGCGAATGCCGAGCGACTCGATCCAGGTCGTCAGAGCGTCCTCAAGGGGCTTGCGGGTGAGGCCGCGCCACATGCGCGTCTTGTGGTCAAAGCAGGGGATAAATTGCTTTTGTTGA
>DBGBLM010000164.1:0-3198 GCA_048448865.1 Collinsella sp.
GGTCGTAGCTGGCGAGCGAAAACAGAGGCGTGACGAAGCAGAAGTTGTAAAGCACTACAGAGAGCACGCTCGATACGATCGTGCAGATACGCCCCGTCGTGGTGACGGCGGTCAGCAGGGCCGTGAAGATATAGAGGGATATGATGCTGGAATCGGCAAATCCCAGATGGCGGAAAGCCGTGCCGATCGCCGTGGCGGCAAGAGAGAGAGCCAGCGTGCGAAGCACGTTTCGGCTGCTGGGCGGCTGCAGGGCGAGCGCATGGCGGCGTCCTTTGGGTCGGGAGGGCGGAGTCGACTGTTCTGGAATGATGTAAATGTCGAGGTTCGGAGCGAATGTTATGAGCTGTTCTACGAGAGATTTGCGGCCGAAGAGGGCCTGACGGACGCTGCTGCGCTCGCCCGTGCGCCCCATGACGATCTTCGAAATACCCGACAGGCGCGCGAACTCGGAGATCTGAAACGCGATGTCGTCGCCATAGACGGTTTCCATATGTGCTCCGAGCTGCTCGGCTAGGGCGATATTGGCTGCAAGCTTGGCGCGCTCATCATCGCTCATGGCTTGCGTGCGCGGGCTCTCTACGAACAGGGCGACGAGCTCGCTGCGAAACGCTTTCGCCATGCGTGCGGCGGCACGGACGATGCGGGGATTGGTCGGCGCCGGGGAGACACAGACTAAGATACGCTCCCTGGTGTAGTAGTCACGGTTTCCCAGCACGCGTGCGGCGTCTGTGAGGTGACCGGTGCGATCGGCGCAGCGGCGCAGCGCGATTTCTCGGAGTGCGGTGAGGTTCTCGACGGTAAAAAAATGCTGTTGCGCTCGGTCGGCTTGTGCGGGACGGTAGACGAGGCCGGCGCGAAGGCGCTCAAGTAGGTCTTCGGGCTCTATGTCGACGAGCTCGACCTGGTCGGCATCATCGAAGATACGGTCGGGGATTCGTTCGCTCACGACAACGCCGGTGATGGATGCAACCATGTCGTTTAGGCTCTCGATATGCTGAACGTTCACGGTCGTATAGACGTCGATGCCCGCATGTAGAAGTTCCTCGACGTCTTGATAGCGTTTGTCGTGGCGAGACCCCGGCGCATTCGTATGGGCGAGCTCGTCGACAAGGATGAGCTGAGGGGCGCGTTCGATAGCCGCATCTAGATCGAACTCGCTGAGCGCAATGCCGTTGTGCTCGATGAGTTTACAGGGCACGTTCTCAAGCCCTTGTGCAAGATGGGCAGTTGCCGGACGTTCGTGCGGCTCGATGTATCCCGCGACGACGTCGACACCTCGCCGCTTGGCGGCGTGGGCGGCTTGAAGCATCGCATAGGTTTTGCCTGTGCCAGCAGCGTAGCCAAAGAAAATTTTGAGGTGTCCCCGGCTGGTTCGAGTGTCATCGGCGACCCCGTCTTTCTCAATTGCCTTGAGGATGAGGTCTGGATTGACGCGAGTGTCCGATGCGTCGCGCTGCATAGCGTAGCCTTTCTGAAGCGTTGTCCATGCGTGCATACGCGGTGAAGACACCACTGTATGCTCGCGAGGTCGAGTATAGGCGCACTGCAGCTGCAATAGTGCTTTCTACCTGCATCTTTACGGCATCTTAAGGACGTGAGCCCCGGCCCTCACGCCTCTTTAATCCCTAGAAGCGTTTACTGTCCCCAGACGCTTGCGAGGGCAGGCGTCCGAGACATCGGACCGCGTGTGAAAGGGGCGGTAAATGGACATCCTCATTCCCATCATCGGAGTCGTCTGCATTGGACTTCTTATCTATTACATCTACATTCTGATGAGGAGTGATTCGTAAACTATGGACGCTGCGATTCAGTACATCTTGTACTTTGCCGTACTCGTCGTCCTGGCCGTTCCGCTCGGTCGGTTCATGGCCCATATCATGGATGGTGAGCATACGTTCCTGTCGCCTGTGATTGCTCCTGTGGAGCGTGGCGTCTATCGTCTGCTTCGCATCGACGCGGCAGAACAGATGGGGTGTAGGCGCTATCTGGCGAGCGTGCTGGTCTTTTCGGGGATCGGCCTCGTGACTCTTGTGGCACTCCAGGCGCTTCAGTCCTTCTTGCCAGGCAATCCCCAGCACCTGCCGGGTGTGTCATGGGACCTGTCGTTCAATACGGCTGCTTCCTTCATAACCAACACCAACTGGCAGTCCTACTCCGGTGAGACCACCCTGTCCTACCTTGTGCAGTTCATGGGTCTCACTGTGCAGAACTTCGTTTCCGCTGGCACCGGTATCGCGGTCATGTTCGCGCTGATCCGCGGCTTCCGTCAGGTCAAGGAGCAGGGTCTGGGTTCCTTCTGGGTCGACCTCACCCGCACCGTCCTGTATGTGCTCATCCCGCTGAACCTCGTGTTCGGCATCTGCCTGGCTGCCGGTGGCGTCATCTCCAACTTCCAGCCGGCTCAGAAGGCTGAGCTCGTAGAACCCGTCGCTGTTCAGCCTAATGCAGACGGCGGCTGGAGCGTCATCGACGGCGCCCAGATTGAGGGCGACACGGTCAAGGTCGACGGCAAGGTTGTCGAGGGCGCGCGCGTGGTCACCGAGCAGTTCCTGCCCCAGGGTCCCGCGGCTCCTCAGGTCGCCATCAAGCAGTCCGGCACCAACGGCGGCGGCTTCTTCGGCGTGAACTCCGCCCATCCGTATGAGAACCCCAGTGCCTTCACCAACATCATCGAGATGACCAGCCTGCTGCTGATCCCGGCCGCCTGTTGCTTCGCCTTCGGTATCGGCGTCAAGAACACCAAGCAGGGCAAGGCCATCTTTGCCGCCATGTTCATCCTGCTGGTGATCTTCACCGGCATCATTGCCGCCAACGAGCATGCGGGCACCCCGCAGCTGGCCGATGGCGGAGCGGTCAATATCGAGATGACCGACGGCCAGGCCGGCGGCAACCTGGAGGGCAAGGAGAGCCGTTTCGGTATCGCCTCCTCTTCTACCTGGTCCGCTTTCACGACGGCTGCTTCCAACGGCTCGGTTAACTCCATGCACGACTCCTACACCCCGCTGGGCGGTTTTGTCCAGATGCTCCAGATTGCTCTGGGCGAGGTCGTCTTCGGCGGCGTGGGCTGCGGCCTGTACGGCATGATCGGCTTCGCCATCCTCACAGTGTTCATCGCCGGCCTCATGGTCGGACGCACGCCTGAGTTCCTGGGCAAGAAGATCGAGCCGGGTGAGATGCGCTGGGCGGTTGTCCTGTGCT
>DBGBLM010000165.1:0-47860 GCA_048448865.1 Collinsella sp.
GGTCTCCGGCTTAGGCTCGCCCAGCAACTTGCCGCGACGGCGGCGAGCCGGCTTCTCGGCCTCACGCGCGGCCTCGGCAGCCGCCTCGCGCGCCTTCTCGGCAACAAACGCCGCTGCCGAGGTATCGAGCTGCACCGTTGCGTGCGTGCGTGCGGGCGCGGCGACCTCGCCGGCATGCATCACGATGACGCCGCAGGTGCTCGTCTTAACAAACTCGACCATCTTGGGATCGGTGAAGCCGGTCACGTCGTTGACGATCGAGGCGCCGCAGCGCACGGCCGCCTTGGCAACCGCCACATGACGCGTGTCGATCGAGACGATGGCGCCCTCCTTGGCCAGCGCGCGCACTACGGGCAGCACGCGGCGACCCTCCTCGTCGGGGTTGACCGGAGTAAAACCAGGGCGCGTGGACTCGCCGCCCACGTCGATGATGTCGGCGCCGGCGTCGAGCATCGCCAGGCCGTACTCGATGGCGGCATCCGGGTCGAAGTGCTCCCCGCCATCGCTAAACGAATCGGGCGTCACGTTGAGGACGCCCATGATGCGCGGACGGTCAAAGCTGAGCTCGTACTTTCCGCACCGCCATGTCTTGCTGTCGTTCGCCATGAACATCCTCCTAAAATGCCCACGCCGCCGAGCTTGGGGAGCTGGCGGCGGGGTCGCTTTGCACTCAGTCTTTCTATTGTATCCGCGCGCGCGGGCTAGAACGCAAACGCGGCCGCGATGTCGCAAGAAATCAGCAGGTCGGCATTTGCATCCTGATCGGTGGGAGCAAGATTGCAAATAGCCAGCGTATCGCCGGTAAAGTATCGCGTAAGGCCTGCCGCCGGATACACCACGAGCGAGGTCCCGCCCACAATGAGGGCATCGGCCGCGGCGATGGCGGCAACGGCACCGGTCAACACATGCTCGTCGAGCGGCTCTTCATAGAGCACTACATCGGGCTTGATGCGGCCGCCGCACGCGGGGCACGCAGGCACGCCCGCGGCATCCTCGTGCTCGCGCGAGCAAATCCACTCGGCGCTATAGACCGCGCCGCACGACTGGCAAATGTTGCGATGGACCGATCCGTGCAGCTCGAACACGCGCTGTGAGCCGGCCATCTGATGCAGGCCGTCGATATTTTGCGTCACCACGGCATTTAGCTTGCCGGCGCGCTCCAGCTCGGCCAGCTTGGTGTGGCAGCGGTTGGGCTTAGCGTTAAGCGCGATCATCTTGGTGCGGTAAAAGTCGAAGAACTCCGCAGGATGCGCCTCGTAAAAGCTATGCGACAGCATGGTCTCGGGCGGATAGGCAAACTGCTGGTGATACAGGCCGTCCACGCTGCGGAAATCGGGGATGCCGCTCGCCGTGGAAACACCCGCGCCGCCAAAGAAGACCACGCGCTTGTGGGTGTCAAACAGATCCGCCAGCGCGGCGGAGGCCTGCCTGGGGTCCGATATTGCCTGCGTCATATGAGTCCTCCGTCCTTGTTAGTCGGGCAGCGGCGCCTGCACCGTCGCTCGCGGACTACGTCCCGCCCTTGTTGCGTTAATCTTAAGCCTGCCAACCCCGTCGAAAGGACACCATGCCTCAGACTTACACCTTTGCCTCGTGGAACGTCAACGGCCTGCGCGCCGTGCTCAAAAAGGACCCGAGCTTTATCCAGATCGCGCAAGAACTCGACGTCGATATCTTGGCGCTGCAAGAGACCAAGCTGCAGGAGGGCCAGGTCGATATTGACCTGCCCGGCTATCACCAAACCTGGAGCTACGCCGAGCGTAAAGGCTATTCGGGCACTGCGGTCTTTAGCCGCCAGGAACCGCTGCGCGTGCTGCACGCCGACGCGCTGTTACCCTACGCCGGCGAGGGCGAGGCGGCCGAGCTCGTCGCCCAAGCCGCAACCGAGGGCCGCGTCTGCGCGCTCGAGTTCGACAAGTTTTGGTTTGTGGATGTCTACACGCCTAACGCCCAAAATGAGCTCGCGCGCATCGATGTACGCATAGCCTGGGACGATGCCTATCGCGACTTTTTGAGCGCACTTGAGCGCGAGACCGGTAAGCCCGTCGTAACCTGCGGCGACTTTAACGTGGCGCACGAGGAGATCGACCTTAAGAACCCCAAGTCCAACCGCGGCAACGCCGGCTTTTCGGACGAAGAACGCGGCAAGTTTACCGAGCTGCTCAACGCCGGCTTTACCGATACCTGGCGCACGGCTAATCCAGACGTCGAGGGCGTCTACAGCTGGTGGAGCTATCGCTTTAATGCCCGCAAGAACAACGCCGGCTGGCGCATCGATTACTTCTTGGTAAGTGATTCAATCGCCAATACCGTGCGCGACACCGGTATCCGCGGCGATATCTTCGGCAGCGACCACTGCCCCGTCACCCTCACGCTAGAGCTCTAGCGCCAAGCAATTCCTGGGGGACAGAGGAAAACAGATCATGTGACCCCTCTCCCCCTATAAGTTGCGGTGGAATAGTTCCTGTTTGGGCAGCAAATAGCCAAAAACGAGAACTATTCCACCGCAAGTTCGTGAGGGAACGCGAAATGCCCTACAGTCCGTATTTCACGACGACACGGTTAATGCGACGGCACCAAGGCTTGTACAAGGCGGCCAAAAACACACAGGTCGCGAGTCCGTGCGTGATATCGAACGGTACGGCGGTGGCAAGACGCGCCATGGCACCCGCCCACGTGAGCGGTTGAACAAAACCGATAATGTCGTAGGCGTTGATCACAACGCCGTACAGCAAACCCGAAGCAAAGCCGTAGGTCAGCAGCGCCGGCAATCGCACGGTGCCGTCGGCGCGGTCGAACGCGCCCGCATGCGCCAGCGCGCCGCCAACATAGCCAACCAGACCCCAGGCATACATCTGCCATGGCGTCCACATGCCCTGTCCAAAAAAGAAATTGCTGGTCAGCGCTGCCAGCGCACCAACCATGAAGCCGTTGCGTCGACCCAACGTCGCCCCCGCGATAATGGCGATGGCACTCACCGGTTTAAAGTCGGGAATGGGCCCAAACAGGATGCGCCCCGCCGCCGCCAGCGCCGCCAGCACCAACGTGGGCATAATCTGGCGCAAACCCGGACGAGATGCCTCGTAACCCGCAAAGAACAGCGCGAGCACGAGCGCCACCACAACCAGCATGGCAAGCGCTGCCTGCTCAATGCCTGCCAGCAATGCTGCGGCCATTACCGCCGGCACCGCCAACAACAGCGGAATCTCAAGTTTTGTGAGTAGGCGCGAGGCGCGAAAATCCGCCATCCCATCACGCCCTATAGAACACGTTGTCGGCAAAGAAGTCGGCCGGGGACTCCATGCAGGCAATCTCACCGTCAAACATCATGGCAACGTCATCGGCAACCTGCTCGGCAAAATCCAGATCGTGCGTGGCCATGATGACGGTGCCGCCAACCTTCGCATGGTCACGCAGGGCGCGGGCGATGATGCGGCGGCTCTCCAGGTCCAAGCCCTTCGTGGGCTCGTCAAGCAGCAGCAGCTCGGGGCCGATCAGCAGCAGCTTCGCCAGTGCGAGCAGCTGGCGCTGTCCGCCCGAGAGGTCGTAGGGGTGGCGCGTCTCCAGGCCGTCCAGCCCCAAGCTCGCCGCGCGCTCCCGCGCCACGGTCTCGTCATATCCGCAGGCTGAAGCCCATTCCATCAGCTCGTCGCACACCGTCTCGGCAACCAGCAATGCTTTGGGATTCTGAGGCAGCAACGCCGCCGAGGCCGCTCCGCGCACCATGCGGCCGCGCTGCAGCTTGGCGGTCTTCGCCAGCACCGAGAGCATCGTCGACTTACCGCATCCGTTGCCGCCCACGATCGCATGCACCGCACCGGCCGAAAACGACGCATCGAGCCCACGCAACACCCAGCCGGACGCTCGATCGTAGCGAAACCAACCTTCCGACAGGGTGGTAGCCGACCCAGCGTGCATTTTTTGGAGTATTCTGCTTCCATCCGTGCGCGGGAAGGCTTCCGAGCCGTTCTCGAGCGACGTTTGCGCCATAAATTCGGACGATTTGTCCAATTCCGAACTTTTTTTCGCGCTCGATACGTCCCCGGGCGGCTCCAGAGAGCCTAAATTGTCCTCACGCCTGCTGAATACTCCGTTTTTTGCACATCGGATGGCACCCCACCCCAACGTGTCATCGGAAAACAGCGATTCTCGGCGTCCCAAAGATGCCATATCCGCCGCCTCGTGCACGCGGCCATCCTCAATCCGGTACGCACACGTCGCGTATTCGAGCATTGGGCGCGGCTGATGCGTCGCCACAACAACCGTGCAGCCCAGCTCGCGATTTACACGAAACAGCGCGTGCAGGAAATTCTTCTCGGCAACGGGATCGAGCTGAGACGTGGGCTCGTCGAGCAGCAGCACGTGCGGGCGCAGCGCCAGAACGGCCGCCAACGACAGCAGCTGCTTGCGGCCACCCGAAAGCGTATCGGTATCACGATGAAGCCAGTCCTCCAGACCAAAGAAATAGCTGGTCTCGGCAACACGGCGGCGCATCTCGTCGCGCGACACGCCCAGATTCTCTAGGCCAAACGCCATCTCGTGCCACACGGTCTCGCACACAATCTGGTTCTCGGGATCCTGAAACACATAACCCACGCGCTCTGCCGATGCCCGCACGTCCATGTCGGCAACGTTCTCGCCCAGCACGCGCAGTTCGCCAGTGCGCTCGCCCGCTGGAGCGATCTCGGGCTTGAGCAGCGACAGCAGCGTCGACTTGCCCGAACCGGTACCGCCAACAAGCAGTGCAAACGCACCTTGGGAAACATGCCAATCAAGCCCCTCGAGCACCGGTGCCTTGACCCCGGGATAGGCAAAACTAAGGCCTCGCACCTCAATCGCCGGCGCGGCCGAGCCATATGCCACACCCGCCGCCGAGCTCCTATCAAACCGAGCCATCAGCCAAACCTCTTCTCATCAATCGCGTGCAACGCGCAAGGCAACACCATCCAGGCGGCGTACACGACATAGCCTGGCCACGGCGCCGGCACCGAGAGCTGCGGATAAAACGAATACTGCGTCGTCGCGGTCCACGCCACCGCCACCGCGGCAGCGCCAAACAGTACGAGCCCGACCAGCGCGGCAACGTCGCTGCGCCCCAGTCGATACCGCGCATACGTCATACGACGTGTCGCGGCACCCCACCCGCGCGAGCGCATCGCGTCCGCGCGCTCCAGCGAATCTTCCATGCCCCAGCCCATCAACACGCTCGACGCCCGCAGGCGCGATCGCACGGGATCGGTGGGCGCGCGGCCCGGCACATCAATCGCATCCTGCACCGCCAGCACCGTACGACCGCGGCGCAAAAACTGCGGGATAAGCCTCATGCACATCGAGATCATGAGCGCAATCACCGGTGCGGCATTACCCAGCAGCGCGAGCACCTTGTCGTATTCGAGCATCGACGCCGCGGCCTCAAACCACAGCACGCTCGCCACAAACAGCCCGCCCATGCACAGGCCGTAAACCATGCTTTCCAGATACACCGCGCGCGTGCCAATACGGAACAGCTCCGTCGAGCCCGAGGCGTTAAACAGCGGATTAACCAGCGCGATAATCAAAATCACCGGCAGCTGCCAGCGGAGTGCGCCCAACGTGCGGGCAGCCCCACGCGTCGCAAATCCATACGCCAGCCCGCCCGCAAGCGACAGCGCAATCAGTACCGGCTGCATCGAGAACATGGTGAGCCCCAGCGTCAACACTATATAGAGCGCCGGCACAGCCGGATGCGACATCGAGAATGCCGCGACGGGCTCGCCGCCAAACTCCTCTCGTATGTTGTCCACGGGCACCCCCGTCCCCTCGCTCAAACGACAGCTCCGCAGCACCGCCAACGCCGCACGCAAGCAGCGCAAACGCCACGCCGGCGGCGCAAGCCTCAACCGCCGCAAACCAATCGCTACGCGCTCAACATATGCCTGCGGTATCATATTGCGCCGTGTATCGTTTCCAAACACACGTCTCTATAACGTAACAGGAGATCACATGGACGCAACCGCAATTATCCTCGCCGCCGGCGAGGGCACCCGCATGAAGTCGAACCACTGCAAGGTTTCGCACAAGATCCTGGGTAAGCCCATGGTCCAGTGGATCGTCGACGCCACCATCAAGGCCGGCTGCAGCCGCGTCGTGGTCGTCATCGGCAGCCACGCCGACGAGATGCGCGCCCTTATCGACGGCGCCTACGCCAACAGCGCCACCAAGGTCGAGTGCGTCGAGCAGACCGAGCGCCTGGGCACCGGCCACGCCGTCAAGGTCGCGCTCGAGGCCTGCGGCATCGCCGAGGGCCCGGTCGTCGTGCTCAACGGCGACCTGCCGCTCATCACCGCCGACACCGTCGCCAAGTTCGCGCAGACCGTCGCTACCGGCGAGCTCGCCTGCACCGTCATGACCATGACCCCGCCCGACCCCTTCGGCTACGGCCGCATCAAGCTGGGTGCCGACGGCCAGATCGAGCGCATCATCGAGCAGAAGGACTGCACGCCCGAGCAGGCCGCCACGCTGCTGGAGTGCAACGCCGGCTGCTACGCCTTTGACGGCGCGCAGCTCGCCGCCCACATCGACGAGATCGGCAACGACAACGCGCAGTCCGAGTACTACCTGCCCGACATGCTCGAGATCCTCAAGGGCCACGGCCAGGCAGTCTCTATCTTCCACTGCGACGACTACCGCGACGGCCTGGGCGTCAACAGCCGCATCCAGCTCGCACAGCTTACCGCCATTGCACGCGACCGCATCAACGAGCACTGGATGGCCGAGGGCGTTACCTTCATCGACCCCACGCAGGCCTGGATCGGCCCCGATGCCGTTATCGGCCGCGACACCGTAGTGTGGCCGCAGACGCACCTGATCGGCCACGTCACCGTGGGCGAGGAGTGCCAGCTCGGCCCCAACAGCCGCCTCACCGACACCACCGTCGGCAGTGGCTGCACCATCGATGAGACCATCGCCATCGAAGCTGTCATCGAGAACGGCGTCGACTGCGGCCCGCGCGCCTACCTGCGCCCGAGCACCCACATGCTCGACGGCTCCAAGGCCGGCACGCACGTGGAGATCAAGAAGTCCACGATCGGCGAGGGCTCCAAGGTGCCGCACCTGTCCTACATCGGCGATACCACCATGGGCTCCGGCGTCAACGTGGGCGCAGGCTCCATCACCTGCAACTACGACGGCGTGCACAAGCACAAGACCGTCATCGGCAAGGATGCCTTCATCGGTTCCGACACCATGATGGTCGCGCCTGCCCAGATCGGCGACGGCGCGCTCGTGGCCGCCGGCTCCGTCATCACCGAGCCGGTCCCGGCCGACGCACTCGGTCTGGGCCGCGCCCGTCAGGTAAATATTGAGGGCTGGGCCGCCGATTATCGCCGCCGCTTGCACGAGGACGACGAGGTATAACGTTTTACCAAGCATCTAAGGAGCTGTTCCCATGGGGACGGCTCCTTTTTCTATGCTGACCTGCGCGACAGAATGAGTGGTCGGTTCGTGTCCGTTGACGGTAAAGACGTTATCAAGACTCGATAAACCCCGCCGCGCGGTTACAATGCAACAAGGCATCTATATGGCATTCGATATAAAGGAGAAGGGTAATGCCGATTAATGATCCCGAGAAGTCGGAGAATATGCGCAAGTCCATCCGCGTGTATTCCGGTTCCTCCAACCGTCCCCTCGCTCAGAAGATCGCTGAGTACCTTGGGGTCGAGCTTTCGGGCCTTACGCTAAAGCAGTTCGCCAATGGTGAGATTTACGCCCGCTACGACGAGACCGTCCGCGGCGCCGACGTCTTCCTGATTCAGTCCGTGGCCGGCGGCAACGTCAACGACATGCTCATGGAGCTGCTCATCGCCACCGACGCTGCCAAGCGCGCATCCGCCCGCTCCATCACCGCCGTCATCACCCACTACGGCTATGCCCGCCAGGACCGCAAGGCCGGCCCGCGCGAGCCCATCACCGCCCGCCTCGTCGCCAACCTGCTCGAGCGCGCCGGCGTCAACCGCATCATCACCCTCGACCTGCACCAGGGCCAGATCCAGGGCTTCTTCGATATCCCGGTTAACCACCTGTCCGCGCTGCCGCTGTTTGGCCAGTACTACAACAACATGCACTTCGACACCGACAACCTGGTTGTCGTCTCCCCCGATGTGGGCCGCGCCAAGGCCGCCAAGAAGCTGTCCGACATGCTCGGCTGCGACCTGGCCATCGCCCACAAGGGCCGTCCGCGCCACAACGCCGCCGAGGTCATGGGCATCATCGGTGACATCAAGGGCAAGACCTGCGTCATCAATGACGACATGATCGACACCGCTGGCACCCTGTGCGCCAACGTCAAGGAGCTCAAGGCCATGGGCGCCGGCGACATCTACGTGTGCGCCACCCACGGCATCTTCTCCGGTCCGGCCATCGAGCGCCTGAACGACGCCCCGATCGTCGAGTGTCTCGTCACCGATGCCATCCCCGTCGAGGTCGGCGGCAAGATCAAGACCATCTCGGTCGCCGAGGAGTTCGCTCAGGCCATCTCCGCCGTTTACCACGAGGAGCCCGTCTCTACGCTCGTCGGCGGCGACTTCGCGCTGTAGTCGCATCGTCCTTGCAACCCGGCGCATCGCCGCCGAAACAGAAGAAACCCCCGCGCTCCCCCTTGCTTCGCAAAGGTCGCGCGGGGGTTTCTTCTGTTTCGGCGGCTCGCTCTGCCGCGGCCGTGCTTTTGTCTGGTGGGATTTCGCTGAAACGAAGTCTCGCCTTCGGCGGGCGTGGTAGCCTTTGTCGTTGATTAAACTTTTTATGTAACGGAAGGACAAATATGGCAGCTGCACAGCCGCTTAAGATTCGCATGGTTGCCGGACTTGGCAACCCTGGCGATGAGTATGCCGAGACCCGCCACAACGCTGGCTTCAAAGCGATCGACGAGTTGGCCCGTCAGGCCGGTGTCACGTACTGGAAAAACCAGGCCGGCGCCGAGGTCGCGCTCATCAACATCAACGATCCCGAGGAAGAGGGTGGCAAGCGCCAGATTGTGCTGGTCAAGCCGCAGTCGTACATGAATACCTCGGGCGGTCCCATCTCCAAGCTCTGCCGAGAGTACAAGATCAAGGCCGAGGAGCTGCTCGTGATCCACGATGAGCTCGACATTCCCGCCGGCGACGTACGCGTTAAGGTGGGCGGTGGCCACGCCGGCCACAACGGCCTGCGCTCCATCATCGACAAGATGGGCAGTCGCGACTTCAGCCGCATCCGTACCGGTATCGGCAACCCTCCCGGCAAGATGGCTGTCGCAGACTACGTGCTCAAGCAGCTGCGCGCCCGCGAGGCCGAGGACTTCCAGGACACCTGCGCCCGCGCCGCCGACGCCGCCGGCCTGGCGATCGTACACGGCGTAATCTATGCCCGCGACCACGTCAACGGCTCCGCCTCCGCCAACGGCAAGCACTAAAACCTACCATTTAGGGATGTTTATTTTGGCAGGTTTTATATGCGGAAACGCCGCAGCAGCCGCGCCGCAATAAACCCTGTGCCGCCATACATATGCAGCGCTCCAAAGGGAGCCGGCCTCACCGATGCGCGAGACCGGCCCCCTTTGCCGTTTTGCCTGATAAAACCTACCAAAATAAACCTGTCCCTTTTTGGTAGGTCGCTTTTCCCGCCTGCCAAAGATACACGTAAGCGACATGTCCATGAGGGTATAATTTGCACCGTATGTCTGCACAACGCCTGTGCGCGTACGGTTTTATTCGGGCTGCCGTCCATTTCCGTGGAGGCACGGTTCGGCCGCCCTAACAAGAGAGGGGTTCTATGTATAAGATCCTGGAGAAGACGCAGTTCTCGGAGAAGGTGTTCAAGTTCCGCATCGAGGCGCCCGCAATCGCCAAGCATGCGCACGCTGGACAGTTCCTCATGGTTCGCGCCAACGAGACGGGCGAGCGCGTCCCGTTTACCCTAGCTGGCTGGAACGGTGACGAGGGCTGGGTCGAGTTCATCTTCATGGTGATCGGCAAGACCACCGAAATGCTTTCCACCTATGAGGCCGGCGAGTCGCTGCGCGACGTCGTGGGCCCGCTGGGCGTTCCCACCGAGATGGCTGAGGGCCCCTGTGCCGTCATTGGCGGCGGCGTCGGCCTGGCAATTGCCTTCCCGGTCGCCAAGCACCTGGTCGAGACCGGCCACGAGGTGCACGCCATCATGGGCGCCCGCACCAAGGACCTCCTGCTCATGGAGGACCAGTTCCGCGAGCTCCTCGACGAGGACCACATCCACATCACCACTGACGACGGCTCCTACGGCGAGCAGGGCGTTGTCACCGCTCCGCTGGAGCGCCTGCTGCAGGACAAGGCCGTGAGCCAGGTCTTCTGCGTCGGCCCCGTTCCGATGATGAAGTTCTCGACCCTCACCGCCCAGAAGTACGACACCCCCATCACCGCGTCGCTCAACCCCATCATGGTTGACGGCACCGGTATGTGCGGCTGCTGCCGCGTCGAGGTGGGCGGCGTGACCAAGTTTGCTTGCGTCGATGGCCCCGACTTCGATGCCACCCTGGTCGACTGGGATGACCTTCGTGCCCGCCAGGCCGCTTACCGTTCCGAAGAGGGCGAGTCCCTCAAGGCCTATGAGGAAAAGAGCTGCGCATGCCACTAGTTAACGGTCGTTTCGTTGCCGATATGAAGTCGCCCCGCACCCCCGATAACGAGGAGCCGGCTGCCGAGCGCGCCTGCGACTTCCGCCCCGTCGACAAGGGCTTCACCGAGGAGATGGCGCTGGCCGAGGCCGAGCGCTGCCTCAACTGCAAGAAGCCGTTCTGTGTTGAGGGCTGCCCCGTCAACATCAACATCCCCCGCTTTATCGAGCAGATCCGCGCGAAGGACTTCGGCGGCGCCCTCGATACCATCCGCGAGGACTCCATGCTTCCCGCTATCTGCGGCCGCGTCTGCCCGCAGGAGAACCAGTGCGAGGGCAAGTGCATCCGTGGTAAGAAGTCCGAGCCCGTGGCCATCGGCCAGCTCGAGCGCTTCCTGGGTGACCGCCCCGAGCTCGCCTCCACGCCCAAGATGGCCCCCAAGAACGGCAAGAAGGTCGCCGTCGTGGGCTCTGGCCCGTCTGGCATCACCTGCGCTGGCGAGCTCGCCCGCAACGGCTTTGACGTTACCGTCTTTGAGGCCTTCTTCACCGGTGGCGGCGTGCTGGTCTACGGCATCCCCGAGTTCCGTCTGCCCAAGGCGGTCGTCAAGCGCGAGATTGACGGCCTGGAGGACATGGGCGTCAAGTTTGAGTACAACTCCGTCGTGGGCAACATGGCCACGGCCGAGGAGCTGTTCGAGCAGGGCTTCGACGCCATCTACGTGGCGACCGGCGCTGGCCTGCCCAAGTTCCTCAACGTCCCCGGCGAGAACCTGCCCAACGTCTTCTTCGCTAACGAGTACCTCACCCGCGTGAACTTGATGAAGGCCAACAAGTTCCCCGAGTACGACACCCCCACCAAGCACGGCAAGAACGTCGTCGTCTTTGGTGGCGGCAACGTGGCTATGGACGCCGTCCGTACCGCCAAGCGCTTGGGCGCCGAGCACGCCATCATCGCCTACCGTCGTACCGAGGACGAGATGCCCTGCCGTCGCGCCGAGCTGCACCATGCCAAGGCCGAGGGCGTCGAGGTTCTGCCGCTCGTCTCCCCGCTCGAGTTTGTCGCTGGCGAGGACGGCTCCGTGTGCGCCGTCAAGGTCCAGAAGATGGAGCTCGGCGAGCCCGACGAGTCCGGCCGCCGTCGTCCGGTGCCCATCGAGGGCGCCATCGAGGAGATCCCCTGCGACGTCGCGATCTCGGCTATCGGCACCAACGCCAACCCCTTCGCAAAGAAGATCGGCGGCAAGATGGAGCTCAACAAGTGGGGCTACATCGTCGCCGACGAGGAGACCGGCCAGACCACCGATCCCCGCATCTGGGCTGGCGGCGACATCGTCACCGGCGCCGCAACGGTCATCCTGGCGATGGGCGCCGGCAAGAAGGCCGCCGCTTCCATCACCAAGAGCCTGCTGGGCGAGTAATCATCCGCAGCGCTAGCCACCAAACGGCAAAGTCCCCGTCGAGCACACGCCCGGCGGGGACTTTTTCTATGCCGACCACCCAACCACCACGATGGGGACAGGCACCTTTGTGATGGTTTTGGTCGGTTAGCCTTCGAGCTGCGCCACCTTGTAGCGGTAGGCAGCGGCGATAACGTCTTTACAACCCTCGCGGCCCAGCTTGGCGCGGTTGACGACGATGTCCTTGCCGCTCGTCATCTTCCACTTACCGGCACTGTAGCGCTTATAGAACGCCTCACGCGCCTTCTGCTGCTGTTTGACCAGCTTGGCGCCCTTCTTTTTGTTAAGGCCACGCTTCTTGCGCACGATCTCGACGCGGTCCTCAAAGGGTGCGGTCACCAACACGGCAATGTGGTTGGGGTTGTTACGCAGCAGGTAATCGGACAGACGGCCTTCGATAATGCAGCTCTCAGTCTCGCCCAGATCCAAAATCACCTGGCTCATCTTTTGGAACAACTTGTCCGAGTACGAGCGCGCGTCGTAGCGGTCGGGCAGGAACGCCATGTTTTCCACGGCCAGACGTTCGTCATAGGCGGCCATCTTATCGAGCGACTCACCCGCACGCAGCGATGCGCGCACCAGCAGCTCGTTGTCATACAGTGGAATCCCCAACTCGTCGGCAAGCATGCGACCAATCTCGTGGCCCTCGGCGCCAAAGTCGCGCGCGATGGTAATAACCACAGGATTCTTCTTGTTCTCCAGATCGCTCATCGCGATTCCTTTCTAACAAATGAGAAATAGGCGATTCCTGATTCCCATTTTGTCACTTACGCCGTCCTGGTTTCCCAAGTGCGGCAGATTGCCCGAAAGAGAAGCGCCGCGTACTAAATGTACGCAAGCGACGATTGAGGGGCAAGGTGCCGTGCTTGGGGGAGCAGGACTATGCGGCTACGATGCGGCGCTGATACGCTCGGACCAGCAGCGAGATACCAAAGTTGAGCACAAAGTACATCGCAAACACCAGGCCGTAGAGCATAAGCACCTGCGACAGATCAATCGCGTGGGCCATCACGACGTTTGCCGTGTACATGAGCTCGGCCACGTTAATGCCCGAAAGATACGAGCTGTCCTTGATGACGGTCGTGCACTGGCTAAACAGCGCCGGAATGATCGTCTTAAATGTCTGCGGCAGAATGATGTAGCGCATGGTGGCAAAGAAGCCGAAGCCCTGGCTCTGCGCCGCCTCAAACTGGCCGCGCGGAATCGAGTTGAGGCCGCCGCGCACAATCTCAGCCATAACAGCGCTGGTAAACAGCGTAAAGGCGATGGTCGAAATCACAATGTCCAAACCCTGCACCGTAAAGTAGATAAACAGGATCCACAGCAGGTTCGGCGTGCAGCGGAACAGCTCGATATAGGCGCTCACCAAAATACGGAACGGGCGGGGCGCATAGCTTTTAACGAGCGCCAGCACCGTGCCAAAGATGAGCGAGAAAAAGATCGACAGCGCCGAGATCTCGATCGTCTTAACAAAGCCGCCCCAAATGTAGAGCAGGTTGGTCGCGTTGAAGATTTCCATGCGCTAGGCCTCCTCTACGTTATCGAGCCCCAGCTCGGCCAGGCTCACGCCGCGCGGACGCTCCTTGGAGCGGCGCTCGAGCCACTGCACCAGCATGGCGAGCGGAAAGCAGATGATGAAGTACATAAGGCAGCAGACGATGTATCCCTGCAGGTAACCGTACAGACTCACAAAGTTGTCGGAACGGTACATAAGGTCGCCGCCGGCCACAAGTGCCAGCACCGACGTGTTCTTGACCAGGTTGAGCGCCTGGTTACACAGCGGCGGCAGAATGATCTTGAACGTCTGGGGCAGCACGATGTACCAGTAGGCCTGCGCACGGGTGAAGCCCTGGCTCTGGGCCGCCTCCATCTGACCGCGCGGAACCGCCTCGATACCGGTGCGGATGACCTCCGAAATGTAGGCCGCGTGATACAGGCCCACACCCAAGAAGCCCAGCACGAACGGCGCGATGCGCACCGGCTGGTCGGCACCGGTTATGGCCTGCAAAAACTGCGGACCGGCCATGTACATAAAGAGCACCTGCACGGGCAACGGGGTGTTCTGGTAAAACTCCACGTACACGCGGCTTATGGCGCGCAGCACGCGCGAGCGAGTGGTAGAGAACACGCCCAGCAGCGTGCCCAGCACCAGCGACAACAGCAGGCCGGCAACGACCACTTGCAGCGTCACGCCAAAGCCCTCCCAGAAGGGCCCCATATTTTGAAATGTCGTCGACCAACGGTCGGCGTCAAATAATCCTTCGAGCATTTGATTCCTTCCTTGGACGATGCGCCTATACAAGACCCCAGGTCTTGACCTCTTGGTCGAGCCAGCCGTCGGCCAGGCGATCGCAAATCACCTGATCGACCACGGCCGAAAGGTCGCAGCCCTTCTTGGTCGCCACGCCGTAGCCCTGCTCGCCAAACTTGACCTCGGGCTGCAGCAGCTCAACGGTCTCGTTCATGTAACCGGCCAGCGTGGAGCGGTCCATGGCAAAGACGTCGATATTGCCGGCGTCGAGCGAGCTCTTGATGATGGGGTAGCCGCTAAAGGCCCTAAACTCTGGCTTGCAGCTAAAGCCGTTGTCCTTGATCATCTGCTCGATCAGGCCCTGCGTGGTAGCACCCTGGCTCACGCCGATGACCTTGCCGTCCAGGTCCTCAATCGAGGTAAAGCCCGAACGCTTCTTGACCATGAGCCCCACGTAGTCGGTGCGGTACGGCGTCGAGAAATCCCAGCTCTTCTTGCGCTCGTCGGTGATGGTGTAGGTCGCCGCGACCACGTCGAGTTGGCCGTTATCGATCAGCGGGCCGCGTGTCTTGGGCGTTACGTCGGTAAACTCGACAAGCTCCTGGGCGCGGGCCTCCTTGTAGCTCACGTCAAAGACAGCAGCGGCGATCTGGTAGCACAAATCGACTTCCATGCCCTCAAAGCGACCCTTGGCGGTGTCGTAATAGCCATAGCCGGGAACATCCTTCTTAACGCCGGCATTCAGATGGCCACGCGACTTGATGGCCGCAAGCTTGGACCCCTTGTCGGAGTCCTCGCCGCTGGTGGAGTTGCCGCAACCGGTAAGCGCGGTCCCCGTCAGCGCAAGCATGCCGGCGCCAGCCAGCTGCAAAAAGTGACGGCGCGACACGGCCGCCCTCGTCATATCCGTCATGTCCATCACCGCGCCTAGTGCAGAATCTTGGACAGGAACTCGCGGCAGCGCGGGTTCTCGGGGTTATCGAAGAAGTGCTCGGGCGTGCCCTCCTCCAGAATGCGGCCGTCCTCCATAAAGATGACGCGGTCGGCCACCTGGCGCGCAAAGCCCATCTCATGCGTCACGCAGATCATGGTGATATCCTCCTGCGCGAGCTCAATCATAACGTCCAGAACCTCCTGGACCATCTCGGGGTCGAGCGCCGAGGTCGGTTCGTCAAACAGGATGATGGGCTGCTTGGTGCACAAGGCACGGGCGATGGCGATGCGCTGCTGCTGACCGCCCGAGAGGTTCTGCGGATACTCGCCGGCCTTATGCGCCATGCCAACGCGCTTGAGCGCGGCGATGGCGACCTCGGTCGCCTCCTCCTTGCTCTTCTTTTGCAGCTTGATGGGCGCGAGCGTCAGGTTGCCGAGCACCGTCATGTTGGGATACAGGTTGAACTGCTGAAACACCATGGAACTATACTTGCGAGCCATCTCCAGGTGATTCTTTTTGGTGAGCGGCGTACCGTCGATGACGACCTCGCCCGACGTGGGCTCCTCAAGATAATCGACGCAACGGATGAGCGTCGACTTACCCGAGCCGGAAGGCCCGATCATTACGAGCTTCTCGCCGCGCTTGACGGTGAGATTGATATCTTTGAGCACATGCAGGTCGCCAAAGTACTTGTTGAGATGCTTGATCTCGATCATGTCTGCCATGAATGTCCCTTCCCTGCGTTTACACGAGTTGAACTATTGTACGGAAAGAACCACGTTTCCGCAGCCCACACTACATTCCCGTAAAGAACCCGCAACCTTTAACCCACTCATTTAAGTCTGTCCCCAATGAGCGCCGAAAATAATACAACCGTCCTTGTTGAGCATAAGCCAGCGAAAACCCGTACACGCGAGCAAGGTGACGTGAAATGAAAGGGCGCAGACCTTCTGGTCGCGCCCTTGAAATTGAACGTCAGATTGCCGCGTGTACGGGTTTGCAGCGTCGAGCCGTTACGCGGTTTGGTAAAACCGCGTAACAAATTACGCGAGTTTGGCGCCGACGATCTTTGCCGCGGCAGGCTTATCGAAGTTGCCGCCGGTGGCCTTGCCGAGTGCGCCCATAACCTGGCCCATCTGCTTCTTGGAAGTAGCGCCCAGCTCGGCGATGACCTGCTCGATCAGCGCCTCGAGCTCCTCGCCCGAAACCTGTGCGGGCAGCAGACTCTCCAGAATCTTGACCTGCTCGGTCAGGTTGTCGGTACGCTCCTGGTCGGTGCCGGCCTTGATGGACATCTCCAGCGTCTCGCTCGTCTGCTTGATCAGACGCTTGATCATGCTGTTGACGTCTTCCTCGGTCACATCGCGGCGCTCATTGACCTCGATATTCTTCACCTCGGCCTTGACCTGGCGAATGATGGACAGGCGAACCTTGTCCTTGGCCTTCATGGCCGCGATCATTTCCTTCTGCAGCTCTTCGTTGGTCATCTGCAAATCCTCTCTAATAGCGTGGGCGGCACTCGCGCGAGCACCGCCCCATGATTACTCAGTCGTCGACGAATCGTCGGTCGAACTCTTGGTGACGCCCTTCAGGCTCACGTTATAGGGTACGTCCTTGGGCATGGGGTTGACGGTAATGTCGGCATCCTTCTTGTACTGCTCCAGCCACTCGCTGTACGCGGCGCTGGCCGCCTGCGTCTTCACCACGTTGGAGACGTACTTTTTGATGTCCTTGGGCACCTGCTTAATGTCATCAACCTGATTATCGACATGGAAGTAGTCGGTGCACTTGATGATGTGGTAGCCATAGGTCGACTCGACGACTTCGCTCACGTCGCCCTTGTTGAGTCCCTCGAGCGCCGTCTGGTAGCTGTCGACGAAGGTGGTGAGCTTATCCCAGCCCACATCGCCCTTCTTCTCCTTGGAACCCGTGTCCTCGGAGTACTGCTCAACGGCGTCCTCAAAGCTCAGCTCACCGGAGTTAATCTTGTCCAGGCACTCCTGTGCCTTGGCCTTGGCGGCAGCCTTGTCCTCGTCGGAAGCGTCGGAATCAACCTTGATCAGGATGTTCGACGAGCGGCGGGCGTCGTTGTAGCTGGACAGGTTTTCGTTGATGTAATCGACAATCTCGCTGTCCTTGGGCTTGCTCGTGGGCGCGACGGCATCCTTGAGTTTCTGTTGCGCCAGACTCTCCTTGAGCGAGTCCTTGTAGGTGTCCTCGGTATAGCCGTAGGTTTTGAGGGTCTTCTTAAAGGCCTTGGCACCGCCCGCGCTCTTGCACGCGTCCTTCCAAGCCTTCTCGACCTCCTCATCCGACACCGTCACGCCGTTCTCCTTCTGTGCCTGTTGAAGCAGAATCTGCTGCGTGTAGGAGTCGATGAGCTGCTTGCGGTACTTCTTGGGCGTGAGGTCGTTGTCAACCAGATACTGCGCCCAATCCTTGTCCTTGGTGTAGCCGTAGGACGTGCGCATGCTCATGATCTGCTTGGTCACGGTGTCCTCGGTGAGGTTGGTGCCGTTGATAGTAGCAGCAACACCGCCGGTCAGCTTGTAGCCCGAGGTGTCCTCGGCCTGCGACATAAGGCCGGAGCACGCCATGGCCGAGACGGAAAGCAGCATCGCCAGCACGCCGATGACCACCAGGACGATCTTGACGGTCTTAGACACGTACGTCTTGCGCTGCTTCTTGCGAGAGCTGGAGGCAGCGCGGGCCTGCTGCTCGGGCGTCGGCGCGGCCTCGGAGTTCTTTTTCTTATTTGCCATAGTTGGCCTTTCGCATAACGAATCGAACAAACGCCATTGTGTCACAACGCGGACCCCGCGGCACACCTGGCACATGGGGGACAAGTTAATCTGCACCATTTTGGTGCAAAGGGGACAGCTCTGGCAGCCGGCACCTTAGAAGTGGCGGCGGATGGCGTCGACCATGCCCTGGGGCGTGGTCTGGCCGAGCACGTCGGCTGCAGCATCGGCGTCCATAAAGATGTTCATGAGCGCCTGCAGGGCCTCGACCTGGCCGCCCGGCTCGGCAATACCCAAATTGATGACGATCTGCGCCGGCACCGGAGCGCCCATGCCAGCCATAGCGTTAAATGTCACGGGCGCGGCGGGCTTCACCACCGCGATATAGGGCTTGGCCACAAACCCCGGATCGGTATGCGGAATGGCAATGTTTGCCGCCGGCATGGCAAGACCCGTGGGATAGGCATCCTCTCGCGTGCGAACGGCGTCGAGCCAACCGTCGGCAATGTAGCCACGTGGTGCAAGCTCGCCCTCGAGCCGCGCAAACACCTCATCCGGCGTTGCACACTCCCAATCAAAAAACACCAGCTCAGGCGTAAACAGAACTTCGTTATCCGCCATGCGCTCACCTCTCTCACCCAGTCACCTGCGACGTTCTTGAATGACTAGCCGTTAAAGACCGTCCCCGATGACTACCCAAAAACAAAAGGTGGCCACGCGCGCCTTGGCGCCAATGACCACCCTGACTACTCGGCTAAATTGTACTGTGCGCCGCTAGCCGCGAGGCGCGTCAATTGCGACCTTGCCGCTCTCCAGCACGTGGACGCGGCCGTCGGCGAGCATTTGCACGACCTCGGGATACAGCACGTGCTCAATCGCGTGGATGTGCTCCTCGAGCGTGTCGACATCCCAGCCCTCCTCAACAGCCAGCGCACGCTGGGCGATGATGGGACCGTTGTCGTAGATCTCGTTGGCAAAATGCACGGTCACGCCAGTTACCTTGACGCCGCGCGCAAAGGCATCGTCAATCGCATGCGCACCGGTAAAGCTCGGCAGCAGCGCCGGATGCAAGTTGACCACGCGGTTGGGAAACGCCGCCAGCAGCGGCGTGTGCACCATGCGCATGTAGCCGGCCATGACCACATACTCGCAGCCGCGTTCGAGCAGTTCGTGCGCGATGATCTCGTCGGCGGCGATGGGGTCGGCGTAGACATCCTTAGACAGCGTGAGCGTCTGGATGTCCGCGCGCTCAGCGCGCTGCAAACCCTTAGCCGAAGGACGGCTCGACACCACAAGCTCAATCGAAGCGTTGAGCTTGCCGGCAGCGATCAGATCGATCAGCGCCTGCAGGTTGGTACCCGAACCGCTGATGAGCACACCGATCTTGAGCGGCTCGGCCGTATCGGTGCCGGTCGGACGGGTGTAGGGCACAAAGCCCAGGCTCGCGGCAGCAGCCATCTGCTCGTTAGCGCTCATCGGAGTACACGACCTTACCGGAGCCCTCGACGCACTCGCCCACGCGGAACGGCTTCTCGCCCAGCGCGACCAGGGCCTCGGTCACGGCAGCCTCGTCCTCGGGGGCGACGATCAGGCACAGGCCAACGCCCATGTTGAAGGTCTTGCATGCCTCGTTGGGCGCGAGCTCGGCCTGGCGCGACACGTAGGTGATGACGGGCGGAACGTCCCAACCCATCTCGGCGCCGTTGCGGGCGACCACGGCGTCGACGTCGTCGGCGAGCGCGCGGTTGAGGTTCTCGGTAATACCGCCGCCGGTGATGTGGGCGATGGCGTGCACCGGAGCGCCGCCGCGCAGCAGCTCCAGAATCGGCTTGACGTAGATGCGCGTGGGAGCCAGCAGGGCGTCTGCCAGCGAAGCACCGCCGAGCTCCTCGAGCGGACGGCTCAGCTCCTCCGCCTTAGCGGCGGCCTCGGGCGTGCCCGGCTTAATGCCGTCGACGCCGATGACCTTGCGCACGAGCGAGTAGCCGTTGGAGTGCACGCCGGTGGAAGGCAGGCCCAGGATCACGTCGCCGGGGCGGACGTTCGCGGGGTCGAGCATCTTGGGACGGCCGACGACGCCCACGGTAAATCCGGCAAGGTCGTAGTCGGCAGGAGCCATAACGCCCGGGTGCTCGGCCATCTCGCCGCCCACGAGCGCGCAGCCCGCGAGCTTGCAACCGTCGGCCACACCCTTGATGATCTTTGCCATGTGCTCGGCCTCGATGTGGCCGATGGCAACGTAGTCCAGGAAGAACAGCGGCTCGGCGCCCGAAGCCAGAATGTCGTTGACGCACATAGCGACCAGGTCCTGGCCCACCGTCTCGTGACGGTCCATGATCTGGGCGAGCACGAGTTTGGTGCCCACGCCGTCGGTACCGCTGATCAGGATCGGGTCTTCCATATCCTTAAGCGCGGCGGCCGAGAACAGGCCACCAAAGCCACCGATACCGCCGATGACCTCGGGACGGTTGGTGTCCTTAACCATTTCCTTAATTGCGTCGACGGCGCGGCCGCCCTCGGCGGTATCGACGCCGGCGTCCTCATACGTCACATGCTTGCTGTCGCTCATCTGAGCCTTCCTCTCCCACTACCGTCCGCCGCCCGGGCGCCAAACGGTGCTCATAGTTGCGTTCATTTCGGCGCGCGCCATAACAACGCGCGCCGCTCAATCAACAAAACAGCAGGTAAAACCTACCAAAATAAACCTGTCCCCACATGGCAGGTTTTAGGCCTCGCCGTGCTCCTCTTCCCAGCTGCGGTCGTCGTATTTCTCGACCACGGCGTCGTCGTCAACGTGCAGCGGTTTGTCCAGGTTGCGGGGCTTAAAGCCCTCCATAAACTTGTCGCGGCCAAAGCTCTCGGGAATCGCCACGGGGTAGCGGCCGGTAAAGCACGCATCGCAGTAACCGCCCTTGGGCATGACCTTAAGCAGGCCCTCGACCGAAAGGAAGGCCAGCGAATCGGCGCCGATATACTCGCAAATCTCGTCGACCGTCTTGTTGGCGCTGATAAGCTGCGACTGCACATCGGTATCAATGCCGTAGAAGCACGGCCAGATGACCTCGGGCGAATTGATACGGATGTGAATCTCCTTGGCGCCGGCGTTGCGCAGCATCTTGACGAGCTGCACCATGGTGGTACCGCGGACGATGGAGTCGTCGATGACGACCAGACGCTTGCCCTCGATGTTGTCGCGCAGCGGATTGAGCTTCATGCGCACGCCCATGGCGCGCAGCTCCTGCGTAGGCTCGATAAACGTACGGCCCACATAGCGATTCTTGATAAGGCCCTCGCCAAAAGGAATGCCGCTCTCGTGCGAATAACCCTCCGCGGGCGGCAGGCCGGAGTCGGGCACGCCGATGACCAGGTCGGCCTCGACGGGCTCCTCATGTGCCAGCTGACGACCCATGTCGTAACGGCAGGCATAGACGCTCTTGCCGTTCATGATGGAGTCGGGACGGGCGAAGTAGACCTGCTCAAAGATGCAGTTGGCGGGCTCTTCGGCTGCAGGCACGCCCTGCTCGGATACCAGACCCTCGGCGCTGATGCGCAAGATCTCGCCGGGTCGGACATCACGAACATACTCGGCGCCCACGATATCGAGTGCGCAGGTCTCGGAAGCAACGACCCAGCCGCCGGCGCGCGTGACACGGACGGCGGAGTCGACCGTCGCGGCGCCGTCCTGCGACGGCAGCTGCGAAACGGATGCAGCATCGGCCTGGTCCAGGCCCTCGTCCACCAGCTTGCCCAGCACGAGCGGGCGAATGCCGTGCGGATCGCGGAATGCGTAGAGTGCCTGCTCGTTGATGAGCGTCATGGCGTAGCCGCCGCGCACGAGCTCCATGGTCTTGCGAATGCCCTCGCGCAGATGGCCCGTACGCTGAGTAAAGTAGCCGATAAGCTTGGTCGCGACCTCGGAATCCGAATTGGAGAGGAACGGCACGCCCAGCTCGATCAGCTGGCGGCGCAGCTCGTCGGTGTTGACCAGAGTACCGTTGTGCGCGAGCGCGATAATGACGCTATTGATGGTAGAGAGGTGCGGCTGCGAGGCTTCCCAGCTCTTGGCGCCGGCGGTGCCATAGCGCACGTGGCCCACGGCCAGCTGGCCGGAGAGCGTCGACAGGTCGGCGTTGGAGAACACGCGGTCGAGCAGGCCCAGATCCTTGCGGACCATAACCGTGCCGCCATCACCCACGGCGATTCCCGCCGATTCCTGGCCGCGATGCTGCAGCGCGCGCAGACCAAAGTACGTCAGTCGAGCCACATCGCGATCGGGTGCCCACACACCAAAAATGCCGCATTCCTCATGCAGCTGGTCGGAGTCCGGATCATACGTCGACATGGTCTTCACCTGTCCCGCGGCACGCTCGGCCGCGCGGATGGTTTCTTGAGACATGGCATCCCCTCAGAGCCTCGTTATTTGGCGTTACCTGCCCTATTATACGCACGGCAAGACAAGCACTCCCGCGCATGAACAGCGCTTTTTAAAAGCCCACCGAGCTTATAATCCGTTTTGCAGCCAAACATTTTATTGGGCAACCGCCTCGGGGCCGACGATCCCGCATACTTCCGTTGCGACGTGTCTCGCCCGCCGTTGGGGCTTACATTGTTGCAATTGGGACGTTCGTCCTGTCTTTTGGCAGGTCGGCGGCGTATCCTTGTACCTACAGCAAAACGAGAAAGGTTATGTATGGATCGAAACGAACTCGACCCCGGCGTCCCCAGCGCCACGGAGGTCAAGAAGATCCCCCTCATCATTAAGGTGTACGCCGTCCTGTGCATCCTGTCCGGCGTGGGCACGCTCCCTTCGGTCGGCGCCTTTATGTGGCAGGTCATCACCGCACTCATCAACGGCAACGCCGCCGCCAAGCTCGGCGACAACACGCTCGTCGCGGTCGGACTGATTGTCGCCGGCATCATGCTCTCGGCTGCCAGTGCCGTCATCTTGATCATCTTTGGCCTGGACCTTATCAAAAACCAGCGCCGCAACGCCGCTCGCCTGTCCTACATCCTTATTGCATTCACCGTCGTCGAGCTTTTGGTCGACGTGATGCTCCAGGGTATCGGGCTCTTCTTGCTTCGTCCCGTTATTCAGCTCGGTATCCTCATCGCGCTTTCGGCCACCGTCGACCCCACGCTGCGCCAGGAGCGCGAGCTGCAGCGCCGCCTGCAGGAGATGCTCGACCGCGACGCCGCCGCCGAGGGCATGCTCGGTCGCGACGAAACTGGCGAGGGCTACATCAAGCTCAACTACTTCAACCTGTTCTGGGTGTTCTTTGTCTGCTGCATACTCGGCCTGATCGCCGAGGACATCTGGCACATGACGGTCGACGACCCGGGCGTCTACCAGGACCGCGCCGGTATGCTGTTTGGCCCCTTCAGCCCCATCTACGGATTCGGCGCCGTACTCATGACCATGGTGCTCAACCGCTTCTACAAAAAGAACCCCATCATTATCTTTTTGGTGAGCGCGCTGCTCGGCGCAAGCTTTGAGGTGTTCGTGGGCTGGTTTATGCAGACCTCGTTTGGCGTGGTCACGTGGAGCTACTCGCATATGAAGCTCTTTGGCATGCCCGATCCGCTCGCCGTCCTTACCGGCGGACGTACCTGCACGGGCTTCGCCTG
Source organism: Collinsella sp. (assembly GCA_048448865.1). Classification (GTDB taxonomy): domain Bacteria; phylum Actinomycetota; class Coriobacteriia; order Coriobacteriales; family Coriobacteriaceae; genus Collinsella. The sequence continues at coordinate 23,617 of DBGBLM010000165.1, forward strand.
TCTGTGGGGCCTGGGTGGCCTCATCTGGATCAAGCTGCTGCTGCCGAGGCTGCTCAAGCTCATCAACATGATTCCGTGGAAGAGTCGCTACTCCGCCACTGTCATCTTCACCATCATTATGCTGGTCGACGGCGTCATGACGCTGCAGTCGCTCGATTATTGGTATCAGCGCGTCAACGGCACGGAACCGGATATTCCCGTCGCGCAGTTCTACGGCAAGTATTTCGATAACGACTTTATGGAGAACCGCTTCCAGAGCATGACCATGAGCCCCAAGGATGCGACGCGCGTGTAGCGCCAACCGCGCCCAAAACGCAAAATGCCCGCCGGTATCACACGTACCGGCGGGCATTTTTATAAACGAGCCTTCTATCGACGCAAGCCTCTACGCCTCGCGCTCGACCTCACTCACGCATTCATTCTTGATGGTGCCAACGAGCGCCTGCAGCGCATCGACCACGTGCGGGCGAATGTCCCCGCCGATGAGCACGAGCATGATGTCGTCACCTACGGCAAGCTCGCCGCTTGCCAACCACACGCGCACATAGCCGATACCTGGCATCGCGCGCGTGGCCTCGATAGCAGCCTGCACCTTGCTGGCGTCGTAGCCGAACACCATGCCGCCCACCTTGTGGCCCGACGCCACGCCATCGGTCTCGACACCGCGCGCCTCGGCCTTGGGCGTCGCGCGCACCACACCGTTATGCGTCAGATACATACCGCACGCAGGTGCCGACGAATCGGCCTTGGCCTCGCGCAGCCAAGCATCAACCGAAGGCATCGTTTTGCCATTCTCGAGCATCATTTCCCCTTTCACCGTCATTGAGTAGCCCATTATCTATTCCTCGACCGGCGTGAGCACCATGACGGCACGCGTGTTGCTCAGCGATAACGAACGACAGGTCACAAGCGTTACAACCTTGGTTGCCGAAGCGGCACGATCGGTGGCATCGCTCGCCACGGCAGAGGCACCGTCGAGCATCTCGGACAGGTAGTTCTTGAGCCCGTCGTCGCCCTCAAAATTGGGCGTGCGCGCCTTGGCATACGTGTCCTCGACCACTTTGGTCGCCAGCGGACGCAGCTTATAGGTGGCGTCGCGCGTGATGTAATACACGTACTCTATGCTGTCGAACGTCGCCTGATCGGTCGTGTCCGAGATCACATTGAACATCGATCCGTCGTTCATGTGGTGACCATAGATCGTAGTCTGCTGATCCACCATTCCCGGCGCGGTGTCATCGCTATCCAGGAAAATGGCCCCGGACGCATTGGCCGTACCGTCGAACAGCATGTTGAGGTATTTGGAGTTGTTGTTGGTCTGCACCACGGGATAGTTGATGTTGGTTCCCGGCACGTAAATCCAACCCACAATCTCGGGGTTTGTCTGAGCAAGCGCATCAAAGTCGATAATCGGCACGCCGCTGGCGTCCTTGTCGCTCACATATTGTTTTTCGATCTTTTGATACGACTCGCTCGCCTGCTTGTAGCCAATCTGGGCGTTGATAAAGATGGCGGCAGCGGCAACGATTAGGCCGATGCCAATAATGATGAGCAAGATGGGGATAACGGAGCGACGCTTTTTGCGCGGCGGCTCGGTGTAATCCGACGGCGCGGCATGCGATGAAGACCGGGGCGGCTTCTTAGCGGTGCTATAAGATGAAGGTCGATATGCGGCCGGCGCGTCCTGCCGACGATGTGTCGCCGGTGTCACGGGGCGCGGCGCGCGTGGCTGCTGAGGAGAGGATGCCCGACCCTGCTGCGCCGCATGGGCAGCATCCGGCTTCGACGGATCGGGAATCTGAAAAGCCTTGAATCGTTTTCCCTGATAGTCGGACATGGCTCTCCTTATACTGCGGTGTAACGGCGGAACGCCTAGGCGTCGGCCATCTCCTGCTTCATCTTCTCGATAACCTTGCGGTACTCGGGGTCGCAAGCGCCTAGAATCTGCGTGGCGTAGATGGCGGCGTTCTTGGCGCCGTTGATGGCAACGCAGGCCACGGGCACGCCCGAAGGCATCTGCACCATCGACAGCAGCGAATCCATACCGCCCAGGTCACTCGTCTTCATAGGCACGCCGATAACCGGCAGCGGCGTAAAGGCAGCCACGACACCACCCAAGTGAGCGGCCTTGCCGGCGGCGGCGATAATCACTTTGATACCGCGATCGGCGGCAGTCGAAGCCCACTCGTGGACCTTCACCGGTGTGCGGTGTGCGCTCGCAATGACAAGCTCATAGGGCACACCGAGCGCCTCGAGCTCGGCGGTGCAACCTTCCATAACGCCCAGATCGGACTTGGAACCCATGATGATCCCGACAACCGGCTTTTGATCTGCCATAAACAAAGACCTCCTGTTGAGAGCGGTGACGCGGCGAATCCGCGACCCTTAACTACTGAGAGTAGTATAGCTGCTCCCGTCCCTGCGGTCTTTGTGGCGCTTCGCGGGCGGGCCCGGCTTTATCTTCACTCCGGTTGCTTCGCAAATTCGGTAAGATAAAGCCTGGCCCGCCCGCGCAGAGCCCTGCGACCTACCGGGAATTGCCATGACGTACGTTGGCTGAAATATTAGTGTGGGATCCGCCGCTCGAACGAACGGCGGATCCCACACTCACTTTTTATTCAGCCCTAGTCATCGCGCAAAGCCCCTTCCGCAGCACACGGAGCAGCCAAGTCACCGCAGGCCGGGGCAAGAGGGGCCGAGTTTCCTCCTGAGCGACTCTGCTTGCAGCCGGAGCGAAAGGGGGAAACTCGGCCCCTCCCGCCCCGGCCGGCCAGGTCAACTACACCGTGTACTGCGGCAGGTCCTGCAGGGCGATGACGTCCATGCCCATGTCGTTGGCGCTGCCGTGACCCTGCTCGTCCTCGCGCACGGCCTCGATGGCGCTCACGTACGTGTTGGCCGCAGACATCGCCGTCACGCAGGTCACGCCACGACGGACGGCCTCGGTGCGTAGCAGGTAGCCATCGCCACGCGAGCCCGGGCCGTACGGCGTATTGATGATTACCGCAATCTTGCCATCGGCGATGAGGTCACCAATGTTGGGACGCTCGCCGTCGTGCGGGCCGCTGATCTTCTCCACGACTTCGCACGTCACGTTGCCTCCGCGCAGCACGCGCGCCGTACCCTCGGTGGAGCAGATATCAAAGCCCAGGTAGCGCAGGATACGAGCGACCGAAAGGATGTGGCGCTTGTCACGGTCGCACACGCTGATGAACACCTTGCCGGCGCTCGGGTCGGGCAGCTTGTAGTCAATCGCCAGCTGCGTCTTGGCGTATGCCTCGGGATAGCTCTTGGCGATACCCATGACCTCGCCCGTCGACTTCATCTCGGGCCCCAGGATAACGTCGGCACCGGGGAAACGGCCCCAGGGCATAACGGCTTCCTTCATGCAGAACCAGTCCAGCTGACGCTCGTCGCTCGGCAGGCCCAGGCTTGCGATGGAATCGCCCGCCATGATACGCGCCGCGCACTTGGCCAGCGGCACGCCGGTGGCCTTGGAGATAAACGGCACGGTGCGGCTGGCACGCGGGTTGGCCTCGATCACGTAAACGGTCTCGCCCTTGATGGCGTACTGCACGTTGACCAGGCCGCGTACGCCCAGCGCCATCGCGATGCGGCGCGTGGTCTCGCGAAGCTTTGCCTGCAGGCTCTCGCTAAAGCTGAACGGCGGGATGCAGGTCGCAGAGTCGCCGGAGTGAATACCGGCCTCCTCGATATGCTCCAGAATGCCGCCGATGTAGACCTCTTCGCCATCGCACAGGGCGTCGACATCGGACTCGATCGCGCCCTCCAAGAAGCGGTCCAGATACACCGGGTAGTCGGGGCTAATGCGCGCAGCCTCGGCCATGTAATCGCGCAGATGCTCGGCATCGTAGGCGATCATCATGCCGCGGCCGCCCAGCACGTAGCTCGGACGCACCAGCAGCGGGTAGCCGATGTGCGCGGCAACGGCCTCGGCCTCCTCAAACGAGGTGGCCTGGCCCGCCGGCGGGTACATGATGCCCAGCTTGTCGAGCAGAGCGGCGAAGCGCTCGCGGTCCTCGGCAAAGTCGATGGCATCGGGCTTGGTGCCCATGATGTTCACGCCGCTCTCCTCGAGCATGCGCGCCAGCTTAAGCGGGGTCTGGCCGCCAAGCGTCACCACGACGCCATCGGGGCGCTCAACGTCGATAACGTCCATGACGTCCTCGTAGGTGAGCGGCTCAAAGTACAGGCGGTCGGACGTGTCGTAGTCGGTCGAGACGGTCTCGGGATTGCAGTTGACCATGATGGTCTCAAAGCCGCGGGCCGCCAGCGCGTAGCTCGCGTGCACGCAGCAGTAATCGAACTCGATACCCTGGCCAATGCGGTTGGGACCGGCGCCCAGGATCATCGCCTTGGGCTTGTCCGCCGGTGTGGTCTCGTCGGGAGCTACGCACTTCTTGGCATCCGGGCTCGTGCGGTAGATGTTCTCGTACGTCTTGTAGTGGTACTCCGTGGCGCACGAGAACTCCGCAGCGCAGGTATCGACCGTCTTCATGCTGGGAACCACGCCCAGGCCCTTGCGATAGGCGCGCACAAAGCGCTCGTCCGAGCTGGTCAGCGCGGCGATCTCGGCGTCGCTCGTGCCGTACTGTTTGAGCAGGCGCATCGCGTCGGCGTCGATATCCTCCACACGCAGGCCGCGGATGCTCTCCTGGACCTGCACCATGTCGTTGATACGGTTGAGGTACCACGGATCGATACCGCAGATGGCATGGATGCGAGCGATGTCCCAGCCACGGCGCAGGGCCTCGACCACAAAGAAGATGCGGTGCTCGGTCGGCGTTGCCACGGCTTGAGCGAGCTCATCGTCGCTCAGTTTGTCGGCACCTTCCTTGCCACCGGCACAAATGCCCTGATGCCCGTCCTCCAGCGAACGCATGGCCTTGCCAAAGGCCTCCTCAAAGGTGCGGCCGATCGCCATGATCTCGCCCACGGCCTTCATGCGCGTGGTGAGCGTAGGATCAGTGCCCTTGAACTTCTCGAAGGCAAAGCGCGGCACCTTGACGACGCAGTAGTCGATTGTGGGCTCAAAGCAGGCGGGCGTAGCCTTGGTGATGTCGTTGACGATCTCGTCGAGCGTATAGCCCACGGCCAGGCGAGCGGCGGCCTTGGCGATGGGGAAACCCGTGGCCTTGGAGGCCAGCGCGGACGAGCGGCTCACGCGCGGGTTCATCTCGATGACGATCAGGCGGCCGGTGCTGGGGTTCACGGCAAACTGCACGTTGGAGCCACCGGTCTCGACGCCGATCTTCTCCAGAATGGCGAGCGAGGCCACGCGCATGCGCTGATACTCAAGGTCGGAGAGCGTCTGCGCCGGCGCCACGGTGATGGAGTCGCCGGTATGCACGCCCATGGGGTCGAGGTTCTCGATGGAGCACACGATGATGCCGTTGCCGGCGTGGTCACGCATGACCTCCATCTCGTACTCTTTCCAACCCTCGATGGACTCCTCGACCAGCACCTCGTGGGCGGGCGAGAGTTCCAGGCCCTGGCTCACGATGGAGACGAGCTCCTCGTGGGTGTGAGCGATGCCGCCGCCGGCGCCGCCGAGGGTAAAGCTCGGGCGCAGTACGCAGGGATAGCCCACGCGCTCGGCGATAGCCTCGGCGTCGGCCACGCTGTAGGCATAGCCCGAGCGCGCGACCTCCAGGCCAATCTCGGCCATGGCCTCGTTAAAGAGCTTGCGGTCCTCGCCGCGCTCGATGGCGTCCAGATCGCAGCCGATCATCTCGACGCCGTACTTGTCGAGCGTACCGTCTTTCGCCAGCTCGACGGCGGCGTTCAGACCGGTCTGGCCGCCCAGCGTGGGCAGCAGCGCGTCCGGGCGCTCCTTCTTGATCACGCGCTCGATAAATTCGGCGGTGATGGGCTCGACATAGGTGCGGTCGGCCAAACCCGGATCGGTCATGATGGTCGCCGGGTTGGAGTTGACCAGGATGACCTCAAAGCCATCCTCCTTGAGCACCTTGCAGGCCTGGGCACCAGAGTAGTCAAACTCACAGGCCTGACCGATAACGATGGGGCCCGAACCAATGACGAGGATACGCTTGATGTCAGTACGTTTAGGCATGTTAGTTCTCCTCGGTCTCGGTCGCAGCGGAACCATTGTCGGCAAAGTTCCAGCCCTGCAGGCGGTCCTTCGCGGTGTCGATGTCCAGGTAGTTCTCCTCGCCGTCCATGAGTCGCGTAAAGGCGGTAAAGAGATAGTGGGCATCGGTGGGTCCGGGCGAGGCCTCGGGGTGGTACTGCACCGAGAAGCACGGCGCGTCGAGCAGCTGGATGCCCTCGGCGGTGCCGTCGTTGAGGTTCACATGCGTCAGGCGAATGCGGCCGAAGCGCTCGTTCATCACGACTGGCGCGATGCCGCGGCGCACCCAGACGCGCAGATCCCCATCGGCCGCATGCTCGGTCTCGCCGCCGGAAAACTCGGGGACAAGCTTGCCCAAGCTGGGGAACAGCAGACCAAAGCCATGGTTTTGCGCGGTAATCTCCACGCGACGGCTTACCAGGTTCATGACCGGCTGGTTGCCACCGCGGTGACCGAACTTAAGCTTTTCCATCTGAGCGCCGCAGGCCAGGCTGATCATCTGGTGACCAAGACAAATACCAAAGACCGGCACCTTGCCGATCAGCTGCTGCACCTGCTCGTAGGTCTCCACCACGGCGTCGGGGTCGCCGGGACCATTGGACAAAAAGACGCCATCGGGATTCATGTCGAGCACCTCACTCGCGGGCGTATCCCACGGCACGACGGTAAGGTCGCAGCCGGCGCGGACCAGACCCTCCAGAATGCCGCGCTTCACACCGCAGTCGTAGGCGACCACTTTGTGACGGGCAGGAGCGGCAGCCGTAAGCGCAAAGTCATGCGTGGCAGGCAGGTCGGCGGCCACAAACTCGTGAGGTACGGGGCAACTTACGGTCTTGACCAGGTTTTCGCCTACCAGCGTGGGCGCTGCGGCCAGACGCTCGGCAAGCTCGTCGACGTCGAAGATCTCGGTCGAAATAATGCCCATCTTGGAACCATTGTCGCGCAGGTGGCGCACCAGGGCGCGAGTGTCGACACCCTCGATAGCGACGATGCCGTGAGCGCACAGGTACTCCGGCACGCTGACGGCCGAGCGCCAGTTAGAAGGCGTGGCGCACATGTCGCGAACGATCATGCCGCGCATGGCCGGAGCGCTCGCAGGGCGCACGGCGTCGCCGGGGAAGGCCGACTGGACGTCGGTCTCGTCGATACCGTAGTTGCCGATCTGCGGATAGGTCATGGTTACGATTTGGCCGGCATAACTCGGGTCGGTCATGACCTCAAAGTAGCCCTCGAGCGAGGTGTTGAAACAAACTTCGCCGGTCGCGGTGCCCTCGGCGCCGCATGCACGTCCATAAAAAATGGTCCCATCCTCAAGATACAGGATGCAGGGACCGCAGGTGCCCTTGCTGGTTTTGGCCAGCATACGCTGGCAAAGCTCGCTGGGCGCGAAGGTGCGGGCGGCAGCGCCCGCGGTATGGTTGTTCGCCATAATTCTCCTTCCCGGTCTCACAGGACCGGCTTAAAGGTGTGTAGTTAGGCCTCGCGGTATTGTAACCGCAAGCATGCCTCATGGCGTTAATTTCATCGAAATGTTTACGAAATGATAATTATGACTTTCTATGCATAATGTTTTTTAATCCCCGTCCCAGAAAAATCATCCCGCGGGGCTTGTGGCTCACGCGGGATGATGGCGTCTTATTTTTTCTTGTCCTGTTCCAGCAGTTCGGACGGTGTGCGATCGGGCTTGCCGCCACGGAAAATCTCGCGGCCATGCAGACGATGCTCCAGATCGCGCTCGGCTTTTTCCTCGTCAATCTTGGTCTGGCTCACCACCGGGTCCTCAATCAACGACGACACCGAGTTCACCTGCTTCTGAATGCGCTCGGCGATGGTGTCATCCATACTCACGATGCGCATCTTCCAGTCGATACTCGTGGCGTTGGATGAGCTCTTGGTCCACACGAACGTCAAAATGGCGCTCTGGTGGCCGCGCGCGGGGAACATGCCAAAGAAGGAATCGTGCTGAATGTTGCTATCCTCGTCGATATAGGCGTGAACGTTATACACCACGCGGTCGATCTTATCGTTGAGCAACGCGTTGGTCGCAAGCGCCGCGGCCTGAATCTGCCCGTTGGACAGCAGCTCGAGCTCGTTGGCAGACGATGTGTCCAACACCGTCACCTCGACCGTGCCCGTGCGTTCATCGGCTTCATCGACGGTAAAGTCGAGCGGGAACTGCGTAAAGCCGTTGCCCCATTCAAGTCCACCCTTGAGCGCGGTCGAAACGGTATCGACCGAAACGCTCTCGGACAGGTTGGCGGTGTTCAGACGACGCATCACGCCGTAGCCAATCTGCATGCCCACGATCAGCACCAAAATACCGATGACCACGGCCATCGCGGTCTTCGTAATGGTATGGCTCACCTGCGAGCCCGAAGGATCGTCCTCGGACAGCGGGTCGATATGTTTTGCCTGGCTCGCGCGGTCCTCGCTGCGCAGCTGCGCTAGCGCCGCTTTGTCACCGCGCTTGGCCGCAGCCTCCTTCTCACGCATGCGCTCGGTGCGCTTTTTGGCGAGCGTGGGATCCAAGACGCCGGATGCATCGATTTCGGAGAATAACTCCGTCACTTCTTCCGGAGTCAAAGGGTTCTTGTCAGCCATAAACTTCCTGTCATATCAATCAGTCGAGCTCGTGCGCACGCGCACCTTCGAACTGCATTCGATAGTAACGGGCATAGGTGCCGCCACGGGCGAGAAGCTCCTCGTGCGTGCCACGCTCCACAACGCGACCATGCTCAACGGTCGCAATCTCATCGGCATGCTTAATGGTCGAAAGACGGTGGGCGATGATAATCGTGGTGCGGCCACGCGCCAGCTCTTCGAGTGACTCCTGCACCGCCTCCTCGCTCTCGTTATCCAAAGCACTCGTCGCCTCATCCAAGATCAAGATTTTGGGGTTCTTGAGGAACACGCGCGCGATGGCAACGCGCTGCTTTTGACCACCCGAAAGACGGCTGCCGCGCTCGCCCACCACGGTGTCGTAGCCCTGCGGAAGCGACTCGATAAAGGCATCGATGTTGGCGCGACGGGCGGCCTCGGCGATCTCTTCTGCCGTGGCGCCCGGCTTGCCGTAGGCGATGTTCTCGCCAATCGTACCGTCAAACAGATAGACATCCTGCTGCACCAGGCCGATGGCGCGGCGCAGGCTCTGCTGCGTCACATCGCGCACGTCCTGACCGTCGATGCTAATGGATCCGGTAGCCACGTCATAAAAGCGCGGCAGCAGCGAACAGGTCGTGGACTTGCCGCCGCCCGAAGGGCCAACCAAAGCGATGGTCTGCCCGGGCTTGATGGACAGGTCCATATGGTCGATAACGGGACGCTCGTCGGCATAGCCCTCGCCCAGCTCGACATCCTCGTAGTTAAAGCACACGTCGTGATACTCCACGGCGCCGGCGGTCACCTGCAGATCCGTGGCGCCCGGCTTGTCCTGGATATCCGGCGCGGTCGAGAGCACCTCGTCCATACGCTTAAAGCCGGCAATAGCCTTCTGATACGTTTCGGCCGAATTGACGAGTGTCTCGAGCGGCGTGCAGAACAGCGAAATGTAGAGAGCGAAGGTTGCCATATCGACCGCCTGTAGCTGTCCCTGGGCGACCAGCCATCCGCCCAGCAGCACTACGATCACATAGAGCACACCCGAGAGCAGGCCATACGTCGCGGTATAGACGCCCATAGCGTGATACATGTTCTCCTTGGACAAAAGGTAGCGGTCGTTAGAGGCACGGAACTTGGCACGCTCGGTCTCCTCGTTGGCAAAGCTCTTGACCACGCGCATGCCCGCCAGAGAATCCTGCAGCTGTGCATTAATGCCGCTGATCTTCTTGCGGTTGTCGCTAAAGACCTCGCGCATGCGCATGTTCTGCCAAAACATGACGACCGCAAACGCCGCCGTCACCACGGCCATGGCAAGCGCCAGCACCGGAGCGATGGTAAAGAGGATCACAAACGAGCCGATAATCTCGATACCGCAGATGATGATCCACTCGGGTACGTGATGCGCCGCCTCGCAGATATCGAACAGGTCGTTGACCACGCGGCTCATCATGTCGCCCGAGCTGTTGCGGTCGAAGTACGCAAAGCTAAAGCGCTCATACTGGTCGAACAGGTCCTCGCGCATTTTGGACTCCATGCGCGCGCCCATCACGTGACCCCAATAGCTCACAAAGTAGCGGCAGGCGCAGCGGACGGCATACATCAGCACCAAGCCCACCGCGATCATGCCGAGCGCCTGCATAATGGCAGCCTGACCCTGAGTAAATAGCCCACCGGTCAAATTGCGCAGGATAATGGGGAACGCCAGGTCAATGGCGGCAAGCACCAGAGCACAAACAGTATCAGCAACAAAAAGCCCCATCTGGGGCTTGTAATAAGACAAAAACCTTCTAAACATGATCACCTTACGCGGTTTTACCAAACCGCGTTTCGTCTCGACGCTGCAAGCGCCCCATTTTGACAATCTGGCCTTCAATCGTCGGTCGCGTATATCCATACGCTTCCCTCCTCTTTTAGGCCACCTTGTCTCAAATGGAGCGTTTTCGCTGACTTACAAAAACCTGCGGAACCATTCCCGCTCGTTAAAGCTCCGCACCCCCAAGGCGGTGCGCGATGCTGTCGCAGGCAAGCGCGCCTACGACGGTCTTGGCGTCTTCGATCTTGCCGTCGAGCACGGCGTCGATCAGCTCGTGCAGCGGCACCAGGTCCACGTTGACAAACTCGTCATCATCGGGGTTGGGCGCATCAAACTCGAGCTTGGTAGCCAAGTAGATGTGGATGATCTCATCGCAAAAACCGCAGGACGTGACAATCGACGTCAGAAAGCGAATACGACCAGCCCTAAAGCCCGTCTCCTCATGCAGTTCGCGCTTGGCGCAATCAAGCGGGTCCTCGCCTGGATCGAGCTTGCCGGCGGGAATCTCGACCGTCACGCGGTCGATGGCGGTGCGGTACTGACGCACCAGTACGATCTTGCCGCTCTCGGTCAGCGCCACAACGGCCGCCGCACCCGGATGGCGAACGATATCGCGAGCGCTGCGGTGACCGTTGGGCAGCTCAACCTCAAGACGGTGGACGTCGAGGATCTTGCCCTTCCAGGCGCACTCCTCCGAAAGAATTTTCTCGTGCAGCTCGGCATCGTGCGGGTCGTCGTCGCCCAGCACCAGCGCCGGCTCGTCAGCGACCTCGCCACCAGGCTCGCCCTCGGCGTGCCCATACACGCGGCTGTCCTCCTCGACGATCTGCGCATCCACGAGCTCTTCGTTCTTCTCGTCCATCCGTCTCATTCCTCTCGGATTTTAGGCATCCCAGGCGTCGCGGCCGCGCAGTGCGCGCAGGCCGATGTCGTGACGCAGGGTCTTGCCCTCAAAATCAATCTTCTCGCAGGCCTCGTAGGCAAGGTTGCGGGCGTTCTCAAACGTATCGCCCAGCGCGGTCACGGCAAGCACACGGCCGCCGTTGGTCACGAGCCGGCCGTCCACCACGGCGGTGCCGGCATGGTACACGGTCACGTTCTCCATGGCCTCGGCGTCGGCGATGCCGGTGATGACTTTGCCCTTCTCGTAGCTGCCGGGATAGCCCGCGCTCGTCAGAACAACAGCCACGGCCCACTCGTCACGCCAGTCGAGCTCAATCTTATCAAGCTCGCAGTTGGCGCAGGCGAGCATAACCTCGACCAGGTCGTTCTTGAGGCGCGGCAGCACGACCTGCGTCTCGGGGTCGCCAAAGCGGGCGTTGAACTCCAGCACCTTGGGGCCGGCGGGGGTGAGCATAAAGCCGCCATACAGGCAGCCGCGGTAGTCGATGCCCTCGGCAGCGAGCTCGGCCACGGTCTGCTCCATGACCTTCACCATGGTGGCGTGCTCCTCGTCGGTCACGATGGGTACCGGGCTGTAAACGCCCATGCCACCGGTGTTGGGACCCTTGTCGCCCTCGAGCGCACGCTTGTGGTCCTGCGAAGTGGCCATGGGGCGCACGGTCTTGCCGTCGGTAAAGGCCAGCAGCGAGCACTCGGGGCCGGTCAACATCTCCTCGATGACCACGGTATTGCCGGCATCGCCAAAGGTGCCGCCAAAGCACTCGCGCACGGCTTCCTCGGCCTGCTCAAGTTCGGTCGCCACGATAACGCCCTTGCCCGCGGCAAGGCCGTCGGCCTTGACGACCAACGGAGCGCCCTGCTCACGCACATAGGCGAGAGCCGAAGCCTCGTCGGTAAACGAACCATAGGCTGCCGTCGGGATACCGGCGCGCTCCATGAGCTGCTTGGAGAACAGCTTGGAGCCCTCCATCTGGGCGCCCTCGGCACCCGGGCCAAAGCAGGGAATACCCGCCGCGCGCACGGCGTCGGCCACGCCCGCCACGAGCGGAGCCTCGGGGCCAATCACCACGAGTCCGCATCCGTGGCTCTGCGCAAACGCCGCCACGGCCGCAGGATCGCAGTCGTCGAGAACAACGTTCTCGCCGCAACTCGCGGTGCCGCCGTTACCCGGCGCGATATAGAGCTTGCCGGCGCGCGGTGATGCTGCGAGCTTAGCTGCCAAAGCATGCTCGCGGCCGCCGCTGCCCAACAACAGGATGTCGATGGTTTGAGTGTCCGCCTTCAAGGGTGCCTCCTCTATGGATGAATGGCCCGCTCCGCGCGAGCCCTTTGCAAGCAAATATACCCCTCGGCCGCCCGTCCGGGCTGCAAAGGGGTATATCGCAATAACCAAATAGTCCCGATTACTTCCAGAATCGGTTGATGATCTGCTCGCGACCGGCGCCAACGCCAATGAACGTCACGCGGGTGTGTGCCAGATCCTCGATAAACGCCACGTAGTCCTGAGCCTCCTGCGGCAGCTCGTCAAAGCTGCGGCAACCGGTGATATCGCACTTCCAGCCAGGGAGCTCCTCGTAGATGGGCTTGGCATGCTCAAAGCGCACCTGGTGCTCGGGCACGCTGGTGTAGCGCTCGCCATCGACGTCGTAGGCCACGCACACCTTGATGGTGTCAAAGGCCGAAAGCACGTCGAGCTTGGTCACGGCGATGTCGGTGAGGCCGTTGACGCGCGAGGCATAGTTGGCGATAGGGCCGTCAAACCAGCCGCAACGACGACGGCGACCGGTGGTCACGCCGTACTCATATCCCTCCTCGGTCAGCGTGTGGCCGGCCTCGGACTCATAGGAAAGCTCGGTGGGCATGGGGCCCGAACCGACGCGGGTGATATAGGCCTTCATGACGCCCAGCACGCGGTCGACGTTCTTCATGCCCACGCCGGAGCCGGTGATGGCGCCGCCGGCGGTGCAGTTGGAAGACGTCACGTACGGATAGGTGCCGTGGTCGATGTCGAGCAGCGTCGCCTGGGCGCCCTCAAACAGCAGGTTCTTGCCCTCATCGATCATGTTGTTGAGCAGCAGACTCGTCTCGGTGATGTAGGGACGCAGACGCTCGGCCATCGGCAGGTACTCGTCGCAAATCTGGTCCCCAGTGTAGGTGGGGGGGTTGTAGATGAGCTCGAGCTCGGGGTTCACGCGGGCGAGAGCGGTCTCCAGCTTGTCGCGGAACAGCGCCTCGTCCAGCATGTCCTGCATGCGCAGGCCAATGCGGGCCATCTTGTCCTGATAGCACGGACCGATGCCACGTTTGGTAGTACCGATGTTCTTCTTGCCGAGTTTCTGCTCAAAGGCGCCATCCAGATCGATGTGGTACGGCATGATGATATGCGCGTTGCCGCTAATCTTGAGGTTCTTGGTGGTGATGCCGTCGGCCTCGAACATGTCGATCTCCTCAAGGACAACCTTGGGGTTGACGACGCAGCCGTTACCGATCACCGACACGTGGTCGGAATACATGATGCCGGAGGGCACCTGGTGCAGACCGTACTTCTTGCCGTTGACGACGATGGTGTGACCGGCGTTGTTGCCGCCCGAGTAGCGCACGACGGCATCGAAGTCGCCGGCGACCAGGTCGCAAATCTTACCCTTGCCCTCATCGCCCCACTGGGCACCGACCAAAACGGTTGACGGCATGTTTACTCCTTACATTCATGGACTGTCTACGCGCCACGGCGGCACGCAGAAGCACAAAACATTCCCAGTATACCCGTGCAACGGGCGCCTGTCCTACTCCTCGGCATGTGCCCCATCAAGCTCATAGAACTTGGTGGATGCCGGCAGGAACATCAGGTCGACGTCGCCGATCGGGCCCGAACGGTTCTTGGCCACGACGATACGCGTAACGCCCTCGTCGGGTCGATCGTCGCGCGAGGCTTCGGCCTCGTCGGCGGAGCGGTCCAAGAACATAACGATATCGGCGTCCTGCTCGATGGAGCCCGATTCACGAAGGTCGGAAAGCTGTGGGCGCTTGCCGGTACGGGATTCGACCTGACGTGACAGCTGCGACAGCGCGATGAGCGGAATCTTGAGCTCCTTGGCCATGATCTTCAGACCACGCGACATCTCCGAAACCTCGACGGTACGGCTCTCGGAGCGGCGTCCCGGCGGAGGACTCACCAGCTGCAGGTAGTCCAGGATGATGATTGCCTTCTCCTTGTTATGGAGCATGCGGCGGCTCTTGGCGCGAATCTCGGTCACTGTGGTGCCGGGCGTATCGTCAATCAGAATATCGAGCTTGGACAAGGTCTGCGTGGCCTCGTTGATATTGGCCCACTGTTCGGGGCTAATGCGGCCCATGCGGAAGTCACTGATCGAGATCATGGCATAGGCGCAAATCAGACGCTGGGCAATTTCCTTGCCCGACATCTCCAGCGAGAAGAAGCCGACGGTATAACCAGCAGCGGCAGCGTTAAGTGCCAGGTTCAGAGCGAACGACGTCTTACCTACAGCAGGGCGGGCGCCGATAATGATGAGCTGACCCTCACGGAAACCCATGAGCATGCGGTCGAGCGACGGGAAGCCCGTGGGCACGCCCGCAGCCTGGCCACCGGCCTGGCACACTTCCTCGGCCTCGTTATAGGCCTCGACCATAAACTCGGTCAGCGTCTTGTAGCTCGACTTGACCTCGCGTGCCGTGACCTTGAGCAGCTTGCTCTCGGCTAGCTCCACGACCTCTTTGGTGTCGGTGGGGGCGTTATATGCCAGCGCGTTGATCTCGTTGGTGGCGCCGATCAGCTCACGCAGCATCGAATCGCGGCGAACGATGGCGGCATGGTGCTGCCAGTTGACGAGCGACAGGGTCTGACCCATCAACTCCAAAATGTACGCTTCGCCGCCCACGGCATCGAGCTTGTTGATGCTTCGCAGGTAATCGATCAGCGAGATGGAGTCGATGGGAATGCGGCTGTTGTACATATCGACCATCGCGGTATAGATGGTCTTATGAATGGGCCGGTAGAAGTCATCGGGCTGCAGCTCGACCTGGGCCTCCTCGACCACCTCGGGCGATAGCAGCATAGCGGCCAGTACGTTGGCCTCTGCATCTTGGTTTTGGGGAAGACCCAACTTTGAGCCGCGATCCTCGACCGTCAGCCCCGTCTCCCTATCGTCATATGCCATGAGCATCCTCATTCATATCGCTTGCGAGCATCCATAGTATCAGCCACGGTCCCAAAACGCGCCGTGTGCGGCCAATCATCACCGAACCAAACGGATGAACGGTCCTGTATATAGGACTTCGACGCAACGTTCACCATGACACTCACTCAGCGCAAAAAACAAAAGGGCGCCCTGGTCTCCCAGAGCGCCCTTCTTAGAACAAGATTGTTGCGTTGCAGCAAATGCTACTCGGCAGCAGCCTCAGTCTCGACCTCGGCGGTCTCGGCCTCGGCGACCTCAGCGGCCTCCTCGACCTCAGCCTCGGCAGCGAGCTCCTCGGCGGTAACGCCGACGAGAACGACAACCTCGGCCTTGATCTCGCGGTACAGCGAGATGGCAACGGTGTGGGCACCGGCAACCTTGATGGGCTTACCGAGCTCGACGCGCTTGCGGTCGATGTCCATACCGAGCTGAGCCTTGATGGCGTCAGCGATCATAGCGGCGGTAACGGAGCCAAAGAGGATGCCCTCGTCGCCGACCTTGACGTCAACGGTGACCGTCTTGCCCTCGAAGGCAGCCTTGGTCTCGTTGGCGGTAGCCAGACGGACGGCCTCGCGCTTGGCGATGTTGTTGCGACGCTCGTCAAGCTGCTTGAGGTTGCCCTTGGTGGCGGCAACAGCGAGCTTCTTGGGGAACAGGAAGTTCTCAGCGTAACCCTGAGCGACCTCTACGACGTCACCCTCGCCGCCCTTGCCCTTGATCTCATCGAGAAGAATAACCTTCATGATGCGTCTCCCTTCTTAGCCGCGGTCGCGGTTGCCACGAGAGGAAACCACGGGGACGGTGTACGGCAGGAGAGCCATCTCGCGGGCGCGCTTGATGGCGTTGGCGATGTCATGCTGATGCTGCGTGCAAGCGCCAGTGACGCGACGGGGCTTGATCTTGCCACGGTCGGTCATGTACTTACGGAGAAGCTGAGTGTCCTTATAGTCGATGAACTCAGTGTTCTCCTTGCAGAACTGGCAGTACTTACGACGCGGCTGACGTGCAGAAAAATCATTAGCCATGTCAAAATACCTTTCGTTTGGCAACTTCGGCGAACCGAAGCCGCCTCTCACTCAAAAATAGGTGAACAACCCTTAGAACGGGATGTCCTCATCGTAGACGTCGACCGCGGGCGGCGTAGCCACCGGTGCGGCAGGACGTGCTGCGGGCGCGGGAGCTGCGGGGGCGTAACCGCCCTGATCGTAGCCACCCTGGCCACCACGGGAGCTCATAAACTCGATCTCATCGACGATGACCTCAAGCTTGCTCCGGCGCTGGCCGTCGCGCTCCCAAGAGCTGTAGCGCAGCTTGCCCTCGATCGCGACCTTGTTTCCCTTTGCCAGGAAACGGCTCACGGCCTCGGCGCGGGTGCCGAACATGGTGCAGTCGACAAAGTTGGGATAGTCCTCCCACTCGCCAGTCTGCGCGTTGCGGCGACGATCGTTCACGGCGACGCCAAAGGACAGAACCTGGGTTCCGCCGGCGGTGGCGCGCAGCTCGGGATCGCGGGTGAGGTTACCGGTGATGTTCACTCGATTGATGCTCATAACTCACTACTTCCTCTTGGGGCACAAGCCCAGTCCAAAACGACAGTCTTACTCCTGGTCGTCGCGACGGACGATCATGTGGCGGACCACAGCGTCGGTGATGCGCAGGACGCGATCAAGCTCGGCGATCTGGGTAGGATCTGCGTGGAAGTTGATGAGGGTGTAGTCACCATCGGTGAGGTCGTTGATCTCGTAGGCGAGCTTGCGCTTGCCCCACTCGTCAACGGAGTCGACCTTGCCAGCGCCCTCAGCGATCGTGGTATCGATACGCTTCATAACAGCGAGACGAGTCTCGGGGTCGAGCGACGGGTCAACAAAGAACAGCAGTTCATAAGCCTTCATATTGTCACCTCCTCTGGGCAAATGTGGCTTCAGGTCGTGAAGGTGCGCCTGAAGCAGGAAAAGACTTGGTAATAATATCTTTCAACCTCCCAGGCCGCAAGAATATGCAGCTACAACCTCATGACCTCCACATATGCCCATGCTTACACGGCACTTCTCGCGTATTCCAACCAAATGCTGACCAAGAGCTTGACGAATCTGTGGATAAGATACGGTGCCGTGGGGACAAGCTGAGCCAAGCCACAGGTCAACGGGCACAAGGCTGTGGTCGCAAAATGCATACCAGTGGTCCACAGCACCACCCAAAGATTTTTAAATTCATTGCCAAGTCGCTTATGAATACCCCTTTTGAACAATTGAGTTGATCAACCACGCTGGTCGGAAGCCGTTTTTTGGCACCTCAAACCCCACTGCAACGCCAAGTGCGGCCAAGCGTTTTAAAAAATGCCAACTTTTCTGTTTGCACTTTGCGATTCCTCGTGTATACTGACTTTCGCATTTAACGGAGAGTTGTCCGAGTGGCCGAAGGAGCACGATTGGAAATCGTGTAGGCGTCAAAAGCGTCTCCAGGGTTCAAATCCCTGACTCTCCGCCAGTTAATTCCAAAGCAGGCCTTCGAGCCTGCTTTGTTTTTACCCCACGCGGAGGGGTGGCAGAGTGGTTGAATGCGGCGGTCTCGAAAACCGTTTGGCCTGTATAAGGTCACGAGGGTTCGAATCCCTCCTCCTCCGCCATTTTGGTTGAGAAAGCTCCCGGGAATGGGAGCTTTTTTGTTTTGAGTCCCTAACAAGCAAATACGGCGGAGGAGGAGGGATTCGAACCCGCCAGGGCGCGGAGCGTAAAGAAAACGCGCCCGTGGCGCGTTTTTAGCGCAGCGCGGTCGGCGCAAGCCGACCGGATAAATTTTGAGCGGAGCTCAAAATTTGGACATCCCTCCTATTCGACCACGCCCTCATCGCGTTCAGCATCAACCCGGATCCCCAAACATGGAACCTATGACCGTACCCAGTCCCGACCGTTTGCCGAGCAATAGGGTCGCAATCGGCGCCGAACATGTACTATGTACGGGCATTGTCTAAACCCGTAACTCAAAGGACCCCATCTTGCCCGTTGCCGCCGCTATGATCGTTACCGCACACGCCTCGGATGCCATGGTTGCCATCCCGTTTTGGCTCGAGATGTTCGCCGTCGTCGCGGCATCGATCTCGGGCGTGTTGGTCGCACGCGAGCACAAACTCGACCTGGTGGGCGCCGTCGCGCTCGCCGTGGTCTGTGGACTGGGCGGCGGTCTTTTGCGCGATATGACGCTGCAGGTGGGCAACGTCTACATCCTCAACCAACCGATGGCGCTCCCGCTCTCCATCGCCACCGCGGCCATCATCTACATCTTCCCAGCAATCGTCGACAAGCCCGAAAAGCTCATTCCCCTGCTCGATATCATCTCGGTGGGTATTTATGCGGCAACCGGCGCAGACAAGGCGCTGGTCTACGGCTTTGCGCCGGCGGTGTGCATCATGATGGGCTTTTTTACCGCGGTGGGCGGCGGCATGCTGCGAGATGGTTTTATGGGTGTGGTGCCGGGTATCTTCCAGCGCACCAACTTCTATGCCATCGCGGCCATCGCCGGATCGGCAAGCTATGTTTGCCTTGTCATGAGCGGCTTGGTCAGCAATGTCGTCGCACTGGTCGTTTGCGTCGTGGTGACCATGGGACTACGCTGGCTGTCGCTGCGCTTTGATATCAAAAGCCCCACCGAAGAAGACATCGCGCGCTTTTTGCACCGTAAAAAGTAGGCAGCCCGGCACGACCCTTCGAAATGCAACCGAGAGGTTCTTTTAGAGCGCTCGCACGTTGGGTACCCTGTTAGGTACATGCCGAGTATCTAACGAAGGATTCACTATGCCCTGCAATCAATTCCCGTCGACCCAGCGCCGTAAAGCGTGGGGCCGCATCACCATCCTGTTTGCGCTCATCGCGCTGGCGATCACCGTGCTTCCCACAGCGTCATTTGCTGGCACGGACACGGCAGGCAATGTCCTTGCGACCGACAATGACGTCGATCCGTCTGGCGTCGAGGGTGACCTGTACTGGGCCGGCCAGGCCCTCAACTTGGACGATGCGTCCATTGACCGCGATATCATCGCCGCGGGCGATACCCTCTCTATCCGCGACTGCACGGTGGGCGGCGCCGTCCGCTTGGCGGCACGCACTATCGATATCGCCAAGACCACGGTTGATGGCAGCGTCACGGTCGTCGGTCAGCACGTTGTGCTCAATTCCGACAGCACCGCCAACTGTTTTTACGCGATAGGCGAGACGGTTGCCCTGCGCGGCTCTACCAAGTCGGCAGCGCTTGCGGGCGATACGGTGACCATCGATGGCACCGTCGAGGGCGATGTCGAGGTTTGGGCCGACAAGCTCATCCTGGGCAAGAACGCCCACATCACCGGCACCGTGAACGCGCACGTCTCCGAGGACCCCGAGCGTGCCGCAGGAGCCGAGGTAGGCGCGCTCAAGATCGACCGCACCGAGAACGAGGATACTTCCACCGTTAACGATGTCATCGGCGGTATCGTCGCCGCGGCACTCTCGACCTGCTTTGTCGCTCTGCTGCTCGAGCTCGTCTTTCCGCGCGCGACCGCCAGCGCCGCCGGCATGCTCCACCAGCGCCCCATGCCCCTGTGGATGAGCGGTCTTCTGAGCACGATTGCTATCGTCCCCGCCGTCCTACTGCTGATTATCTCTATCGCTGGTCTGTCGCTTGCCGGAGCCCTCTTGTGCGGTGTTATTGGCATCGCACTGGTGTCGAGCGCCTTTGCGGGGTGCGCGATCGCGCGCATGGTCGGAAACAGCCAGAACCGCTACGCCATGGCGGCTGTGGGCGGCGTGATCGCAGGCGCCCTCACGGGGCTTCCCCTCGTAGGCGACTTCATCAGCGGCGTGGCCTTCGTCTTTACACTCGGCTACATCATCCAAATCATCTGGCGCAACGCCCACCTCAAACCGCAGCAGCCAGCTAACACGCCAGGACTCCCCACCGCTTAGCCGCCGACCACCACAAAGATGCCAAGCACCTTTGTGGTGGTGCAAAGGGGTCAGGTTACTTTGCACCAACAAACGAAGTGGGGCGCCCGATCGCATCGACCGGGTGCCCCACTTTTCTTGGAGGGTTCTCTAGTAACTTTTTCAAAACCAATGATCATCAGGCCGATGGACCTGCGCGTCACTCGCTACGGAGGCAGTACGCCATTGAACAAGGGGGGGACAATTATTTTTCACGGCGACCTCCTCCCCGCTTGATGACGAGCGCGACAACAATAGCCGCCACTCCGATGGCAGCCAAAACCGCCACCAGCACCAACGCTCTATCTCCCGTCGAGGGCATAAAGCCACGACTTGCTTCTTTACTTGGGGTGTTGAGCACCGACAGCTCAATCGAACCCGTCCCGGCATCGGCGATATCAACCCGCAGAGGGCTTCCGGCCGACACGGTCACTTTGGGCTTCGCAGCTGCCACCTGCTTGACGTCCAGACCCTCGGCCGTAACCGTTACCGTTCGTTTGCCCTCAAAGGCGGTGTATCCCTTGGGAGCCGCGACCTCCTCGACGGTGTAGACACCCGCGTCCACACCGCTCAATTCCACATGGCCATCCGCGCCCGTGGCGACGCACACGTCGACATCCGTCGACCACGAGCCGTCACTCATTAGAATGCGCCCGCGGTCATCGATGATGCGCAGCTTGGCGCCCGCGAGCGGTTCATCGTCCGAGCTTGAGCGCTTAACCAGACTGAGTCCCCAGGTGTAGGCGCACGCGTCATCGCTCGGCGTGCGGGTGAATCCGGCGTCGCCGGACTGATCGGCGAGGGGAGAGCGCGGGTAACGCAGGTAGACCTCGTTGGGGTTGCCCTTGGTAGCGCCTTGATTGCAGTTGGCCCCCAACGGCGCATTGTAGACAGCGACCACGCGGGCGCCCGCGGTGAAGGCGTCAACCCCGCCGAGGGCGGCGACCAGGTCGCCGGTGCGCACGGTGAAGGCATTGCCCTCGGTCGAGACCTTGCACTGTGAAGTAATGTCTGTCCACCCTTTAGCCGGCGTCGAGCTGGCGTTGCCGCCCTCACATGCGACGGCGTCGAAGCCGCCGCATGTGAGGGCGGCACGTACACGCGCATGCTCGCGGCGACCTTGGAGGGGTCGAGCCCCGCGCCCATGGTGTCGACGAACTGCACCGTATAGGTGTCGTAGGCGGCAAGGCCCGCCGGGACCGTGGCCGAGAGGCGCCAGTACAGGTCGTCGGCGACCGTGGCGTCGGCGGCCTTCTGCCAGGCGGCGGTGCCGTCCTCCAGCACGTGCTTTTGGACCTTGGGCGTCGCGGCCTTGGGCTTGACGGTGACGGCGCCGCCGCCCACCAGGACCACGATCGGCGCGGTGCCGGCCTCGCCCTGGGCGATGGCGTCGTCGGCGACGATGAGCCAGTAACCGCAGGGCAGCTCGGCCGTCGTGCCCGCGTTAAGGGCCACGGACACGGCGCCTGCTTTGACAATTGCGCGGGCAAGTTTTGCCGTCAGCGCGGTCGTCATGTGCCCGTCGGCATTCATCCATGCGGCCGCCGCTTGCGCCGTCGATGCCGAACCATCAAGTCCAGCATCATGAAGCACGGGAAGAACAGCCTGGCGAACTGCGTCGTTTGCCCACGCTACATCGGTTGCGACCTTTTGGCCGGCATCGTCATCGTCGGCAACGGTCGCCAAAAAGATCCGGTACGCGTCATACCGAGTCGCGACTGTACCGTCCACCGTAATGGCACCGGTATCGGCAGCATGAGCCGTCCCGAGCAGCATCGCAAAAGAGAGCATAGCGACCGTAACTATCGTCGCCACGGCCAACAAGCGGCGCCAAAGCCTACTCACGGCGACCACCTCGACCCTGATCGCGATGGCGACGAGCATGCATCCATGTCGCAGCAAAACACAGCATCGAAGCGCCGGCCAGATACGTCATAGTCAAGCCAGCACCGCCCGCCTCAGGAAGCGTGGTCGAGTACCTGTTGGTAAAAGTCGGCGGCTCCCGGGAGCCATTGTCATACGTGACGACGGTGTCGAGCTGCTCATGCTCATTGTCGATAGTCACGTTAACCGTAACATCGTGCCCGATTGTGTCGTAGGCGATGTGGTCCTTGACGTTGTTCTCGGCGCCCTCGGGGACGACCTCAGAGATGGCGTAAGTGTAGGTACCGGCCTTGTTGTAGTCGACGTTGAAGGAGACGTTGCCCTCGGCGTCGTTGGTCACCGTCTGGAGCACCTTGCCGTCGGCGTCCTTGAGTGCGAACGAGAACTGCCCCTTCTTGAATGTGCCCCCTTCAAGCACTTTCTTAGCCCGAATTGTTGCGGATCCCTTTAGACGATTGTCATAGACCCAAATCTCGTCCTTTTTGTCATCGCCTATGATCTCCGCACCGCCGGCGATGGTCTTCGCCTTAGCTAGCGCAGTTTGATAATCTTCGTCGCTCACGCCGCCCTTGAGCATGATCCACGTGGGGCTTGCCACAGCGTAGCCTTCGGGCGCATCCGTCTCCACGAGCTGGTAGAGCACGCAATTGCTCATCGCCTTGTCTCTTGTACCGAATGAGATCTTGCCATTGGCGTCGGTCTTAGCGGTTTCAAACCTAGTCCTTGCATTCTCGATACCTACCGTTGCGACCTGATCCATGTTCACGCTATAGAGCGTGAATTCAGCTCCCCCTAGCGTCGCTCCAACCTGCTGCGCATCGTATTTGGTCATCGTGATGCCGTAGCCGTTGCCGCCCGCACTGGCAGAAGCACTCTGGATGGTCCATTTTTGCTCGTCGATCGCCGAGCCTTCCGTCACACCCGTAAGCTCGGCGGTATTGGAAAGAGACACCTCTTCACCGGGGTTTCCGGTCGGGATAACCTCATACTCGACCTTGAGGTATTTCTCGTCGGGCACCTCAAGAGTCAACTTCGCACGCGAGCCAGATTCATCCTTAACTTGCTCCATCTTCGACGAATAGTCCTTCTGGGGCAGCGTGACCCAGGCACCGCTCACGCTCTCATAGACCTTAAGCGTCGACGGCGCCAGTGTGCACTTGGCATCCATGGTATCGACGAGCTCGAGGAAGTCGGTGCCATTTTTAAGGGCAACGGCAGACTCGTTAACAAAAATGGTGTATTTGATGCGATTGCTATTGGCAACCTGCTCGCCAGACTTTTTGATGACGTTGTTCTTAATGGTGACGATACCGCTATCGGAGAACTTTTTGTTTCCTGACTCGATGCTGGCGGTGTTGGTGAACTCCGCCCTGTTCGTGGAGGTGTTGAGCTTGCTGCGCTTGACCGCCGTCTTGTACGTGAGCTTTGCGTAGCCGGCATAGCTTTCAAGCTCAGTCGTGGGGATGGAGAAGGTGACCGTGTTGCCGTTGCGGCTGACGTTGTCGGCGGCGAGCGTCTGATCCGTAACGACCTCCTCGGCCTCGTTTCCGCGCCAAAGATCCTTATGCAGATCGTAGGGATTCCGCACGAGCGTGTACTTGGCGGAATTCGCAACATAGCTCATGCCGTCCGGAAGGCTGTCAACAATATTCAGCGATTTACCGTAGAGCTTTCCGGCTCCATAATATTCTCCGGCGTCGCTCTTGTGATGGTTCGCGTACACCGTCCACTCAACAATCCATGCGCCCTTCTCGTCCGAGCCATCGACGGCGCTCCATTCGAA
>DBGBLM010000166.1:0-3142 GCA_048448865.1 Collinsella sp.
GCCTACT
Organism: Collinsella sp.; assembly: GCA_048448865.1. Taxonomy (GTDB): domain Bacteria; phylum Actinomycetota; class Coriobacteriia; order Coriobacteriales; family Coriobacteriaceae; genus Collinsella. The sequence continues at coordinate 8 of DBGBLM010000166.1, forward strand.
GCTTTGCTGCCGAGAAGCATTGCAACCAAAAGCGGCGCTCGGGCGAGATGTACATTAACCATCCCGTCGAGGTTGCCATCATTTTGGCCGATCTCAAGATGGACTGCGATGTGGTGTGCGCCGCGCTGCTGCACGATACCGTCGAGGATACCGAGACCTCGCTCGCCGATGTTTCCGGCCTGTTTGGCGATACGGTGGCCGAGCTCGTCGATGGCGTGACCAAGCTCACCAATATCGAAGTCGACAGCATGGACGAGAAGCAGGCGCTCACGCTGCGCAAGATGTTCCTCGCCATGTCCAAGGACATTCGCGTCATCATCGTTAAACTTGCCGACCGTCTGCACAACATGCGAACGCTGGCAGCCCTGCGCGAGGATCGTCGCCTGTTTAAGGCTCGCGAGACCATGGACGTGTACGCGCCCTTGGCCGACCGCCTGGGCATGAGCTCTATTAAGTGGGAGCTCGAGGACCTGTCCTTCTTCTACCTGGAGCCCGATGCCTACCAGCGCATTGCGCGCATGGTGGCGGAGTCGCGCGAGGTCCGTGAGCGCTATCTGGCTGAGACCATCAAGACACTCACCGACGAGCTCAACCGCATTGGCCTGGAAGGCTTCCAGATCAACGGCCGTTCCAAGCACTATTGGTCCATCTACCAAAAGATGAAGCGCAAGGGCAAGGAATTCTCCGAGATCTACGACCTGGTGGCACTGCGCGTCATCACGCATTCGGTGCGCGATTGCTACTCCACGCTCGGCGCGGTGCATACGCTGTGGCACCCCATGCCCGGTCGCTTTAAAGACTATATCGCCATGCCCAAGGTCAATAACTACCAGTCGCTCCACACGACGGTTATCGGCCCCACGGCCCGCCCACTCGAGATTCAGATTCGAACCTACGAGATGCATGAGCAGGCCGAGTACGGCATTGCCGCCCACTGGCTATATAAGAAGTCGGGCGGATCGTCTGCGTCTAAGACCAATGATGCCCAGCGTCTGGACGACCAGATTAACTGGCTTAAGCACTCACTCGATTGGGCTGCGTCTGATGAGATTACCGACGCCAAGGAATACCTGCATTCGCTGAAGGTTGACCTCTTCGATCAGGAGATCTTCGTCTTTACGCCCAAGGGCGAGGTCATGGCGCTTCGTGCCGGATCCACGCCGCTCGACTTTGCCTATGCCGTTCACACCGAGGTGGGAAACCATTGCGTCGGCGCCAAAATCAACGGTGCGGTGGCTCCGCTCACGCACGAGATTAAGACGGGTGACCGTGTCGAGATCCTGACGAACAAGAGTTCCAAGCCGTCGCGTGATTGGCTCAAGATCGTCAAGACGCCTTCGGCTAAGTCCAAGATCCGCCGCTATTTTGCCGCTGCGACCAAGGACGACGACGCTGCTGCTGGTCGCGATATGCTGGCCAAGGACCTGCGTAAGCGTGGCTATGGCATTTCTACGCCGCGTTCGACGCGTGCACTCAACGCCGTGGCGGAGCAGTTTAACTTCAAGCAGCTCGAGGACCTGTTTGCCGCCGTCGGCGCCGGCAAGGTTGCCCCGCGCGCTGTGGGCAATAAGGTCGAGCAAATCTTGGACCCCAAGCCCGAGGAACAGCTCACCAAGGCCGAGGCTATCGCCGAGGTCGTGAAGCAGCCCGCTCGCGGCTCCAACCGCAAGCCGCAAAAGCGCGGCAAGAGCGCCAGTAACGGCATTATCGTCAAGGGCGAGAGCAACAGCGGCCTGCTGGTCCGTCTGGCTCATTGCTGCAACCCCGTGACGGGCGACGACATCGTCGGCTTCATCACGCGCGGTCGTGGCGTTTCGGTGCATCGCGCCAACTGCCCTAACGTCAAGGGTCTTATGGAACATCCCGAGCGCATGATCGATGTGGAGTGGGACGGCGCTGCCGACACCCTCTTCCAGGTCGAGATCGTGGTCGAGTGCTTGGACCGTATGGGCCTGCTCAAGGATGTCACCATTGCCATTGGCGATGCGGGCGGCAATATCCTTTCTGCCGCCACGTCGACCAACCGCGAGGGTATTGCAACCCTGCGCTTTATGGTCGAGATCTCGGACGCGAGTGGTCTGGATCCGCTGCTGGCTTCCATCAGCAGTGTCGATTCGGTCTACGACGCTCGCCGTCTTATGCCCGGCGAAGGCGGAGCTCAGCTCAAGCGCCGTGTGTAGGTGCGAGAGCCTCTCAGCATCATAGATATTGGTTACGTTCGAGGCATCGTTTGGTGCCTCGAACGTATTTTAGAAGGAGGGTATGCGCATGGGCGATATGACTTTGGACCTGACACCCCGAGGCGCGGCTTCGATTGAGGCGCTCGTCAACGGCCCGATTCAGACCAACAGCTACGCCGTGATTTCGAATGACGAGTGCTTAATCGTCGATCCGGCGTGGGAGGGCGAGCGTCTTGTGGAGCATATCCGCACCGCGCATCCCGAGGTGCGCGTGCTCGGCTCTGTCTGCACGCACGGTCATGCCGACCATGTTGGCGGGGTTGCCGGGGTTCGAGCTGTCGTTGGCGACAGCGCGCTATATGAGTTGTGCGCTAAGGACGTGACGGTACCTCGCGCAAATATCGAGGAGCAGCGCGCCATGTGGGGTATCGAGACACCCGATCCGGGTGAGCCGACGCGTTTGCTTGCCGAGGGCGATACAATCGAGGTGGGCGACGTCTGCCTGCAGGTGATCGAGACGCCGGGGCATACGCCGGGCGGCATCGTCCTGTTCGCCGCGACCGAGCGGGGGAACATCGCCTTTGTGGGCGACACGCTTTTCCCGGGCAGCCACGGTCGTACCGATCTTTCCGGCGGTGACGAGGCGGCGATTATGCGCTCGCTCTCCAAACTTGCCAAGATGCTTCCGCCCGATACCGTTTGCTTGACGGGCCATGGCGATTCGACCACGATGGCGCGCGAACTTATGCAGAACCCGTTTATGCAGATGTAGGCTCGAAGCCGTCGTCCGAACCACGAAGACCGCTCAATCGTCAAGCTATTTTCCCCAGTGGGTCGATTCTGTGGGGCAAACGGTCAAAATTTGTCCAATCGGATGGTATTCGTGAACAAACGAACGTTTATGCTCGGGTATGTCGTGGTAAAATCTCAGGCGTTATCGGAGCAACCTTACAGG
>DBGBLM010000167.1:0-3200 GCA_048448865.1 Collinsella sp.
GGAGAGCTGCCTGACGCACGAGGAGGTCACCAAGTCCACGCGCTATATCAAGTGCAAGGTCGCCTTTGATCAGATCGTCGACGGCAAGATGAAGGAGTGCCGCCGCGACTACGCGGGCTTTGAGGCACAGATGATCCAGCATATGATCGACCACTGTCTTGGAAAGTTGGTCTAAGGGGACCAAAGCACCGCACCTTGCCGCTCAATCGTCGCTCGCGTACCTTAAGTACGCTTCGCTCCTCTTTCGTGGCAATCTGCGGCACTTTGACCCCTTAGACGACCTGCGGGGTTAACTTGGTTGAGTTTATCCTGCTTGAATAGTCCGGGCGTGACATTGTTGTCATGTCCGGGCTTTTGTGTTTAGCGCCTTTTTGTTTGGAGACAATGAAATTAGCAAGAACGTAAAGCTAGGAGGCGCTATGTGTACGAGTATTCGATTTACCGATAATTCTGGCCACATGTATCTGGGCCGCAATCTCGACTGGAGCTTTGACTACGGCCAACAGGTTCGCGTGATGCCGCGCGGGTTTCACATTCCGTATTCGTTTATCGACGACGCGACAGCGGCGCACGCGGTGATCGGTATGTGCATCGATTACAAGAACTACCCTATGTTCTTCGATTGCGGCAACGATGCGGGCCTCGCCGTGGCGGGTCTCAATTTCCCGGGTTATGCCGAGTATGCCGAGGACCCTGTCGACGGCAAGACCAATATCGCGGCCTATGAGTTCCCCCTGTGGATGGCAGCGACGTTCTCGACGGTCGATGAGGTCGAGGTCGCGCTGCGCGACACGGTGATTGTCGCCAAATCTGCCGGAGAGGGGCTGGGCGTGTCGCTGCTCCATTGGATTATCGGCGACAGCCAGCGCAGCATCGTGGTCGAGATGATGGCTGACGGTCTGCATGTATACGACGATCCGGTCGACACCCTTGCCAACCAGCCGACCTTCCCGTGGCACATGGAAAACCTCCGCACCTATATCACCGCCACAAGCGATTTTCCGCAGACGGCGACATGGCGTGGCGCCGAGCTCAAGCCCTATGGAGCCGGTGCCGGCATGCGCGGCATTCCGGGCGATTGCTATTCGCCGAGCCGTTTTGTAAAGGCGGCGTACCTCAATGCCAATTACCCGCAAAAGGAGAGCGAGACCGAAAACGTCGTTCGCATGTTCCGCTCGCTCGAGGGCGTGGTGATGATCGAGGGGGCGTCCAGGATGGGCGATGGCAAGTTCGAGAAGACTATCTACACCGGATGCTTTAGCGCGCGCACGGGCAATTATTACTACGCGATGTTTGGGGATCCGTCGATTCGCTACGTGAGCCTGATGGATGCCGAGGGCGCGAGCCCCGATAGGCTCGTGGTTCCCGAGCCGCGTCGTTCGTAGCCGATGGCTTTACCGCAATGCAAAGCGGCCCTGCATCTCTCGTGAGGTGCAGGGCCGCTGTCGTTGATTTGTGACGTCGCTAGAAGTTGGCGTCGTTGAGTTGTTCACTCTCGAGGCCGTCGAGCTGTTGCTGTTCGGGCATATCTGCGACGCTCTCGAGCAGCTCGGTGGGGTCGATGTTCATGTCCCTACCGGCCTCGTTGCCGTTGACCAAGTCGTCCGAGAAGATGTCGACTTCCATTTCCTCGGCCTCTTCAATCTGAACCTCGAGCGGCACCTGGGTGCGCACGAGCTTAACGGCCGGGCGCATGCGGGCAAACAGCGGCACGTACTCGATGATGATGGCCGAGTTCTCAAGACCGTACCAGCGTGCCGGGCTTCCGCAGGCGCGGCGGACGGCGTACTTGATGGCCATCACGCGGTGGTCATTGCGGTTGATGTCCGTTTCGGGGGCGAGCATCTTGCGCAGCATGCAAAAACGGAAGTCGCCCACGTTGCCGCGCGTCTCGTAAATGGAGTAGGTGTGGTGCTGCGGCGGCAGCTCACCCGAAGCCATCAGGTCGCCGACGATCTGACGCAGATAGGCGTTGACGCGCTGGTTGACCTTAAAGCCCAGGTCCAGGCGAACGCGGAAGAGGAAGTCCGTGCCAAAGGTCTCGACGGAATACTCGTGCGTATAGGGCTCGTCGGTGACATGCACGTTAATGAACCAATACGCCTTGGCGCGCTTGGGATGTTTATCCAGGATGGAATAGAGCACGTCGCGGTCGAGCGTGAGCGGATCGGGGCTGTTGGTGAGAAACACCAGGTTGTCGGCGAGCACGGGATAGGTCTCGTCGTTGCGCAGACGGTTGAGCTGATCGATGTACTTGGAGACGGGTAACAGAATCGTCTGCGTGCGCTCGATGGCGGTGCCACGGCGCCACACGTACATAAGGCCAAACAGCAGTGCGGCCAGGAAGATCATGACGTAGCCGCCGTCAAAGAACATGGTGAGGCACGAAGCGAAGAAGCACAGCTCAATGGCACCAAAGAGCAGGGCAAAGATGCAGGCGCCCAGCTTGTGCTTGAGGATGCCGGTGATATAGCTCGTCAAAAGCGTCGTGGTCATGAGCATGGTCACGGTGATGGCGAGGCCATAGGCACTCTCCATGCGCTCGGAGTTTTGGAACAGCAGCACGATGAAGATACAGCCGACCCACATGATGTTATTGACGAGCGGAATATAGAGCTGACCCTTGGTGTCGCTGGGGTAGTGGATGCGCAGGTGCGGCATAAGGTTGAGGCGCGTTGCCTCGGATACCAGCGAGAATGAGCCGGTGATGAGGGCCTGCGAGGCGATGATGGCCGCCACGGCCGAAAGCACGATGGCAAAGGGGCGCAGGGGCTCGGGAAGCATCATATAGAACGGGTTAACGATATCCATCGCGAGCATCTGGGGGTTGGAGTTATTGGCGAGCAGCCAAGCTCCCTGACCCAGGTAGTTAAGGATAAGCGCTGCCTTAACAAACGGCCAGGATGCATAGATGTTGGCCTTGCCAACGTGGCCCATGTCCGAGTAGAGGGCCTCGGCGCCGGTCGTCGACAGGAAGACGAAGCCGAGCACCATGATGCCCGAGTGGTTGATGGGCGAGAACAGGAACATGATGCCGCGGATGGGGTTGAGCGCGCGTAGGATGGACAGATTGCCGAGCATGTTGAACAGGCCGGCGCCCGCCAGGAACAGGAACCACAGCGTCATGAGCGGGCCGAAGAGCTTGCCGATTGACGAGGTGCCGGCGCGCTGCATGGCAAACAGACCGCAGATAATGATGA
>DBGBLM010000168.1:0-6830 GCA_048448865.1 Collinsella sp.
TCCGATGCTTCCAAGGGCGACTCGAATAAGGCGCCGGACGCTCCCGTTGCTTCGCCGGACAAGAAGCCTTCTTTCTCCGTGCAGCTTGGTTCTACGCTGGGCTCTTCGCTGATGGCTGGCGTCAATAACGGCTCGGTCCAGAACAAGGACAACTCTGATCAGGTTTCCACGGAAAAGACCGAAGCCGCAAAGGGCGACTCCAAGGACAAGGCTTCCGAGAAGAATGAATCCGATAAGGGTCCTAGCTCTGATGAGAAGGACGAGGGTAAGAAGTCTGAATCTGAGGAGAAGGACAAGAGCAAAACCGAGGGCGAAAAGAAAAAGACCGAGGACGAAAAGAAACAGTCCGAAGACGATGACAAGAGCGGTGCTGACAACCAGAATCAGGAGCAAAATGACTCCAAAACGGTGACCACCACGACCACGACGACTACAGCTACCAAGTCCTCGGGCGGCAATATGCCCAAGACGGGCGATCTGATTGTGATGGCGAGCCTTGCCAGCGCGAGCTTGGCCACACTGGGCGCTACGTCTATCGTAAGTGGTAAGCATAAGCTCGATCAGCAGAAGAAGGCTTCTGGGGAGGACGGCTCGGAGGAGTAGCCTCTCGGTTGCCAGATAACTAAAGAATCGGGACGGGGTCCGGTGCGAATGCGTCGGGCCCCGTTTTGTTGTGCAACGATTAGTTGTGCCCCCTCACACCTCTTGTTGCTACCGTTGCCCGATATGTTCGCGCGGCGACATCGGTACATGCGATGCGGTCATTACAATTGGCGTCGTGCTGCGATTTAGGGGGAACGTTTTGGTGTCTGAACAGGCAAATGTTGATTGTGCTGCTGGCTTTGGCGTGCGCTTGATCGGCTGTGCCGACGATGCGGTTTTGCCCATTGGCATACACGACTATGCGGAGGCACTTGGTTGCTGCGTGCTGGTTGACAAGACCATGTTTATTGCCGATGTGTTGGACTGCGACGCGTCCGTTGTGGTGTGCTGTCGACCCGAGGGTTTTGGCAAGAGCATGAACTTGTCGATGCTCAGGGCTTTTCTGGAGCGTCCAGCGGTCGGTCGCTCTGGTCAGCGTTTGTTTGCCGATGCTCAGATTTGGGATGCAGACGGCGGGCGCTATCGGGATGAGTACGCTTGCTATCCGGTGATATCGCTGGACTTTTCTGGCGCTGCGAGGCGTGGCCCCGCTGTTGCCGACGTCGTGCGCGATGCTCTTTCGGGCGAGTGCGCCCGCCTGCTGGCGCTTTTGGAGGCTCCAGATTTAGCTCGAGACAAGGTGCGTCACATCGAACGTGTTGCGCGTGGCGCGGCGAGCGAGGACGAGGTCGCCTCGGTGCTTGGCGTGCTCATAGAGCTGCTGGAGATTGCCAGCGATGAGCAGGTTGTATTGCTCGTTGATGGGTACGATGCGGCGTGGTCTCGCCGTGCGAGCGCGAGGGACGCTTCCGACGCCGATCCGGCAGAACTACTTGACCGTGTGCTGTTTGACGCCATTGCCACTGCGCGCGATTCGTTGCGGCTGACGTGTCTGATGGGGGAGTGTCCCGGTCCTGCCGAAGCGGCGCTTTCTTCGCGCGGCTGCTCGTATTGTCTGACGACGCCGCTGTCGGCGTGGTGTGACCGATGTTTCGGTTTTTCGGATGCCGAGGTCGAGGCTCTTTTGAATCATGCTGGGCGCGAGGAATACCTGGATGATGCGCGTGAATGGCTCGAGGGGTATCGGTTTGGCAGGGCCTATTGCTCGAGTCCAGAGCGTGTGATCGGTTTTCTTGGCCGAGGCTGCACGGCGCCTGTGCGTGCCGATCTGTATGGATATGCCGATTGCCTGAGTAGGGTAGTTGCCGGGTGGAATCTCGACCGCCTTTCGGTCTTGTTTGATTTGCTCGAGGCCCATGGGTGCGCTGAGGTCTCGCTTTGTTTGGGCACTGCAGAGCCAGATGTCTCGCTTGACGATGGCATGTGGACAGCGCTGTATCTGTCCGGTTTTCTCACGACGGATATGACTGAGGAGCCAGAGCACGGCAATCGCCTCCGTGCTTTGCGATTGCCCAATAACGAGCTTCGACAGGCCTTGCGTCTAGTGATTGTTGAGTGGTTTGAGTGCGCTGCCGAAGACATTCGAGACGTCGATGCGTTTCGCGACGGGCTGTGCCGTGGGAACGAGGATACCGTGAGGCGGGCGCTAAGCCGCATCCTGGGGGATGCGGGAATCGGTGAGACCGACCCAGATAAGTCGCTGCCATATCATCTGCTCTTGCAGGGGCTCTGCTTTGGCTTACCGGGCTATGCCAATCCTGCCTCGAGGCGAAAGTGTGGCGCAGGTCGCTGGGACATCCAGGTTTTCCCTACGGGTGCTGTGTTCGACGTAGCAGATACGATTGGCATGCTGGACGAGCGCCCGCTGATAACGATTAACTTGATGTATGACCCCGATGTGGATGCGCTGGGACTGGAATTGCTGGCCGTGCAGTCGCTACTCGACATAGAGCGCGACGGCATCGACGAAATCCGTGTACCGCGCCCCGGCGTGGGTCGCATGCGTTGGGGGTTCGGTTTTGATGGGCAGCATGTGGCTACGGTGTGCCAGCGGCTTTAAGCGCCGAGGTGTTTCCGGCTTCCGTTACTCGGTGTCCTTCATGGGCGGCATGGGCTTCCAGTCGGGGTCCTTGATGATCTTGCGGGCGTCCTTCATGCCACGGCGCAGCGCCGGAATACCGGTCTTAAAGCATTTGTCGACCGCAGCCAAGCGGATGAACTCTTTGCAGAAGGTCGCGGCGTTGCCCAGACGGAACAGCACGGGGTGATAGTCGCCGTAAATCTGCATGTAGCGGGCCAGATAGCCGCGGTTGCGCATGATGTAGTAACGGTTGGTGTCGCTCGTGGAGTTGAGTTGGCGCTTACCGGCGATGTCCCAGTTAGAGACAGCGCGGGCACGCTTGAGCACCACGTCGGCAACAACGGCGGCGGGGAAGTGTTGGCTGGCTACGTAGCCGTAGCAGGCATCGTCGCCGTAGATAAAGAAGCGCGCATCGGGCAGGCCGATCTTGTCGACCACGCGGCGCGAGAACATGCCGCCCTCAAAGCACAGCTGGTTCATGGCGCGATAACCCTCTGGACCCAAGTCCCACTTGGCGACGGGGTTGGGAATGCCGAGCGAAAGGATGAGCTGGTACTGCCAAAAGAAGGCGCCGCCGTCAAAGTCCAGGCGCGAACCCTGGATGACGTCGTAGCGGTCGGTCCACTTGGCCAAGCGCTCGATGCCTTCGGGGATGACGAGCACGTCGTCGTCCATGACCCAGAACCACTGGGCCCCCAAGTCGTAGGCGCATTTAGTGCCGGCGGAGAAGCCGCCCGCACCGCCGCCGTTTTCGAGCTGCGGGGCGTAGATGACACGGTCGGTGCCGCCCTGCGCGTCGGGCTGCTCGGTGTCGATGCCCCACAGGTTGGCCAGGCGCTCGTTGAATGCGGTGCACATGGCCTCGGTCTCGCGCGAATTCTCGTTATCGACAATCACGATGCGCCAGGGCGTTGCCGTAAGATCGGTCATGGAGTCGAACAAGTTGGCCAGGAGTTCCTGGCGCTTGTACGTAACGACGACGATGGCGAGCTTGTCGATGGGAGCGGGAAGGGTTGAAGGCATGGGGCAATATATCCTTTCACGCGCGGCGGGCGAGTGCTGCGCGGAAGCTATCGAATACGTCCTTGGGACTGTCCTATTGTAAAGGCTCGGCGCACCTTGGCGGCAAGCTTTGAATAAAACGCAGGAACCTGCCATGGGCCCGCCGCATGACGTGGGGCTGCTTTGCCCGCAAGAGGCTCCATAGATTATATAAACGCCCGCCGGCGCGCTGGCCCTTTGATACCATGAAACGACAGGTATTTCCTAAGGAGCACATTTGTCTACTAACGCCTCTGGCAGCCCTGTTCTGTCGCTGCTTATTCCCATTTACAATGTTCAGCGCTACCTGCGCGAGTGCCTCGATTCCGCCCTGGCGCAGACGCTCAAGGATATTGAGATCATCTGCATTAACGACGGGTCGACCGACAACTCGCCGGCGATTATCCGCGAGTATATGGAGCGCGATGGGCGCGTCAAGATGATCGACAAGGCCAACAGCGGCTACGGCGACTCGATGAACCACGGTCTGGAGATGGCGCGTGGCAAGTACGTTGGCATCTTGGAGTCCGATGACTTTATGGCGTCCGACGCACTCGAAAAGCTTGTCTCGGCCGCCGATAGCAATAATGCCGACTTTGCGAAGGCGAACTTTGATTTCTACTGGTCTAAGCCCGAGGAGCGCCGTTCGCTGCACGAGATGTTTAAAGCCAAGGACTGTGGCAAGCCGGTGCACCCGAGCGATACGACGCAGTTCTTTAAGCAAAAGCCGTCGATTTGGTCGGCCGTGTACCGTCGCGATTTTCTTGAGCGCAACGGCATTACGTTCCTGCCGACTCCGGGGGCATCCTTTCAGGACACGTCATTCGCCTTTAAGGTGATCGCGTGCGCCGATAAGGCTGTTTACCTGCATGATGCCGTGTTGTCGTATCGCCAGGACAACGAGAATTCCTCGGTCAATTCTTCGGCTAAGGTCTTTTGCGTCAATACCGAGTATGCCGAGATTGAGCGTTGGATTCGAGAGGATTATGCCCGCGACCACGCAAGTGATGACGTCGCGCGCATGCTCAAGTTCAATCAGCTCATTAAGTACGATTCGTACATGTGGAACTACGTGCGCCTGGCGCCTAAGTTCTATAAGGAGTTCCTGGTGCAGATGGCCAAGGAGTTCCAAGCGGCCTTGGACGCGGGGGAGTTTTCGCTTGACGACCTCAAGCCGTGGAAGCGCGCGAATCTCGCTGCCATCCTCAAAGATCCTGAGGGCTGGGTTGACGAGCATCCGAGTTTTGCGACGGATGGTGCCTTGGGGCGTGCTAAGTATTACGCCTCGGTTGGAGGCCCAGGCGTGGTCGCCGCCTTCCTCATCGAATCGCTGAGGGGGTAGGTCGGCATGGGAGAGGCCTCGTGTCCTAAAGCTACCATTGTCGTCCCCGTTTACAACTCTGCGCGCTCGATTCAGCGATGCCTCGATTCGCTGTTGGCCCAGTCCGAGCGCTCGATTCAGGTTGTCTGCGTCAACGACGGTTCGACTGATGATTCGTTGAACGCGTTGCGCCAGATCGCGCAGGCCGACGATCGTGTACTGGTGATTGACCAGGAAAACGCGGGCGTCTCGTGCGCTCGAAATGCCGGTATCGATGCTGCCGAGGGCGAGACTGTCTTTTTTGTGGACGCCGACGATTACATCGATGCCCAGACGGTCGAGCGCGTGCTGCATGCCATGGAGTCTGCGGATGCCGAGGCCGCCGTTTTTGGCGGCGTCTGTGAACCTGCCGATGCTGCCCCCAAACGCGTTCAGCAACTCATGAGCCCCAAAGCTGGCACCTTCGGCGCCTGTGATCCCCAACTGCTGTTCCATTCGAATGCGCAGCCCTATGCCTGCCGCGCGGCTTTTTCGCGCGAGCTGCTCAATCGCGAAGGTATTCGCTTCGCCCCCGGTCTGGCTTTGGGCGAGGACGTCGTCTTCCAATTTGTGGCTTATGCGCTTGCCCGCAAGACCGTCGTCATGCCGGACAAGTTCTACCACTACGTGATGGAGAGTGAATCGGCGACGCACGAGTTCAACAGTGCCGAGGCTCGCGCCAAAAAGCTTGACGCCCACATGAGGATGCTCGAGGAGGTCTTGGAGGACTGGGCGGCCTATGGTCTTTTGGACCTGTGCCCCGGCGAGCTGATAACTTGGTTTTTGGACCTCATTGTGTTCGACCTGGCGCGCTTGGATGCCGATGACTTCCATCGCGTGGCGGCTCGCGTCAACATGGACCTCACGACGTTTTTGGGAACGGAGTGGGCGGATATGCCTGCTAAGGATGCCGTTCGCCGTGTTGCTCACAAGCTCGTTACGGCGACCTCGGGCGTTACGATGGCAGACGCCACGCTGTTCTATCTTTCGACTCGCGGTCTCAAAGCCTGCCTGGAGCGCTTTATCTAATTCCAAGCGCTGCCGCCCGCCGCAACTCGGCTGCTAAAATAACCCTGTTACACGCTATTCAACAGGAGGTTCTCTTGCAGAACTCTGATACCCCTAAAGTTTCGCTGCTTGTCCCCATTTGCAATGTCGAGCGCTACCTGCGCGAGTGCCTCGATTCCGCCGTGGCGCAGACGCTCAAGGACATCGAGATCATCTGTATCAACGACGGCTCCACTGATAGCTCGCCGGATATCATCCGCGAGTACATGGAGCGCGATCCCCGTGTGAAGATGATCGACAAGGCCAACAGCGGCTACGGCGACTCGATGAACCGCGGCCTGGAGATGGCGCGCGGCGAGTACGTGGGCATCCTTGAGTCCGACGACTTTATGTTTGAGGATTCGCTCCAAAAGCTGGTCGCCAAGGCCGATGCTGAGCATGCCGATGTGGTGAAGGGCGACTTTTACCTGTATTGGTCCACGCCCAGCGAGCGCCGTGAGCTGTTTGGGATTATCGACGAGCATATGACGGGCGCCGCGTATCGCCCCGTCGATCGCCCGGGCATCTTCTACCGCAAACCTTCCATTTGGTCGGCTATCTATCGGCGCGAGTTCCTCAACGATAATCAGATTCGGTTCCTTCCCACGCCGGGAGCTTCGTATCAGGACGCAGGCTTTAACTTTAAGGTTTGGGCTTGCGCCGAGCGTGCCGCGTTTATTGCGGCTCCCATTTTGTGCTATCGCCAGGATAACGAGAAGAGCTCCGTTAATTCGCCCAACAAAGTGTTTTGCGTGTGCG
>DBGBLM010000169.1:0-9734 GCA_048448865.1 Collinsella sp.
GGAGAGCAGCATAGCGCCCAGGTTGCCGTGGCCCAGACCGACCTTGCGGTCCTCGGCGACGGAGCCGGGAACGGTGAAGGCCTGGATGCCCTCGCCGATGATGGCGGCAGCCTCAGAAGCGGACTTGGCGCCACGCTTGACAGCGAGAGCGCAACCGAGGGTGTAGGCCCACTCGGCGTTCTGGAAGGCGATGGACTGGGTGTTGTTGACGATCTCACGCGGGTTGAAGCCCTTGTCGGTGCAGATCTGCAGAGCTTCCTCGAGGGAGGCGATGCCGTTGTCGGCGAGGCACTTGTTGATCTTGTCAGCGCGGCGCTCGTAACCTTCGAACGTAACAGTCATAGTTATTTCCCTCCCTTTCTACTCGTGAACCGGGAACACGCTGGCGACGGAGTGAGTCTCCTCGTCGGTGCGCGGGTCGATGTACTTGGCAGCGTTCTCCCACTGACCATAGTGGCCCATAGCGCCAGCGATGGCCTCCTCGGGGGTCTTGCCGGCCTTGACGGCGTCGGTGAACTTGCCGAGGTTCAGGAACTCGAATGCGATGATCTCGTTCTTGTCGTTGAGAGCCATGCGGGTGACGTAGCCCTGAGCGAGCTCGAGGTAACGAGCGCCCTTGGCCTTGGTGCCGAACATGGTGCCGACCTGAGAGCGAAGGCCCTTGCCGAGGTCGTCGAGGGAGGCGCCCACGGGCAGGCCGCCCTCGGAGAACGCGGTCTGGCTGCGGCCGTAAACGATCTGCAGGAAGATCTCGCGCATAGCAACGTTGATGGCGTCGCAGACGAGGTCGGTGTTGAGGGCCTCGAGGATGGTCTTACCGGGAAGGATCTCGGAAGCCATGGCGGCAGAGTGGGTCATGCCCGAGCAGCCGATGGTCTCAACGAGGGCCTCCTCGATGATGCCGTCCTTGACGTTCAGCGTGAGCTTGCAGGCGCCCTGCTGAGGTGCGCACCAACCCACACCGTGCGTAAGACCGGAGATGTCGGAAATCTCCTTAGCCTGGACCCACTTGCCCTCCTCGGGGATGGGTGCGGGGCCGTGGTATGCACCCTTGGCAACGGGGCACATGTTCTCCACTTCCTGTGAGTACTGCATGCCTCTCCTCTCTATCGTGTTGGCGTCCCGTCTGGGGGTCGTGGCTGGCGATTGCCGGGCGACCCTTCGAAAGGGACATGACATGCAACCCCTATAATACCGCGAAATGCACGGAATATTCGGCGAACGGCTCAGTTTTCGTAGCGAGAAGTCCGGAAGTTTTAATTGAAACGGTTTAACTCTATGTTCTGTGGTCGCGAACTTCCGTAGAGGGGGTCCGTCTTGGGCAAGCTTTTGGGCGGCTCTTGTATGCGTTGCAGGGGTTGACCTGTTGCAACGGTGCCGTTCGCCGCCTGTTTACTGCCTTTGGCCGCGCGAGCGAATTGTTTTGCGTGAATGTTTTGATGGCGCGCTTCAATCGTGCTGTATTGGATGGCAAGCAGATCCCGGCGAAGGGAGCGCCATGCAGCGCGTTTGGAGAACGGTTACCGGCTTTTACCATGTCTGTGCCCGCGGTACGGGCAAGCAGCTCATCTTTGAGGGCGATGAAGACCGGTGGGAGTTCTTGGAGCTGATGCGTGAGTGCTGCCGCAAGGCGGGCGTGACGGTTATCGCCTGGTGCCTTATGGGCAATCACGTGCATTTGGTGCTTACAGATTACGAGGACAGGATGAGCGCGGCGATGCACCGGTTGCTTTTGACGTACGCGCGGCGGTTCAATAAACGCACGGGGCGCACAGGGCATCTGTTCCAGAACCGTTTTGACCGGCGCTCGCTCGATACCGACTGGCAGGTGATGGAGGCTATTCGCTCCGTACACGCCGATCCGCAGGAGGCGGGCGTTAGCCTAATCGAGCGTTATCCCTGGAGTAGCTTTGCGGAGCATTTGTGCGCTTACGACGGTGACGCGGCCGATGTCGCGGGGGGATTTTCTGATCCTTCTTGCGTGCTTGAGCTTTTTGGTTCTGCCGAGGGCTTTATTGCCTATTCGCTTTCGGCGCCCGACGGCAGTGAGCCAGCGCTGTGCGATATGAAAGAGACGGAGTGGGAACGCCACGTCTTCGCCAACAAGTTGGCGAAGCGCCTGGGCGTTCCGCTCAATGATCTCAAGACCGTTGAGCCCTCGCGGCGAGACAGAATCATTTTCGCTCTGCACGATGGCGGCTACACGGTGCGCGAGATCGAACGGTATACGGGAATCAGCAAGAGTACCGTATCTCGTATCGTGCGCGCTTATGCGCGGGTGAAGGCTCAGGCTGAGCTCTCGGAATAGAAAATGGCCGAACCGCTCTTGTCAAGCGATTCGGCCATCAAAATTCTTAAGATTTGGGACAAATACTACTGATTATTTTGTCCCGTGAGCATGCCGTCGAGGGTGCGCCAGGCGAGCTCGGCGCATTTGACGCGGGCGGGCATGTGCGAGATGTCCTGAAGCTGGGCGGCCTCGTCCAGGTCTTCCAGGTCTTCCTCGGAGAGCTGCTCGCCGCGGATCATGGCGAGGAAGAGCTCTGCCAGGCGGTGAGCTTCCTCGACGGTCTCGCCGGTGATGAGGTCGGCCATGATGTCGGCACTGGCCTGGCTGATGGCGCAGCCGTGGCCGGTAAAGGAGGCCTCCTCGATCACGTTGTTCTCGACACGTAGCTGCAGGGTGAGCTCGTCTCCGCAGCTGGGGTTGATGCCGTCGTGCTCGTGCGTGGGAGCATCCATCTCGTACTTATAGTCGGGGTGCGAGTTGTGCTCCATAAATGTGGTGGAGGTGTACAGATTACCCATTGAACGTGCTCCAAACGTGATGCAGGCCGGCGATGAACTTGTCGATGTCGGCCTTGTCGTTGTAGAAGGCCACGCTGGCGCGGCAGCAGGCAAGGTTTTCGACACCCAGCCAGGTAAGCAGCGGCTGCGCGCAGTGGTGGCCGGCGCGGATGCAGACGCCGTCCATGTCCATGATGCTCGCGACGTCGTGCGGGTGGATGCCCTTGACGTTAAAGCTCACGACGCCGTGGTGGTTATCCCAATAGATGGAGCCGATGATCTGGACAAAGTCGAGCTGCATGAGCTCGCCCATCAGGTAGTGGACGAGTGCCTGCTCGCGGGCCTGAATGTTCTCGTAACCCACCGTGTTGACCAGGTAGTCGAGTGCTGCGCCTGTGGCGAAGATGCCGGCGGCGTCCTGGGTGCCGGCCTCAAATTTCTCGGGGACGGGCGCCCAGACGGCGTCCTGCTCGGTGACGGAATCGATCATCTCGCCGCCGGTGAGCATGGGCGGCATGGCGTTGAGCAGGTCCATCTTGCCCCACAGCACGCCGATGCCCATGGGGCCCATGGCCTTGTGCGCGCTAAAGGCAAAGAAGTCGGCGCCCAGGTCGGCCACATCGACCGGCATGTGCGGCAGCGACTGCGCGCCGTCGACGACCAGATAGCCGCCGTACTTGTGCACGAGCTTGCCGAGGTTCTTGACCGGGTTCTCGACGCCCAGCACGTTGGAGACCTGGCCCACGGCCAGGATCTTGGTCTTGGGACCAACCTTGGCAAGAACTTCCTCGGTGGTGAGCTGGCCGGTCTTGGTGGGGTAGAGGTAGACGAGCTTGGCGCCGGTCTCGCGGCAGACCTGCTGCCACGGAATCAGGTTGGAGTGGTGCTCCATGATGGTAATGACGACCTCGTCACCGGGCTCGAGCACCGTTGGCGCAAAGCTCTTGGCGACCAGGTTGAGCGACTCGCTCGTGTTGCGGGTGAAGACGACCTCGTTGGCCTGTGAGGCGCCGATGAGGTCGGCGATCTGCTGGCGGACCTTCGCGATGGCGTCGGTTGCCTCGACGGACAGCGAGTACAGTCCGCGCAGGGGGTTGGCGTTCATGCGCTGGTAGAAGTCGCGTTCGGCGTCAAGCACGCAGGCGGGGCGCTGCGCGGTGGCGGCGCTATCGAGGAAGGCGATCTCGGGGTGCTGCTGGAAAAGCGGGAATTGTGCCTTGTAGGGATTGGTCTCGATGTCGACGGTAGGCCAGCCGCGCGAGGCCTCGTCGCTGGCGTCGAGCTCCATAGGCTCCGGTGCGGTACAGGTGTCGCATTTAACGTGCTCGGTGTCGATCATGCGAGCTCCTCTTCAAAGTTGTCGATCAGGTTGTTGCCCAGGCGGACGATGCCGGCGCGGGTGCGCTCATCGGTGGCGGAAAGCGCGGCGTCCTCCAGCTTGGCGCGGATGAACAGATCCTCGGCGGCGTTTTGGTCAAGGCCGCGGCAGGCGAGGTAGAACAGCTGCTCTTCGCGGACGTGACCGATGGTGGCGCCGTGATTGCCGGCGACGTCGTCCTCGTCACAGAGAATGACGGGAACGGTCTTGTTGTCGACGCCCTTGTTGGCCAAAAGCACCGTCTCGCGCTCGGTGCCGGTTGCACCCTTGCAGCCGTGTACGAGGTCGATGGTGCCGCGGTAGACCTTCTTGGACGTGCCGGTTAGCACGCCGTTGGCGTCGATCTCGCACTCGGTCTTGCGGCCGCGGTGGCGCAGCTCGTAGTTAAAGTCGCGCACTTGCTCGCGGGCACCCAGGTAATCGGTATCGATTGTCACCTTGGCGGTGTCGCCCAGCAGGTCGCCGGCAAGGCCGGTAGCGCTGGCGCCGGCACCCAGGACAGTGTGCTGCACGTTGACGCGCGCGCCCTCGTCCAGGAACAGGCCGGTGTCGTCGAGCGCGATCCAGCTGTCGTCGAGCGTCTGCGTGCAGGTCACGTTGACGGTGGCGTACTCGTGGGCGCACGCGCGCAGCACAGAACCCGCGACGCCCTCGCCGGCAACGGGGGAGTCCAGGGCAATCTTCAGGTCGAGCGTTGCCTGCGGATGGGCGACGACATCGATGGCGGCAATCGCAGCCGCTGCGTCGACGCCGCTCACGCGCACAGTAACCGTGGCGTGCTGGTACGCGGGCACATCGATGACGATGCGCTTGGTGGCGTGCTCGGCCAGGTAGGTGTAGGCGGCCTCACCCATACCGGTCTCGAAGGCCTCGGCGGGGGAGAGTTCCTCCTCGAGCTTGATGGCGCCGGCCTGGTAGACGGAGGTGGCGGGCACGTCGAGCTCGGTCTCGGGCGTGATGCGGGCGCGATCGGCGGCATCGCCGGGGGCAGCGGTACGGCGCTCAGGGAAGCGTTCGGCCATGGCGTCCATGGCAGCGTCGAAGACGTCGGCCGAGCCGGCGAACTGCTCGTCCAGGCCCTCGACCTCAACGGCCTCGGTGGGAGCGGCGGCAAGTTCGTTCGAAAGCTCGAGCTTGGTCTGGTTCATCTTGAGCCAGCCCCAAGTGGCGGCAGGCATCGCATTGACGCCCCCGATCTCCTGCAGCACGCCGTCTCGGGGCTCCGACCCTCCTCGCGTACCTTTAGTACGCGTCGTCGGGCTCGTCGCTCCCGATACGTCGCACTGCAGAAGCTCGGATGACGTAAATGCGTTCGGCGTGTTCATGGTCTTTTTCATTATCCGATCGCTCCTTCCATCTCGAGCTTGATCAGGTTGTTCATCTCGACGGCGTACTCAAGCGGCAGCTCCTTGGAGACCGGGTTGGCAAAGCCGTTGACGATCATGGTGCGGGCCTCTTCCTCCGAGATGCCGCGGCTCATCAGGTAGAACACCTTGTCGTCGCCGATGCGGCCGATGGTGGCCTCGTGGCCGATGTCGACGTTCTTGGCGCGGATGTCCATGGCGGGGATGGTATCGGAGCGGCTTTGGTCGTCGAGCATCAGCGACTGGCAGCTTACGGTTGCCTTGGAGCCCTCGGCCTTAGGCGTGGCCACGATGGAGCTACGGAACGTCTGGATGCCGCCGCTCTTGGAGATACCCTTGGTCTCGACGGTTGCCGAAGTGTCGGGCGCGTTGAGCACGACCTTGCAGCCGGTGTCGAGGTTCTGGCCGGCGCCGGCAAAGGTGATGCCGGTAAAGCTCGAGCGGGCGCGGCGGCCGTTGAGCACGCTCATGGGGTAGAGATAACCCACGTGGCTGCCGAAGGAGCCGCTGATCCACTCGATGTCGCCGTCCTCGTCCACGCGCGCACGCTTGGTGTTGAGGTTGTACATGTTCTTGGACCAGTTCTCGATGGTCGAATAGCGCAGGTGCGCGCGCTTGCCCACAAAGAGCTCCACAGCGCCGGCGTGGAGGTTGGCCACGTTGTACTTGGGCGCGGAGCAACCCTCAATGAAGTGCAGGTCGGCATCGTCCTCGACGATGATGAGCGTATGCTCAAACTGGCCGGCGCCCTTGGCGTTGAGGCGGAAGTAGCTCTGCAGCGGAAAATCGAGCTTGGTGCCCTTGGGCACGTAGACAAACGAGCCGCCCGACCACACGGCACCGTGCAGGGCTGCAAACTTGTGGTCGGTGGGCGGGATGAGCGTCATAAACTTCTCGTGGATGAGCGGCTCCCACTGCGGGTCGTGCAGGGCCTCCTCGATGCCGGAGTAGACGATGCCCATCTTGGATGCGGTGTCCTGCATGTTGTGGTAGACGAGCTCGGAGTCGTACTGCGCGCCGACGCCCGCCAGATAGCTGCGCTCGGCCTCGGGGATGCCCAGGCGCTCAAAGGTGTTCTTGATGTCGTCGGGCACCGACTCCCAGTCGTGCTTTTGTTCGGTGTTGGGCTTGACGTAGGTGACGATGTTGTCCATGTCCAGGCCCTCGATGGAGGGACCCCACGTCGGATCCGGGAAGCGGTTAAAGATCTCGAGGGACTTGAGGCGCAGGTCGAGCATCCACTGCGGCTCGTCCTTCTTGGCGCTGATTTCGCGCACGATGTCGGGCGTGATACCGGCGTCGAGGCGCTCGAATCCCTCCTCGCCATAGGTGAAGTCGTAGAGGCTGCGGTCGATGTCCGCGACCTCGGTGCGGTTCTTGGTCATTGCGTCGCCCCTTTACGCCTGCTGCTCGGCAGTGGCGGCCTCGGCCTGGGCGCGCTGCTCGGCGGCCTCGCGCTCGAAGGTCTCAAAGCCGTTCTTGTCGATCCAGGGGATGAGCGAGGCGTCGTCCTCGCGCACGATATGGCCCTTGACCATAACGTGGACGCGGTCGACATCCAGGTGCTCCAGGATGCGCGTGTTGTGCGTGATGATGAGCATGGAGCCGTCACAGCTCTTGCGGTAGGCGTCCATGCCGTGGCTAACGGTGGAAAGGGCGTCGACGTCCAGACCCGAGTCGGTCTCGTCCAGGATGGCGAGCTTGGGCTGCAGCAGCAGAAGCTGGAGCATCTCGACCTTCTTTTTCTCGCCGCCCGAGAAGCCCACGCCCAGCTCGCGGTTGAGGTAAGCAGTGTCCATGTTGAGCTCGGCCGCGAGCTCCTTGACGCGACGGCGGAACTCCTTGCCCTTCATCTCCAGGCCGGGGCGGCCGGCGATGCTGGCGCGCAAAAAGCTCGACAGCGGCACGCCCGGGATCTCGACCGGGGCCTGGAAGCTCAGGAACAGGCCGGCGCGCGAACGTTTGTCGGTGGTGAGCTCGGTGATGTCCTGGCCGTCAAAGACGATGCGGCCGTCGTTGACCGTGTAAACGGGGTCGCCCATGACCAGGTGGCCGAGGGTGGACTTGCCGGCGCCGTTGGGTCCCATCAGCACGTGGGTCTCGCCGGCGGCGACGTTGAGGTTGACGTTGTGGAGGATGGTCTTCTCGTCCACGGAGGCGGTCAGACCCTCGATGGAAAGCAGCGGATTTGCGCTCATGCTGTCCCTCTCTGTATATGGTGTACTCATAGGTGTACTAAACCCTAGGAATCTTCTCGGAATAAAGTTACTATGGGTTCGGCGTTAGTCAAGGGAAAACCCGACTAATCCACTCGACTTTTCAAATTTTGGGACAAAATAACCTGTTGTGTTTGTCCCATTTACTTAAGATTTGGGACAAACAAACCTGGTTATGTTGTCCCAGATGCGATGGGAGGGTAGGTATGCTCATTTCTTCCAAGGGCCGCTATGCCCTCCGGCTGATGATCTATATCGCGGCGCTGGGCGACGCCGAGGGCAAGATTGCCCTGCGCGAGGTTGCCGACCGCGAGCATATCTCACAAAAGTATCTGGAACAGCTGGTTCGTCCGCTTATGAAGGCGGGCCTGCTTAAGAGCGTGCGTGGCAAAGGCGGTGGCTACATGATGGCCAAGGACCCCGCCGAGGTGCGTGCTGGCGACATCCTGCGCGCCGTCGAGGGCAGCACGGCTCCGGTGGCGTGCGATGGCATCGACAACAGCTGCACCCGCAGCGATTTGTGCTCGACCGTCAAGTTCTGGCGCGGTCTGGACGACGTGATCGAAAAGTACGTCGACGGCGTGACGTTGGCCGACCTGGCCGCCGTCCCCGAAATCAACTTTGACATTAAGCTGTAGGTTGAGCGCACTTCCTTAAGATTTCGCGGAGGGTTGTTGCCGTTTACCGAGGGGTTGTTGTGCAACAACGGGCGAGCTGCAATACTTATTTCTATCTTTGCAAACTGCACTTTAACTACACCAATGCAGGGAGGATCTTATGCAGCCCAAGCATTCTGCTATTGTTGCGGGCCTGACGCTGGCGCTTTCGTTTGGCGCCGTTTCCGCGCCGGCACCCGCCGCTGCCGAGGAGCCCACGCCGGGCGTTGCCTCGGATGCCACCGATATCGATAAGGGTCTCTACACCCAGCAGTCCTTCTCGGGCGTGCTGAGGTCGGTCCAGGGCGTTTCGTTTGTCAACGTGACTCCCGAGATGAAGTACTTCACCAAATATGAGAGCCATGGCAACTATAACCAGGGCTTTTCGTATGGTGACGGCTACAACGCGCTGGGCTATTACCAGTTCGACCGTCGTTGGTCGCTCATCCCGTTTATGAAGCAGGCCTACAACTACAACCCCGAAAAATACAGCATGCTCAAGGATGCGATTGATCGCGGCAGCGAGATTTCCAACACGAGCAATGCCATGTACGAGAACGGCCAGCTCACCGAGTTGGGCCATATCGCTCAGGATGCCTTCCAAGGTGCGTACAACACCGATCCTGTTGAGTTCTCAGCACTTCAAGATGCCTATGCGTATAACTCGTACTATGCGGTGACCGAGGCGTGGCTCAAGAGCGGCCTGGGTATTGATATTTCGGGCCGCGCCGATTGCGTCAAGGGCATGGTGTGGAGCATTACCAACATGTGCGGCACTGGTGGCTGCAGGGACTTTTTCCGCTGGGCGAATCTTTCCAACGATATGTCCGACCGCGAATTTGTGACGGCGCTCTCCAATAGCGTGGTCAACAATGTTGCCACCAAGTTTTCAAGTCAGCCCCAGTATCATGAGGGCTGGAAGAACCGCTACCGCAACGAGCTAAAGGACTGCTTGGTTTATATCGCTGAGGACGAGGCTGCCGCCGCGACGCCCGTGCAGCCCGAGCCCAC
The DNA here is from genome assembly GCA_048448865.1 of Collinsella sp. Classification (GTDB taxonomy): domain Bacteria; phylum Actinomycetota; class Coriobacteriia; order Coriobacteriales; family Coriobacteriaceae; genus Collinsella. Next base: position 9,413 of record DBGBLM010000169.1, read on the forward strand.
ACCGGCGCCCTCTCCGACACCTGATTCGAATGACGACTCGAGTGACGATGCCAACGATGACAGGATGGATGCGCCCTCGACCGATGCTGACGGTAATGGCTCTGCTGGTGGCACTACCAACGACGGCTCTACCTCGAACGGCTCCAATTCGAACGGCTCTGCTGCGGGCGATTCGCCTTCAAGCTCTGCCGGCAATACGGACAGCGACGCTTCTGGTTCGACCGACGCTGACACCTCTAACTCATCTACCGGCTCGAGCGATTCGTCCGTTGACACCGGCTCTAACAACGGCTCCGGCTCTGACGCAACCCCTGATTCCGAT
>DBGBLM010000170.1:0-9705 GCA_048448865.1 Collinsella sp.
CTCATGACGGAGTCCTCTCAGCATACGTCTAAGCCCCAGGTCGAGGTTGAGGCCTCGGGCGGAGATGACAATAAGAGCGCACGCCGCGGCGCCATCTTTATCGGCGTCGTGCTGGTGGGTTATATCGTCTATCTGGTGGTAACCGGGCAGATGGGGCAGTTCTGGGCCGCAATGTCGAGCGTCCAGGCGCCATGGCTCGTTGTCGCGTGTCTTTGCATGTTCATGTATCTGTTCTTTGGCATTGTGGCCTATGCGATCGCCGTCTGGCTCGACCCATATTCACCCGTCGGCATCCGCGACCTGATTTCGGTCGAGGCGAGCGGCATCTTCTTTGGCAACCTGACGCCCATGATGATGGGCTCGACTCCCGCCCAGATCTACCGCCTGACCAAGGCGGGTCAAAATGTCGGCGAGGCTGGCGCCACGCAGTTCACGCGCTTTATCGTGTATCAGTTTGGCCTCGTTGCCTGGGGCGCTATCCTACTGCTTGCTCGCATGCCGTTTTTTGCCGAGCGCTATGGCGACATGACGCTGCTGTGTGTCTTTAGCTTTGGTGGGCACTGCTGCATCTTGCTGGGCATCTTCGCCGTCGCGCTCATGCCTAAGACCGTCACGCGCGCCGCCCATTGCATCATCAATTGGCTTGAGCGCATTGGTGTCTCGGCCACTAAGATCGAGGGATGGCGCACGTTTGTCGATGGCGAGATCTACTCCTTCTCCGAGAAGTTCAAGCTTTCAGCCGGACATTTTTCTTCCATGCTGCTCACGGTGGTCATCACCATGCTGCAACTCGCGTTTTTCTACCTCGTGCCGTATTTCCTGATGCTTGCCTTTGGCCACCACGAGGTCGACTTTTTCTCGGTCATGGCCGCGAGCGCCTTTGTCCAGCTGCTGAGCTCTGCGGTCCCCCTGCCCGGTGGAACTGGTGGCGCTGAGGGCGGCTTTGCATTGTTCTTGGGTCATTTCTTTGGGTCGGCTTCGACCGCTGGCTATCTGCTGTGGCGCCTCATTACGTTTATTGCGCCGACCATTTTGGCTGCGCCCCTGCTGGGCCTTAAGAGCGCCCACAACGAGAGCATCCATGCGCGCTGGGATCGCGTGATGCGCAAGCTCGGCCGCACGCCTCAGACGCCCTCTGCGCCCACTAAGCCGCACCCCGCGAATGTTGTTACTGTTGATCCCAAGAAGCAGGCTCAGAAGGCTTCTGGGACCGCTAAGCCGGCTCATAAAGCCTATGTGCGCCAGACAGGCGATGGTATTCGCGTATCTCCGTCGGCACTCAATAAGAAGAAGCACCCTAAGTCGCAGTAGGGCAGTCGTGCGTTCTTCATGATGCGGGGCATATTTGTGCTGTATGGGGGATAATCCTCTTACGTAGATTATCTCTCATCTGTTGATGAATGCTCGCATATCGAAGGGACACGCCCATGGCAACCAGCAAACCGCGTCTTGATCGTCGCATCGTTCGCAGCCGTAATGCCATCCTTTCCGCTTTCGAGCGCCTGCTCATGGAAAAGCCGTTGGCAGACATTACGGTGAGTGCCATCGCGCGCGAGGCCAATGTCGACCGCAAGACCTTTTACGTTCACTTTGGTACGGTTGACGGCCTGCTCGATGCCATTGCCGTCGATGTGGTGGAGATGATTGTCGACTCGGTCGAGAAAACGCTTGCTTCCATGGACGGCGACACCAACGAGCGCGCCCTGGGCGCGGCGGCGACCTTCTTTAAAACCGTTAACGAGGCACTGTGCAACAACTTGGTGCTCAATCGTCAGCTGATCGAGAATATTCCGCTCGATGATTTTATGGCTCGTCTTCGTGCGCCGCTCGAGCACGAGATTGCCGAGCGCGATCTGCTGCCCCAAGGTCTCAAGGACGAAATGTTCGACTACTATCTGGCGTTTTTGCTGTCGGGTATTATCGGTATCTATCGCACGTGGGCGCTGTCTGACGGCTCGGTTCCTATCGAGCGTGTCTCGGAGGTTGCTAACGACCTCACGCTCAACGGCCTGTCGAGTCTGGAATCTCGCTTCGAATAGCATCGATAATTCAACAACTTAAAGAAGTTGCGGTGGAATAGGGATTGTTTTGGTTATTGGAAGGACGATCTAGTCCCTATTTCACCGCAACTTAGTAAAACTGTTTTGATGGTAAGGCGGAGCAGCCTCGAAGATGAGCCTCGAGACTGCTCCGCTTCATTTCTGAGCGTTTGCCGTGTAGAACAGCATTAATCGCCGTTTTTGAGCGTGCGGCCCTGCTTTTCGAACTTGTGCATGTCGCTATCGGCCATACCCTGTGACTTGTCCTCGTGACGCTTGGCGTATAGCGGATCGTCGGAGTCGTTCCAGATGCGGTCGGCGACAGGTGACCATGCCTCGGCGGCAGCCTGGGTCTTTTCGCGCAGCTGCTCGGGTGACTCCTTCTCGATAAGATCGGTGCTCATTGCGCCACTCTCGGCAACCATTTTGGGCAGCACGTCGGGATTCTCGAGCATGGGGCATGGTTTGAGGTAGTTGTCGTTGAACGGCATGTTCTCGTAGTACTTCATAAAGAGGGGAGAGCGCAGCGCGTCGAGTAAGCTCACATCGTGGATGTTGGCGTTTGAGTAGTGGATGAACACGCACGGCTCCACGTCTCCGGCGGCGTTGATGTGCAGGTAGCGGCGGCCGCCGGCGATACATCCGCCTACAAACTCGCCGTCGTTTTGGAAGTCGAGCGTAAACAGCGGCTTCTTCTCACGCATTTCGCGGATAAAGTGATACATCTGCTCGCGCTGCTCGGGCGTGGGCATGAGCTCGGGGGTTGCATTGCGGCCAACCGGCATAAAGTGGAAGTACCAGCAGAAGAGTGCTCCCTCGCCGATCATCCAGTCCATGTTCTCCTCGGTAGCAACCGTCTCGGCATTGGCGCTGGTCCAACAGGTGGAGATACCAAACGGCAAGTCGCGCTCGCGCAGGAGTTTCATGGCGTGCTCGATCTTTGCGTAGGTACCCTCGCCACGACGGGCGTCGGTGGTGTGCTCATTGCCCTCGGCGCTGATGGCGGGGACAAAATTACCTACGCGAATCATATCGTCGCAGAAGGCCTCGTCGATCAGCGTGGAGTTGGTAAAGCAGAGAAACACGCAGTCCTGGTGCTTCTCGCAAATCCGGATGAGGTCCCGCTTGCGCACCAATGGCTCGCCACCAGTGTAGATATAGATGTGGGTACCCAGAGCTTTGCCCTGCGTAACGATAGAGTCGATGTCTTCGAACGAGAGATTCTGCTTGTAGCCGTACTCGGCGGCCCAGCAGCCCGTGCAATGCAGGTTGCAGGCGCTCGTGGGATCGAGCAGGATGGCCCACGGAACGTTGCACTGGTACTTTTCGCGGTTCTTTTCCTGCTCTGGCCAAGCAAGCAGGTTGGCGTCGACAATGAGGGTCTTAAGCAGTTTGGTTCGCATCTGGGGATTAAGGCTGAACACACGCATGATCAGGTCATACCAATTGCCGCGGCTCTTGATGACATTGGTGAATGCCTCTCGCTGTACAGGAAATACGCGATTGGGGACCAGCTTGTTCACGAGGTCCATGATTTTGTCGATGTTTTCTTGCGGGTTGTCGTCGAGATAATCGATGAGCTTGTTAAGCGCTGCACGCTCTGCTGACTGTGTAAGCGACATGGGTATATCCTTTCACGTGTGCTTAATGTGTGATAATACCCACTTGTAGATTAAGCGAAGTCTAAAGATTCGGAATGTGTCTATTCAACGAATCAATTTAATTTGGGGTGAAGCGTTATACGCCGACACCTTCTAAGTTGCGGTGAAATAGTGTCAGATGGGGATTCGGACGATTTCTTGGACCGCGCCTAGGCGTATCCATTGGAGTGGGTATGATGAATTGGACACCTAGTTAAGAGCGAAAGGTGTTCAAGATGACCCAAAGAAGAAAGCGATACGACAGGCAGTTCAAGGTCTCGGCGGCAAAGGTGGTCCTGTCCGGGGAAATGACGGTCAAAGGCCTATCGGAGGAACTCGGCATAAAGGATTCGACGCTGAGAAGGTGGGCCCGCGAATACGAGGAGATGGGAGACGGCGCGTTCCCCGGAAACGGCTCCCCGAAGATCAACAAGGACTACGAGATCGTGAAGCTCAAGAAGAAGGTCGAGGAGCTCGAGCGCGAGAACGAGATACTAAAAAATTTCCGGGCCTTCTTGAGTCAAGACCATGCGTGAGGTTCGAGTTCCTCAAAGAGCATAGGGGCGAGATCGGCCCCATCAAGAAGGCATGCGGGCTGATGAAAGTCTCGAAATCCGGTTTCTACGAGTATCTCGGCCGGAAGAAGTCCGACGCCCAGATAGAGCGGGAGGCGATCGAAGGTTTCGTCGCCGAGGCCTTCGAGCGGCACAAGGGCCGTTACGGCTACCGGCGCATCAACCGCGAACTGCGAAAAAGCGGCATCGTCGTGAGCGAGAAGCGCGTGCTCCGCATCATGCAGAAGCTCGGACTTGCCGGAAGGGGCGCGACCCGAAAACACCGCATCCAGAAGAAGGTCGAGCCGGGAGACCCTCGGTTGAACCTGGTAGAGCGCGCTTTCACCGTGGGCGAGCGCAACAGGCTTTGGGTGGGCGACATCACCTACATACCCACAAGAGAAGGGTGGCTCTATCTCGCAGCCGTGATAGACGCCTTCTCCCGCAAGGTCGTGGGCTGGTCAATGTCCGAGCGCATCACCGAGAAGGTCGCGATCGACGCGATGGAGCAGGCGGTCGGCAGGGAGGGTCCGCCAGACGACGGCAGCCTCGTCTTCCATGACGATCAGGGCGCGCAGTACACCTCCCGTTCCTTCCAGCGGTGTCTGGACTCGCATGGCATAGTCCAGTCGGTATCAAGGCCCGGCACGCCGCTGGACAACGCGGTGGCCGAGTCGTTCTTCAAGACGCTGAAAAGGGAATTGGTGAAAGAGAGGAGCTATGGGACGAGGGACGAGGCCAAGCAGGACATCTTCAAGTACATAGAGCTCTATTACAATAGGGTGCGCATGCATTCCACCCTGGGCTACATGTCTCCAGTGGAATACGAGCGGCAATACGCTTGAGGATCCTTAAAAGAAAGTCCAGTTTATCCTTCCCACTCCAAACCTCCCATTTCCCGATGTCCAAGAAATGGGAGGCAGTTCAATTTGATCGGACGGGCTTCTTGGTGGGTATCATGGTTGGACGATCATTAGGAGGTTTTCCCTACATGGAATTGTTTGAGCCGATTCTTCATTTCTTTGAGCAACGGTGGGTCCACAACATCATCTGGGCCGTCATCTTGGCGATAGGCACCGCCGTCGCCGCCAAGGTCGTATCCAAGACCCTGAACCATCTGCTTAACCGAGACGATAACCCGCTACCGGCATCGAGTATCTTCATCAACATCGCGCGCGCCGTCATCTGGATGATCGGCGGCAGCTTTATCCTCGACAACTGTTTTGGCATTAATGCAAACGCCCTCGTCGCCGCTCTTGGCGTCGGCGGCATCGCTATCTCGCTTGGCTTTCAGGACACGCTGTCAAACCTTATCGGCGGTATGCAAGTGACCTTTATGGGCATCATCAAGCCCGGCGACAATATCGAGGTCGGCGGTGTGTCGGGCGTGGTCCAAGACATCACTTGGCGCCATACAACGATTGAGGATGCCTGTGGACAGACCATCATTGTGCCCAACTCCAACATCTCCAAGAACACGCTCGTGCATTTGATGCCCTTTGGGCGCGTGGCCGTGCCCGTTGCCGTAAAGGACACGTCTAAGTGGGCTTCCCTTGACGCGCTGGCAGACGAGCTCACGAGCGCAACCAAAACGGCCGTCTCGCCCATCTCGGGCTTTGACAAGGAGCCCTACGTGCTCTTTAGCGAAATCGGCGACTTTGGCATCAAGGGCAAGATCATCTTTATCGTCAGTGACGACAGCACCACACTCACCGCTGCCGACGCCTGCATCCGCGCCATCGCCCCCATCATCGCCTAAACCACCGCAAAGGGGTCAGGCATCTTTGTAGTGGTTTTCATTCGTGGTACCATGGTTCATATAGTTGTTTAAACGACTAAGGGAGCAACATTATGGAAGAGGCCTATCGTCAAGCACGCAAGCGCGGCGAGCAAGGACGTCGACGCGCCATTAGCCAAAGCGAGCATCCATACCTTACGGACCTCGATAGCTTGGTTGCTCAGCTCCCCTTAGGTCAGCGAGTGAGCGTCGGCCTGCGGGATATTCCGCTCGAAATGGTCGTCGGCACGGTCACCAAGGGCCGTCAGTCCGCCTTTTCGTGTAACTTTATGCCCCTGCTTCCGTTTAGCACCGAGTTCGCCCGCAAGTGGTCCAACCTCTACGACATCCAGGTGACCGAGGGCTATCGCGACCCCGTCATCGTCACCGAGTTCATGCATCGGTTCTATGTCCAAGAAGGCAACAAACGCGTCAGTGTCCTCAAATTCCTAGACGCCCCGACGGTTTCGGCCAAGGTCACCCGTCTCTACCCCGGCACATGGGATTCCGTCGAAAGCCGCCTGTACGGCGAGTTCTGCGCGTTTTGGCGCGTCTGCCCCCTATACGAGATCGAGTTCTCGCGCGAAGGAAGCTACGAAACGCTCGCCAAGATGCTCGGTCAGAACCTTATCGAAAAATGGCCGCAGAAAAAGGTCGACTACCTGCGCCACACTTTCCTGCTCTTTAAGCGTGCCTACCTTCGCGCAGGCGGCGATCACCTGGACATTACGCCCGCCGACGCCATGCTCGTCTACCTCAATGTGTACAACCAGGACCGCCTGCTGGATACGCCGACGGATATCGTCGTAAACCGCCTGTGCAAGATTTGGCGCGAGCTGGTCATTGCCGGCAAAAATGACGAGGACAAGGTCGATCTTGTCGAAGCACCGAGCGTCGACGAGGAAGAAACGCCCGCCAAGTCCACCGCTGGCGTGCTCAACTTCTTTATGGGCAAGACCGTCTACTCGACGGCCAACCCCCTGCGCATCGCCTTTATCCATGAGTTCCCCTGTGCGACGTCGAGCTGGGACAGCCTGCACGACCAAGGGCGTCAGTATCTCGATGAGCACTTTGGCGGTATCGTGCGCACCGAGGCGTTCGAGGACTGTCACGATCCGGATGTGTTCTACGCCGCCGTGGAAACGGCTGTCAAACATGGAGCAAACGTCATCTTCTCGACCTCGCACCGCCTGATGGAATACACGCTCAGGGCTGCCGTTGAGTATCCCCGGGTTCGGTTCCTCAACTGCTCTATCGGCCTTCCCCATCAAAGCGTCCGTTCGTACTTTGGCAAGATGTACGAGGCCAAGTTTCTGCTGGGCGCCCTTGCGGCCAGCATGGCGGACAACCACCGCATCGGTTACCACGCGTCGGTCTTCGCCTCGGGCGCACTCAGCGAGATCAACGCCTTTGCGATTGGCGCCTCGCTGCTCGACCCGCGCGCGCAAATTATCCTGACCTGGGGTGATGTGCCCGCTGGAGGTCTCGCCGAAGCCATGTGCCGCGAAGGCGTGAGCGTCATGACCGGCGCTGACATGTCAAAGTCGCTCGAAGACCCAACGGCCTACGGGCTTCACCGCTTGGTCGACGGCAAAGTCACCGGCATCGCCATGCCCGTATGGAACTGGGGCCGTTACTACGAGCTCATCGTTCGCAGCCTTCTTCACGGCACGTGGGACGAGACCAGCGACGACAACCAAGTGCGCGCTGTCAACTACTGGTATGGCATGAGCTCCGGCGTTATCGACATCCGTTACGCTCCGGGCCTACCCTACCAAACGCGCAAACTCGTGCAGTTGCTCCGCAACGGCATTGTTGAGGGATCCATCAACCCCTTTGGCGGCGAGCTCCACAGCCAGAACGGCGTGGTACAGATCGAAGGCTTCCCTCCGCTGCCGAGCACACAGATTGTCGAGATGAATTGGCTGGCGGACAACGTGGTAGGCACCATTCCGCAGCTCGACGATGAGCCGAAAGTCCCTGCCCTATGAAAATCCTTGCCATAGCCGATACCGAAGAACGATGCCTTTGGGAGTGCTTTCGCAAGGAACGCTTTGAGGGAGTCGACCTGATTTTGTCCGCCGGCGATCTGGACCCGGACTATCTTGAGTTTTTGGTTACGGTCATCAACAAACCGCTCATCTACGTGCGCGGCAATCACGATGACCGCTACGCACGTCATGCACCGGGCGGATGTATCTGCGTGGAAGACAGCGTGTACACGTACCGAGGGATTCGCATTGCGGGCCTTGGCGGGTCCATGCGTTATCGCGACGGCGCCAACATGTACACCGAACGCGAGATGTCCAAGCGCATGCGTAAGCTGTCGCGTAAGGTTAGGATGGTCGGCGGGTGCGACATTCTGCTTACCCATGCACCCGCCGCCGGTATGGGTGATCTGGACGATCTGCCGCATCGAGGATTCGAATGCTTTAACACAGCACTCGAATCCTGGAATCCCGACTACATGGTGCACGGGCATGTGCACCAAAGCTACGGTTGCGATTTTCAGCGCGAGCGTCAGCATGTGTGTGGAACGACGATCATCAACGCCTGCGGCTATACGCAGTTTGAGCTCGACCAGACGCACTACCCCATCCGCGGCTGGCAGGCAGCCTGGCTCAATTCGCAAACCATGCGCCGCGAGCTCAAACACCACGAGGCAATCGAGTCCTCAACCGCCAGAACACCCTGGTAACCACCACAAAGGGGACACCGTCCCCTTTGTGGTGCTTTTGACGCGATAGCAAGAAACCCGGTCCTGCACAAGGCAGAACCGGGTTTCTTTAGCAATGCTTGCTGTACTCAGGCAGTAACTAGCAGCTACTCAGCCAGGAAGTCACGCTGGACAGCGGGGTCGACCTTGACGCCAGGGCCCATGGTGGAAGACACGGAGATGGACTTGACGTACTTGCCCTTAGCAGAAGAGGGCTTGACGCGCAGGATCTCGGTGTACAGGGCAGCGTAGTTCTCGACGAGCTGCTGCTCAGAGAAGGACTTCTTGCCCAGGGGCACGTGGCAGATGCCATAGCGGTCGGCGCGGTACTCAACGCGGCCAGCCTTGAGCTCGGAGACCATCTTGGCGACGTCCATGGTCACAGTGCCGAGCTTGGGGTTCGGCATGAGGCCACGGGGACCAAGGATCTTACCGATGCGGCCAACCTTAGCCATCATGTTCGGCGTAGCGATAGCGGCGTCGAAGTTGATCTCGCCCTTCTGAATCTGGGCGACGAGCTCGTCGGAACCGATGATGTCGGCGCCGGCAGCCTCGGCCTCGCGGGCCTTCTCGCCCTCAGCGAAGACGGCAACACGAACGGTCTTGCCGGTGCCGTGGGGCAGGGAGATGGAACCACGGATGTTCTGGTCAGCCTTACGAGTATCGATGCCCAGACGGAAGTGGGCCTCGACGGTCTCGTCGAACTTGGCGGTGTCGAGCTCCTTGATGAGCTTGGCAGCCTGAAGGGGGGTGTAGAGCGTGGCGCGGTCGATCTTCTCGGCAGCGGCGTTATAGCTCTTACCATGCTTAGCCATGTGCATTACCTCCTGTGGTTAAACGGGCGTGAGCCCTCCCACATCGTATCGTGTGCCCTATTGCACACATTTAACGGGCGCCCCGGTCGGAGCACCCGTCATTACCTAGAAAAACGCTACTCAGCGATGGTGACGCCCATGGAACGGGCGGTACCGGCGATGAT
>DBGBLM010000171.1:0-11230 GCA_048448865.1 Collinsella sp.
CCCAGCAGTTCTTCCAGGTACTGGCGCAGCTGCTCGTCGGTAATACCGCCGTTGCCGGTGTCGGTCGAACTGTCGTCCTGCTGCTGGTTCTGCAGTTCCTCATCGGAGCCCAGCTCAACCGTGACCTTCTTCTCTTCCTTGCCGCGCATGAGCGTGATCTCGACCTTCTCGCCCACCTCGTGGCTGCGCAGTGCGATGATCAGGCCATCGGCGCTCGTGATCTCGTCGTCGCCCAGCTTGGTGATGACGTCGCCCTCCTGAATGCCGGCCTTAGCAGCAGGACCATCCTCAACGACGCTCGCCACATACGCACCGCTATCGGTGCTCAGCTTGTTAGTGCGGGCGTTGAGCGCGTTGACGCTCGAAAGCGTAGCGCCCATGTACGGATGCACCGGAGTCTTGCCGTCGATAATCTGGTCGGCAATGTTCTTGGCGTAGTTAACCGGAATGGCAAAACCCACGCCCGAGCTGGAGCCCGAGTAGCTCTCGATGAGCGAGTTGATGCCCACCAGCTCACCGTTGTCGTTGACGAGCGCGCCGCCGGAGTTGCCCGGGTTGATGGCGGCATCGGTCTGGATCATGTTGGCATAGATGGTGTTACCACTGGTAGAACTCATGGCCGTGGAGCGGTAGAGCGCCGAGACGATACCGGTGGAGACAGACTGCTCGTTGCCAAACGGCGAACCGATCGCCATGACCCACTCGCCCACGTTGAGCTTGGAGGAATCACCGATCTCGATTGGCGTGAGCTTGGAGGCGTCGGCGTCCTTGAGCTTGATGACGGCCAGGTCGCTCGAGGCGTCGTTGCCCACGAACTCGGCCTCATAGGTGGTGCCGTCGTCCATGGTCACCACGTACTGGTCGTAACCATCGACCACGTGGTTGTTGGTGAGGATGTGGCCCTCGGTATCGAGCACCACGCCCGAACCGACGCTGCCCGAGCCATCCGACTCGTCAGCAGACTGCGAAAGCGAGCCATTCTGGCTGCCGCTCGAAGTGGCAGTGATGGAAACGACGGAGGGCAGGGCCTTGGCGGAAACGGCCTCGGCCAGCGTAGTATCCTCGGAGTCAATGGTGATCTTTTGCGTCGACGAACCCGCAGCACCCGCCGTCACGGCATTCTTGCCGCCACCGATATCGAGCGTGCCGCTCATAATGAGCGCGATGACCAACAGGGCGCCGCAGGCGCAGCCGGCGAGCGCTGTAATGAAAATCGGCAGCTTTTTGGTCTTGGTCTTGACCACCGTGTGCTTGTTCACGACCTGCGCACCGCCCAGCGGCTTGCCGGTCTGCGTGTCGTAGGCCTGCACGTAGGGAATATTGCTGCCGGCAGGCGTCGACTCCACCTGCACGCGCGGCTGCTGCTGGGTCTCGCCGGCGTTGCCCGCATCCTGGGGACGCTGGGAATCGTACTCGCTCATAGCTGCGATCCTTTCGTCAAATAACCAAAGGCCCGCCAAACATGTGGCGGGCCATCATTGTTCACGTTGAGTTGTACCCCAATATGCGGGCGTACGTGTATGAGAACGCAATCTTTTAGGAAGGCTTAAGTTCTGCCACAGACCCGAAAGGAATCCGTACCTGCGTCAAAACCACCACAAAAGTGCCTGTCCCCTTTGTGGTGGAAATCTAGTCCTTAAATAGATAGCCCACGCCGCGGACGGTGGTGATGTGCGCCGCGATCTGCGGGCCCACCTTGGAGCGGATGCGTCGAATGTGCACGTCGACGGTGCGCGTGCCGCCGCAGTACTCAAAGCCCCACACGCGGTGCAGCAGCACCTCGCGGCTGTAGGCGCGGTTGGGGTGCGTCGCCAAAAAGCTCAGCAGCGAGTACTCCATCAGCGTCAGGTCGATGGGCTCATCATCGAGCGTCACCTGATAAGTAGCCAGGTTGATCTCGAGGTTATCGATGTTGAGCACATCGTCGGCGGTGACGGTCTCCTCCTCGCCCATCAGGCGCTGTGCGCGAGCCTTGAGCTCGTTGGGCGTCGCCGTGGGGCATACAAAGTCGGCATGCGCGTGGTTCGGCAGACGCAGGGTGCTAAGCGCCTCGTCGTCGACGATCACAAGCATGGGAACGCCGCCGCGGTCGTCGAGCCACTTGGCAATCTGATCGATGCGGTCGCTGCTGATGCCATCGGAATCGAGGATCAGCAGGTCAAAGTCGTGCGCCGCAGTCGGCGAATCGGGGGTTGCCAGGCTCACCTCGACACCCAGGGTGGTCGTCAAGCTGCGGGCAAACTCGTGGAAGCGCGTCGTGCGCGCCATGAACAGGGCACTCTTTTCGGACATATCGGCCTCCAAAGAAATGAGCTCAATCGTACTGGAACAAGCCAGCGCGATTAGGAGTTCGCCAGGTAGTGCTTGATCTCCCACTCGGTGATCGTAGACTCAAACTTATGCCACTCGTCGCGCTTCTTTTTGAGGAAGAAGCTGTGGATATGCTCGCCGAGGGCATCCTTCATAAACTGCGAGCCCTCAAACACGTCGAGCGCCTCTTTGAGCGAGCGCGGCAGCGGCGTGTAGCCGGCCTCGACCATCTGGCGGTCGGTAAGCTTGAGCGTCTCGGCCGTGGCCTCGGGCGGGAGCTCCAGCTTGCGCTCAATGCCGTCCAGACCAGCCGCCAGCGTGACGGCGTTGACCAGGTACGGGTTGGCCATGGGGTCGGGGCTGCGAAGCTCGATGCGCGTGGACAGCTGCTTGCCGGGCTTGTAGACCGGAATGCGGACCATACTCGCGCGGTTGCGCAGGCCCCACGTGGCGTACTGCGGCACGGAGTCGCCACCCGTGGTGATGCGCTTGTACGAATTGACCGTGGGGTTGGTGATGGCGCTAATCTCGCGCGCGTGCGCCAGGATGCCGGCCATGTAGTGCTTGGCGATATCGGAGAGGTGGTACTTCTCGTCGTCTTCGCCCCAAAAGACGTTGTTGCCGTCGTGGTCGAATAGCGACTGGCACAGGAACATAGCGCTGCCGTCCTCGCCCGCCAACGGCTTGGGCATAAAGGAGGCGTGGCACCCGCTCTCGTAAGCCTGCTGCTTAATGATGAGCTTTGCCGTGGTGATGGCGTCGGACATGCTCAGGGCCTCGGCGTGGCGCAGGCTCATGCCGTGCTGCGAGCGGCCGGCGGCGTGGAAGGTGTACTCCACGGGCACGGACATCTTCTCGAGCGTGAGGACCGTGTTGCGACGCAGGTCGCGAGCGGCATCGCTCACCGAAAGATCGAAGTAGCCCACGTTGTCGAGCGGCTCGGGGGTGTGCTCGTCGGGGAAGTAGTAATACTCCAGCTCGGCACCCACGTTGAGCAGGTAGCCAGCCTTCTCGGCCTTGCGGAACATGCGGCGCAGGGCATCGCGCGGGTCGCCGGCAAACGGCTTGCGATCGGGAGTGCACACGTCGCAGAACACGCGGGCGACGCCGTTGTGGCTCGGGCGCCACGGCAGAATCTGGAAGGTCGAAGCATCGGGAAACGCCAGCATGTCGGCTTCCTCGGGCGTGGCAAAGCCCTCGATGGCGGAGCCGTCAAAGCCAATACCCTCCTCAAAAGCGACCTCGAGGTCCTCGGGGCTAATGGCAAAGTTCTTGAGGCGGCCGAGAATGTCGACAAACCACAGACGCACAAAGCGGATGTCACGCTGCTCTACGGAGCGAAGTACGTAATCGATGTTCTGCTGGTTCATGTCGCTCCCCTTTCTTTCGGGCGGGTTTCGACTGGTCTATATCGCAGATACTATCGCAGAAAAATGTTTCCGCAGGGTTAAAGCGTATCAAGCGCTCAAAAAACGTGCGCGAACAGGCCGTTGCGAACGAGCGGCTAGCGCGAGGTCGAAGCGCGGTGTTCGATGTGGCCGGGGACCTCGATACGCTTGGGGGCGAGCTTTGCGGCCTCGCCCACCGTGGTGGTGACGACGTCGATGCGCTCGGACAGGCGCTCGACCACGCGCTCGGCGATGGTAAGGGTGTCTTGCGCGGCCGTGGTCACACCGCCAAAGAGCACGTGGTTCCAGGGATAATCGTCAAATGTCGCGATCTTAAGACCAGCCGGCAGCGAGGGACCAAGCTGCGCCAGCGCCTCGGTCAAACGCAGGAAGACCAAGCCGTTGACGGCAATGAGGCCGAGCTTTTTGCCTGCATAGCCGCGGATGGTCTCGTCCAAGCGACCGACGCCCGTGGCGCCACCATCGGCCAAGGTGACGACCTCGCCCGCAAGGTCGCGTCGCGAAAGCTCGTCGGCAAAGGCCTCGGCACGCTCGCGACGCACGGGGCTGTCGTCGCTTGCCTCGGTGAGCAGGCACAGGCGCTCGCTGCCAGCGGCGGCCAAGGCGTCTACCAAGCCGGCGACCAGCTCACGGTTGTTAGATGTCACCAGATCGACACCGCCGTCGGCAACGTTGCGGTCGAGCAGCACAACGGGCAGGCGCCCCGCGGCCGCGGCGATCGCCTTGTCGTTGCCTCCGCAGGTGTTGACGACCAGGCCGTCCACGTCAGCATCGATAAGTCTGGCGAGCGACTCGGCCTCCTTAGCGGGGTCGTTGCCGCTAATGGCCGTCATGAGCGAGCAGCCGCGCGCGGCGGCGCTGGCGGAAAGGCCCTCGAGCATAGCGCTGGAGAACGGGTTGGCGATGTCGGCCAGGATCACACCGATGAGGTTGGTGCGTGAGCTGCGCAGATTGCGCGCGGCAGCACGTGGGCGATAGCCGGTGCGCTCGATAACCGCCGCGATGCGAGCGCGGGTTTCCTCGGTCATTTGCCCGGGGCGGTTGTTGAGATAGCGCGAGACCGTGGCCGGGCTCACGCCCGCCTCGGCGGCAATGTCCTTGATTCTCATCTGTGCCATAACGCACCCCGTTTCCCAATTGTCGGCGGTCTGAGCCATTTTAGGCATTTTTTTTTAAAAATCTCGGTTGCAAAACGCTGTAGGTGAGTATACTACAACTCGAAACGAAACCGATTTCGTAAACCGATTTCGGCGAGCGTTGGCACGCAGGTGCAAAGACGCACCCAACCCTCTTGGCACCTGCGTGCCAACGCCATATCAAAGGTGTACGCCCGAGTAAAAGGAGTTGCGCGACCATGGGTAAAACGGTTCTTACCTTCGGCGAGATCATGATGAGACTCTCACCCAAAGACCACCTGCGTATTGAGCAGGCAACCGAGTTTGACGTCCGCTACGGCGGCGCCGAGGCCAACACTGCGCTTTCCCTGGCCTACCAGGGCGACAAGGCCGCTTACGTCTCCGTTGTCCCGGCCAACCGTCTGGGCGAATGCGCCCTGCGTTCGCTGAAGGCCTACGGCGTCGACACCACGCGCGTCGTGCGTCAGGGCGACCGTCTTGGCTCCTATGTGTTTGAGGTCGGCGCCTCGCAGCGCGGTAACGGTTGCGTCTACGACCGCAAGTACTCTGCCATCAACATGGCCAAGCGCGACGTCTTTAACTGGGACGAGATCCTCAAGGGCATCGATGTCTTCTACTTCTCCGGCGTGACCCCCGCCGTCTCCGACGAGATGGCCGCCGCCTGCAAGGATGCCCTCACCGCCTGCCGCGCCAAGGGCATCACGACCGTGTGCGACGTGAACTATCGCGGCAAGATGTGGTCGCCCGAGAAGTCGCAGGCCACCATGAAGGAGCTCCTGCCGCTCGTCGACATCTGCATCGCCAACGACGAGGATGCGCCTGCTGGCCTCGGTATGACCTGCGTCTCTGGCTCCCTTGCCCACGGCATCGAGGAGCGCGACACCTATGTCGAGATGGCCCGCCAGATCTGCGCCGAGTACGGCTGCAAAAAGGTTGCCTCGGTCGTTCGCAACATCTCCTGCGTCGAGCGCTCCATCTGGATGGGCATGCTCTTTGACGCCGAGAGCGGCGAGCACTGGTTCTCCCCTGCTCACGACGTGCACGTGCTCGAGGGCGTTGCCGCCGGCGACGCTTTCAACGCCGGCCTCGTCCATGCCCTCATCAACGACTTTGACCCGCAGGACGCCGTCAACTACGCGATTGCAGCCTCGATCCTCAAGCTCACCATCAAGGGCGATTCCAACTTGGTGACCGCAGGCGAGATCGCAGCCGTGGCATCCGCCGCCGACGGTGGCACCCGCGTCGCGCGCTAGTCCGTCTCCATTCCGCGGGCCGCAGCTTTCCAATCCCATACCTCTGCGGCCCGCTCCCCGATTCCTCCGGCCGGGCAAAACCACCAGTCCCATTCCGGTTTTGCCTGGCATTTCCTACACGACTGGTCGAGCAGCCGGTTTTGGAATTGCTTGAACCCCAAGCAGTGCCTCCGATAACCAATCCAAAATCGGCTCCTGACCAGCACATTTGGCAATCACGCGCCCATGCGCGCCACACATCGAAAGGAACATCATGTTCGATCAGTTCTACACCACGCTTGAGTCCCTGGGCATCGTGCCGGTCGTTGTGCTCGACAAGGTCGAGGACGCCGCTCCGCTCGCCCACGCCCTTATGGCAGCTGGCATGAAGTCCGCCGAGGTCACCTTCCGCACCGCCTGCGCCGCCGAGTGCATCGCCGCTATGGCCGAGGCCGAGCCCGAGATGTGCGTTGGCGCCGGCACCGTCCTGACCGTCGAGCAGGTTGAGCAGGCCCGCGCCGCCGGTGCCAAGTTCATCGTCTCCCCGGGTTACAACGAGAACGTCGTGAAGCACTGCATCGACATCGACCTGCCCGTCCTTCCCGGCACCGTGACCCCCTCCGAGGTCACCGCAGCCGAGAACCTGGGCCTCAAGGTCACCAAGTTCTTCCCCGCGTCCCAGTATGGCGGCCTGAACACCATCAAGGCCCTCGCCGCTCCGTTTGTCGGTCACCGCTTTATGCCTACCGGCGGCGTGAGCACCGCCAACGTCGAGGAGTACCTGAGCTCCTCTGCCATCATCGCCTGCGGTGGCACCTGGATGGTCAAGCCGGCCCTATTTGCCGATGGCGACTTCTCCAAGGTCGAGCAGATTGCCCGCGAGGCCATGGACGTCGTCAAGAAGGTCCGCGGCTAGGTTTAGCTCTCTATCGTGAAAGGGGGCGTGCCCTAGACCTCGCCCCCTTTCTTTTAAAGCGGCTCGGAAGCGCGCCGTTTCCGTCACGAACAAGAACCAAAACTGTCTTGTATGCTGATAGAACGTGACGGAAGCGGCACGCCCCCGAGCCGCTTTGCCTACTCGGCTGGCAGTCGCGCTCAACTAAGCCACTTCGACAAAAGCCGAGCCACCAAAACAGCTGCGGTGCCGTCTGGAGGAATGGACCCTTGCTTCCGGTCTTTTCCTCCAAGCGGCGCCGCAGCTTTTTCGTGCCCCGGTTACGCCCCAACGCAGTTGCGGTGAAATAGGGACTGTTTACGCCATCAGAGCCGCAAAACAATCCCTATTTCACCGCAACTAATTAAGGGGGAGGGACGAGTTAGATGGCCGTGTCTTTGGACAGCTCAAAATAGTCGGGATGCAAGGCGATAACCGGGCCCTGCTCCTCGGGCATCAGGTGCAGGTGCGTCTCGGCCAGATAGCTCGCCGTGTCGGTATCGCCCCTCTTAATGGCCTCGAGAATCCGGCGGTGCTGCCAACGAATCGGCTCCCAATCCAGATCCTGCGACACCATACGCAACCAGTTGTATCGCTCAAAATGCGTATTGACGCTCTTCATCCAATCCCACAACATGTGACGGCCGGCAATCGCAAAACACGTCTCATGGAACAGGTTGTCCAGGTCAAAGAAGCGGCGCGTTTCGCCATGGTCGAGCGACTCTGACTCGGTAAGAATCTGCTCGAGCCGCTGCTTTTGCTCGGGCGTAGCAGCCGAACAGCATTTAATAAGCACGCTTCTCTCGAGTTTCTCGCGCAAAAAGCAAGCGTTCTCGGCATGCTCCATGCTGATCTTAGAGACGTAGGTGCCGCTTTTGGGACGCGTTTCCACCAACTCCTGCTCGCGCAGGCGCACAAAGGACTCGCGAATGGGCGTGCGCCCGATTCCCGTCTCCTTTTCCAGACCAATCGCCGAAAGGCGCGTGCCGGGTTTGAGCTCGGCATAGATGATCTTGGAGCGCAATGCGTTGTATGCCTGATCTTGCAGGCTCTGATAATGCTGGTGTTGTTCCATAAAGCCCTCGGATGAAGCCCACGGTTTGTCGAATACCACCACGTAATACTATCGCATCCCCCGCCCCCTCATAAGTTGCGGTGGAATAGTTCCTGCTCAAGGCCTTCAGCAGCAAAAACAGGAACTATTCCACCGCAACTTCCAACAGTCTTTTTGGGACGTGGCTTTTTTGGCTACCCTGAGCCGCAGGTCGGCCCCTTGCCACAAAAGGGGCCCATCTACTACGTTAACGCGGAGAGCCCAGACCGTGCTGAAAAGTGCAAAAACAAAACCGCAGGTAGACAGCTTGTCGATTTTCGAAAAAGCCGACTATGGTTGACCCCTGCGGCTTAAACGTAGTAGATAGGCCCTTTTCGTGGCGCAGCACTACTGCACCCCAAATTGGCACCCCGAGCCCTCGTGAGTTGCCAACAAGCTGTTCGCCCAGCGCTTTATCCGCGCGGCATTCGGAAAATAGCACCACCGTAAGAACCCGAGAACAGCGCTATACGTTGCTATATCTCACTATACTTTGCAATATCTTGCTATACTTTGCTATATCTTGCTATATCTTGAGCAAAGGTGGCTCACATGCAAACAAACCCTTTTAAGCCCACAGCAGGTAAAACACCTCCCACGATTATCGGCCGCGAAGATGTGCTCGAAGAATTCAATGAGGGCCTCGTCAACGGGCCTGGTGCCCCGGGGCGCCTAATGCGCATAGCCGGCGTCCGTGGAACGGGCAAGACAGTCCTCCTTGACGAGTGCTCACGTTTGGCGCAAAGCCGTGGCTGGACGGTCATAAAAGAGGTCGCAACCGAGGGACTTTGCCAACGCATTCTCGAACAGCTGCAGCCCAAATTCCAGGCCAAACACGCCAGATTTGAGCCCACCGTAGCTGGCATATCCATCGGCAGCATAGACATTGAGCGAATCGGTCCATCGCTACGCGACGCCATGAGACAGACAATATCCAAGAATGAAAATGGCCTGCTCATCACTCTCGACGAGGTTCAAGACGCAGAGCTCGATGAGGTCCGAACGCTCTCCATTGCGATTCAGCAGGTTATCGGCGAAGACCTTGATATAGCCTTTGTTTTTGCGGGGCTGCCTTCGATGATTGAAAGCATCATCAACGGAAAGACACTTACGTTTTTGCGCCGTGCCCTCCCCTTTGACCTGAAGGCTGTGGCAGTAACCGAAGTGTCGTACTCCCTCGAGGAAACCATTGAAGCGTCTGGCATGGAGTTGCAGCCAGGTATTGCCGGCCAACTTGCCGAGGCAACGCAAGGTTATCCTTTCATGATCCAACTCGTTGGATACTACGCATGGCAGTTGGCAAGACGCGCACATACACCGATTATTGGAGAAGAAGAAGCCGAGCGCGGCATTGCAACGGCACGCGAACGCTTCTGCGCCATGGTGATTGAGCCCGCGCTACAGCGCATTCCGCCCACGTGCATCGCTTATCTGCTGAGCATGGCATCTTTGGGGCAGACGAGCTCGACCAGCATGGTTGCCGATGCCCTAAACAAAACGCCTCAACAGGTGAGTTCCGTCCGCAGCCGCCTGTTAAGAGAATCGATTATCGAGGCTCCCTCGTACGGCAAGGTCTCATTTGCCATCCCCTACATGCGCGACTACCTCTACGAGCACAAAGCCGAACTGGAAGTTGAACTGTAGAAACGGCAACTGCCCTGCAAGACGAAAACCGTTTTCGTACGGATTTAAAGCAGACGTAAACGATTTTCGTCTTGATTTGCGTACGGAATTAAGACGTAAATTGCGCTTTCGTACGCTTATTACCAGACGCAAATTGTTTTCGTCCGGCCATGCGTCCCCAATCTAGACGAAAAGAGCCCCGAGCTCGTATTGAACTGCATCCCAATTCTTGGACGGGCGCCGATGCCCTGATCTCTGCCATGTCGAGGTGCGAGATCAAATCCTTGGCGCGCTCGCCGGAGTGGTATACCTTGTTCGGCGCCACCTTCCTGTAGAGCTTCTTGAGCTTCGTCTTCCCCTTGTTGCCCGGCGGCATCTCCGTCTCAGGTGGCAGCCCTAGGAAGGACAGGACGCCGGGCAGGTCGCACAGCATCACGTCCTCGATGTCGGCCTTGGCCGCCAGGTCGACGACTCTCTGCGCTGTCGGCGAGATGTTCGGGGTGCTGCTACCGCCCGCTGGTTCGGAAGCTGGCGGGCAGTAGCGGGCAGTAGCGGCAGTAGCGGTGTGGCTCGATAGGCCCGAATATCCGTAAGGAAGGTGCTCGCTCTCATATGTGCTGATATGCCTCGCCTCGCGAACCTTGGGATGCTTCCTGAGGTAATCCCTCAATTCGAGCCACTCTTTATGCTCATAACGCTTCGAAATCGTTTCCCCGTCGACAGTTTCCTTCACATAATGGTATGTTCGAACGCCTTCGAACTTGCCGAACCCGTTCTCGACGCTGAAGTTTCTGAACCAGCGCGAAAACCCATTCAGGTCCATGAAGTTGACTTGGGGATGCCTGTCTTTCGTTCGTTCGAATGAGTGGACGAGCGGAGTGCCTTTGACTTGTTCCAGGCCGAAGGCTTCCATTTCGCGGGCCTGCTCCTTTTTCCAGAATTCGAGATACGACGTCAGCGTCTCGCTTATCGAGATCCTCCGCACGCTTTTCTTGCTTTTGGGCGAGCGAACGCTTCGATCGGCCGCGAACTGCTGCTCAATGAGGATGCTTCTGTTCTCGACGGAGACATCGGACCACGTCATCCCGAGGGCTTCTGCCCTTCTCATGTCGGTGTCGAGCATGAGCATCACGCATGTGATGTGCGCGTCCGGTTCTCGATTGAGTAGGATGTCGAGTAGGCGAGCGGCGTGATGGTTCCTTCGCGGTTGTCGTGGAACTTTTTTGCGTACGAGCCGACGGTGTCCCTCGATTTTTGGACGTAGGTGCCGCTGTTGAGTTCTGCCTTGTAGGCTTCGAGTGCGGCGTCGACCTCTCGGCTTTTGGTGGTATGTATGGTCTGCCACGGCGAATAGCGGTATTTGCCCGTGACCGGATCCTTGCCGAGGCTGTGACGGTAGCGCCACGTGTATTTGTCGCGGCGTTGCTTCGTTCCTTTGCCTATGACGAGAGGTCGGTCGTTCATCGTGTTCCTTGCCTGAAGTGCCTGAGAAT
>DBGBLM010000172.1:0-6711 GCA_048448865.1 Collinsella sp.
CGATCTGTAACACGTAGCCGAGTTTTTAAGTCCTAATCGTTACAGATCGAGACAAACAAGGTAGACCCCGCCGAATTGTCTCAATCTGTAACATCTGGTTGGTGGTTTCACCCCTACCTGTTACAGGTTGAGACGATTTGATAGTGGAGTCCTTATTTGCGCGTCATATCGCGTAGCGCTGACACGCTGGTTTCCACAATGACAGGAGGTAAAAGTCCTCCCGCATCACCCGTTGGCAATCCCGTAGCGATAACTAGCAAATAACCTGCGTATGCTCCTCGATGGCGGCACGGTCCTCGGCGGCGATGCCCGGCTCGCACACCACGGCGTCCAGGCTGTCCAGACGGCAGAAGGTGTAGAAGTCGCGCTTGCCAATCTTGCTGGAATCGGCGATCAGATAGCGCGAGTCGGCCTTGCTAAAGGCGAGCTGCTGGATGCGGCCCTCTTCCATGTTAGACGTAGACACGTCGCCGTCCAAAATGCCGTTTGCGCCGATAAAGGCTGCGTCGATCCCCAGTGCGCGCAAGGTGTCCTCGGCCGTGGGGCCCACAAAGGCGGCAGTGCGGCGGCGGTACACGCCGCCCACCAGGCACAGTTCGCAGTCTTCACGCGCCTCGAGCAGGTTAAACACCGAAAGCGAATTGGTCACAATGCGCAGGCGAAACGCCGGCAGCATCGAGGCCATCTGCTCAACCGTGGTGCCCGTGCCCAAAAAGATGGTCGAGCCTTCCTCGATAAGCTCCACAGAACGGCGCGCAATCTGCAACTTTTCCTCGGCATGCTTCGTGCGCTTTTCGCTGTGCGAATACTCATGGCGCAGCATAGCGTGTGGACGGCTCTGCGCACTGCGGGCTCCGCCGTGCACGCGCTCGATCTCGCCCAGGCTCGCAAGCTCCTCAAGGTCACGGCGGATCGTCATATCCGAGACACCTAACGCATCCGAAATCTCCTTGACCGAGACCGTTCCCTGTTCCTCGAGCAGCTGCCGAACCTTATCCTGTCGCTCCGCTTTAATCACGATGAGTCCTCGCTGTTCCACGCTCACGTCAATTCAAACAATAACGAACAAATTGTATCAGACTCGCGCGCGTCAGAAATGAACGCCAGCACAGCTCCAATCATCACTTTTTTGAGAAAAATACCCCCTGCTTTAGTGGGGTGTAGTGATAATCTCGCCTGTTCGCGCTACAGTTTGTCGGAAATACCTCGATGTTAGGAACCAAATGATCACTTCCGAGCTTTTCGGCACCGCGCCGTGCGGTACCCCCGTTCATCGTTACACCCTCAACGGGCCCGAGATCTGCGTTCGCATTATGGACTATGGCGGCACCGTGTTGGGCATCGACGTGCCCGACATCCCCGGCAACGTGCGCGATGTGGTGCTGGGCTTCGATAAGCTCGAGGATTACTTTGACAACCCCGCCTGCTTTGGTGCGACCATCGGACCTGTGGCCAACCGCACTGCAGGTGCCACGATCACCATCGCCGGCACGGACTGGCATATGCCGGCCAACGAAGGCGCCAACAACCTGCACAGCGATCTTGAGCACGGCCTGCACAAGCGCGTGTGGGATGTTGAGCTCGACGAGACTCACAACGCCGTGCGCATGACCACCTCGCTTGAGGACGGTGAGCTGGGCCTTCCCGGCAACCGCACCTTTACGGCCGTGTTTACCGTGACGCGCACCGGCTGCTTCCGTATCGAATATGGCTGTGAGAGCGACCGCGCCACGTACGTGTCCATGACCAACCACACGTACTTTAACCTTGCCGGTCACAACGCCGGCATGGACTGTGAGCACTTCTTTGTTGCTAACGCTGCCCACTACCTGCCCATCAACGAGCAGAACATCCCCACCGGCGAGATTGCTCCGGTCGAGGGCACGCCGTTTGACTTCCGTGAGCTGCGCCCCGTCGCGCCTGGCATGGAGGCCGACGATCCGCAGATTAAGCAGGCACGCGGCTACGACCACTGCCTGTGCATCGATGACTATCAGTACGGTCGCAACCTGCGCCGCGCCCTGCATGTCGAGGAGATGTGGACCGGCCGCGAGCTGGACTACTACACCACCGCCCCGGGCGTGCAGCTCTACACCGGCAACTGGCTGGGCGACGAGCACGCCAAGGACGATGCTAACTATGGCTGGGGCGCCGGCTTTGCTCTCGAGGCCGAGATGTACCCCGACACGCCGCACCAGCCGCTGTTCCCGCAGGGCATTGTGGGCCCGGGTCACCCCTATAGCAATGTGATCGAATACCACTTTATGAGGCACTAAGCCCATAACGCAACATATCGCACAGCAGCGCCCGCCGGAACCACCGCCGACGGGCGCTTTGCTACCTAGTCATTGGGGACGTTCTTAAATGACTAGTTGGATGGGGTCGGGGTTAGAGCTGGGGAGGTAGCGGATTTCCAGTTCTACTCCGAGCTTTTGCAGCTCTCTGAGAGCAGCGACGTCCGCATCGTCTATGGCAACGACAGGCGTTACAGAGCGTTTGCCCTCCCCCGCCTGCATATGGCCGATGCTGATCTTGGTAATCGGCACACCACCCTTAACCAGCGCGAGCGCATCGACGGGTGAGGCTACCATGATCAGAATCCATTGACGCAGCGTCGCGGTATGAATGATGTCGATGGTCCTTTGCACCGAGAAAAACCGTGTCCAAACGCCTTCTGGCGCCGCCACCCTCATGGGTGCCCATTGGCGCGAATCCGCCGCGATCTCATCGTTGACGATCAGGACAAGATTGGAACCAATCGCCTCATTCCACAGCTCAACGTCTTGCCCGTAAATAAACCGGTCATCGATGCGTGTGAGAAGAATCTTGGGTTGAGCCATCGCTGCCCCATTCTCTTTGAGACCCGTAAGAGCAAGACATCACGTCTCCAATATTAGTGCATTTAAAGTGAGAAAAGCCGTCAGAACCCTTGCGCGGATGTGCGATGTCCCGTATTATAGACAGCTGTTGACGCCTCAGTTGCGTCATCATATGGTCGCCAGCGTAGCTCAGTTGGTAGAGCACCGCTCTCGTAAAGCGGGGGTCACCGGTTCGAGCCCGGTCGCTGGCTCCATTGCACAAGATAGCCGCCTTTGGGCGGCTTTTTTGTTGTCGATTATGGGCGCGCGCCAATCCACGCATCGCCACGTCGATCGCTTCCTACTCAAAAACAGAAAACCCCACCAAACGTGATTTCCCTTAGGGAAACACGCTTGGCGGGGTCGTAGCGTGATTCCCCTAGGGGAATCACGCCATCAGACGAACAGCTCAACCGAGCAGCTCGTTACTCCTCCCAGTAAGCGTCGGCAAGCAGCTTACTCGGCGAACGCATTACCAAAGCTGTTGCCGCCCACATACGTCTCGACCAGGGTAAGGTCGGGATTGAACACGACAACGTCGGCGTCGCGCCCCGACATAATGCTATCGCACTTGTCGTCGACATGAGCTAGCAATCGATGCCGGGGCCGACGCCCAAGCCCTTACAGCTCGGTCACGACAACGCCGTTGTAGACCTCGTCCCAACGATCCATAACCAAGTGGCCAGTCATGGGATCCATGGCGTTGAGCTTGCCGCAGGTGTTGGCGGTACGCAGCACCGTCTCGTCGTCTGCACCAGCAGCAATGGCATGCGCGAAGCCTGCGATAGTGGAGTCACCAGAGCCCGTGGCGTTAACGGCAGGGATATCGGGCGTCTTTGCGCGGAACGCACGGCCGTTGTGGAAGCCAACGGAGCCGGCAGCACCCATGGACACGACGACCCAGGGGATATCGGAGAAGCGGGCATCAGAGGCGAGCGCGGCGCGGAGCTCGTCCACATCGTCGGTGGTAAAGCTCGTGCCCAGAAGGCCGTTGATCTCGGTCAGGTTGGGCTTGACCAGCTCGGGCTTAATTTCGGACTTAAGGGCGGCCTCGAGCGAAGCACCCGAGGTATCGAGCAGCACCTTGGCTCCGGCGTTCTCGGCAATGCCCGTGATCTTGGCATAGTAGTCTGCCTCGACACCGCGGGGCAGCGAACCCGAAATGGTGACGACGTCGGCCTTGCCCGCAAGCTCGGTAAACTTGGCGGTAAAGGCATCGAGCTCCTCGGGGGCAATTGTCGGGCCGCTCTCGAGCAGCTCGGTCTGGTTGCCGGCGTGGAGGATGTTGAGGCAAATGCGAGTCTCGCCCTTGATGGGCACAAAGTCGTTGTTAATACCGTTGGCGTCCATGAGCTCAGCCATGTAGGCGCCCATGTGGCCGCCGAGCAAACCGGTTGCCACAACGTCGTCGCCCAGCTGACCCAGCACACGGGCCACGTTGAGGCCCTTGCCGCCGGCGGTCTTTTCGGGCGTCACACGGTTGACGTCGTCGATAACGAGCTCATCGAGCTGATAGCGCGTATCAACAGACGGGTTCATCGTAACGGTGAGGATCATTTTTAGCTCCTTATCTCGCAGGCTCCTTGTGCCTCGCGATACGAGTCGACAAAACGGAATTACAGAATCTCAATCGTGAACGAGCGAACGACGGTCTCCTTGGGCTTGGCGACAAGGCAGCCGCGCTTATGCTCAAGCACGTCGTCCTCATCGGAACAGGTCGAAAGGCCGCCCCAAGGCTCAACCGCCACAAAATCGCCCTCGGGCTTGCTCCACACAATGAGATATGGGAAGCCCTCAAAGCTCAGGCGGACGCCCTTGTCCTCGCCCTTTTTGGAAAGCGTGACCTGACGGCTCTCGAGCACGTCAAAGATGGTCTCCGCAAAATCGAAGAGCTCGTGCGACAGGGGCAGCGTCTTTCCCACCATGGGGTTCTTGGAGCGGTTTGCCACGTCAATCAAGCCAGTCGAAGGGACAGCAGTGCAAAGCTCCGCAGCCTCGTCTTTCTCGAAGCGCAACTCGTAGTCCGTATAGGCCTCGCCCTCGTCGAGCGGGCACCTAAAGCCGGGGTGTCCACCGATAAAGAACGGCATGTCCTCGGTGCCCTCGTTGGTCACCTCATAGGAAACGCGCACGGCAGCGTCCTCAAGCGCATAGCGGGCGACAAGATTAAACGGGTAGGGATAATCGCTCAGCAGCGCCGCGTTATCCTCCGAATCCAGGCACATCGCCAGCTCGTTCTCGCTCTGGCTCAGCAGCTTCCACTCCTGTTTGCGCGCAAACCCGTGGCGAGCGAGCTTTACATGATGCCCGGCAAACGTCATGGCGTTGTTGTCACGCAAGCCTCCGCAAATCGGGAAGCAAATCGGCGCCTGGCCGGACCACACGGCGGGATCGCCCTGCCACAAATACTCGCGACCGTCGGCCTCAATCGAGGTAAACGAGCCGCCGGCCGTGGACACCTTAATAGAAATCGAATCGTTGGAGAGAGCGTATTCCATTGCCCATCCTTTCGAACAACTGCTTTTGCTCGCAAGTACCTGTCTCGGCCCTGACCAAAGGACAAACCCGCACGTTCATCGATGCGTCCGGTATCCCAGCCATGCAACGGGGTACCATACAGACATTGAAGCAATTACAGCTGAAAGGCCTTCTTATTCGAACCATCATCCTCTATGCCTCACGCCACCACGGCAATACGAAAAAGCTCGTGGACGCCATCGTTGAGGCACACCCCGAAATCGATACCCTCGACGTGAAGTCACTCGGTAAAAACGAGTACCCCGACCTGCACGAATACCATCTGATCGGCGTCGCCACGGGCATTTATTACTCCGAGATCGACAAGGATATGGCACGTGTGCTCACTAACGTGCTGCAGCCGCAGGACAAGGTGTTTGGCCTTATGACCTACGGTGGCAAAAACAAGTGGTACAGCAAGGATATCGATGGTATCTGCCGCATGAGGCAGGCCATCTTTATGGGCGTCTACGGCTGCCCCGGCTTTGATACGTGGGGGCCGTTTAAACTCACCGGCGGTGTCCAAAAGGGGCACCCGACCGCTGAAGAAATTAAGGGCGCCGTCGACTTCTTCGACAAGATTGAAGACGAGTATGGCGACATCATCGTCGAAGAGTACGCCAAGCGCGAGAAGCGTCTAGCCTACGAAAAGGAGCATCCTGCGGGAGGTCTTGTGGCCGGCGTCAAGCGCACGGCAAAGAAGATCGCTAACAAGCTGTAACTGTTAAGGTGCTTTTGAGCGTTTAACCCATACGGCGGGTCCGAGCAGATTCGGACCCGCCGTTTTTTCTCTCGTTACTCGGTAAAGGCGTTGCCGACGCTCTGACCGCCAACATACGTCTCGACGAGGGTGAGCTCATGGTCGAACACGACAAAGTCGGCGTCGCGACCCGGCATGATGCGGCCGCACTTATCCTCGATGTGCGCGGAGCGTGCCGGCACCTCGGTTGCCATGCGAATGGCGATATCGGCGCTGGCGATGCCCCAGTCGACGATGTTCTTGACGCCCTGGGCAAGCGTGAGCACCGAGCCGGCAATGCTCTTGCCGTCGGCGAGCCAGCACAGGTTGTCCTTCATGATGACGTCCATGCCACCACTGGTGTAGCTGCCCTCGGGCATGCCGCCGCAACCCAGGCAATCGGTGATCAGCACCGTGTGCTGCCAGCCCTTGGCCTGCAGCAGTGCCTTGATGGCGGCAGGGTTCACGTGCTTGCCGTCGCAAATGATCTCGGCATAGGTCTCGGGCGTGGACATGGCAGCGCCCACGACACCGGGCTCACGGTGATGCAGACCACGCTGGCCGTTGTAGGTATGCGTAAAGCAGCTGGCGCCAGCA
>DBGBLM010000173.1:0-20037 GCA_048448865.1 Collinsella sp.
GCTGGTTGTTGAGAACTCTGCGTCGGCGGCATTTGCTGTTGAAAACTTTGAGGCCACTGTTGGTAAGGCTGCGGAGGCGTCTGCTGGGCCCAGGGGTTGTACTGCTGCTGCGGCATCTGCTGGTACGGCTGCTGATATCCCTGCTGGTACTGCTGCGGGAACTGCTGGCCATACCCCAGTGGCGGCATCTGCTGATATGGATATCCCTGTTGGTACGGCTGATAGCCCATTTGCTGGCCACCCGGCGCCCCCGTCGCCTGCTGCATTGCTGCTGCATCCTGATCAGCCAGTGGCATGGCCTCTGGCATGTTTGGCGGCATCGACATAGATGCCGCCTGGGGTTCTTGTGTGGGAAGCATTCCGGGCTGCTGCATCTGTCCCACGGGGGGCTGCATCTGCTGCGTTGCCACGGGCTGCTGCGCAAAAGCTCCCGGCAGGGGATATGTGGGCTGCTCCGTCTCGGGCCGCACGGCAGCGCCGCGTCCGCCGGCACGCTCGATTTCCTGCACGCGTTTAGGGTTCAGGCTTACCGTAACCACGGTGCCGTTGCCCATGTTGTCCTCGATGGATACGGCACCGCCGGCGTTTTCCAAATACTCCTGCACCATGGGAAACCCTGCTCCGGTTCCACGGATATAGCGCTTCATCTTGCTGTTTGCGCTGGTAACGCCAAAGTCGAAAGCACGTTCCTTGTCGTCGATGCCGGGTCCTTGGTCAGCAAAGCGGATGGTGTCTCCGCCGTCCAGAATCGAGATGATGGGCTCGGCAAAGTGTGCGTGGATAAAGTTTTCGACAATCTCGCGGATGACCATGAGCGAGATATGGCCACCTTGTTCTTTCATGCACTGGTAGACGGTGTTGGTCGTCTCTTCCAAATACGTGCGGACATCTTGCGGATCAATGACGATCACCCGCGGTGTCGACAGCATGTCGTCATAGACGGCGATGCGCGCGGCGTACATGGCTTTTGGCGCCTGCGTGGTCGTCTGCTCGCCTTCCGCACGCTCTTCGCGCACGCCGGTGATGTGCTCGTTGTCGGGTGCCGGGTCTCCAGAATCGACCATGGTGTAAAAGTCATCAGACATGCCGCTCGCAATCTTCCAAAAGGTTTCGAACAAATAGTAGCTCACCGCGCAATGTTTCTCATCTTTCGACAACTTTTCAAAACCTGTTGAAAACTTTGGAAAACGGGCGAAAAGTTCTCAACATTGCCAACATGACCTGTTGAAAACTCGATGAAATATCGTGAAAAGTTGCCATGCACCGCTAAATCGAGCTCGGCTTATGGGGGAACCGTGTGAACTGCGCGACCTTTTACCTTTGATTTCTTGACATTTGAACATTGATTTCCCTACAATCTTCAAGCTCACGTGTCTATATCTGCGTCCGCGCTCCCGCGGACACTCGAAATGCAGCAGGAGGAACTTAAGATGAAGCGTACGTATCAGCCTAATAAGCGTAAGCGTGCCAAGACCCATGGCTTCCGTGCCCGTATGGCCACCAAGGGTGGTCGTGCCGTGCTCGCCCGTCGCCGCGCCAAGGGCCGCAAGCGTCTCACTGTCTAGCAGCGATACACACATCTCGCATGAAGACTATTAAGTCTCGGCAAGATTTCGAGCATGTGTTCAGTCAGGGGCGTCGTTTCAATCACCCTCTGATTCGAATGACCATATGTGAATCGGTTGGCGAAGGCGACTCCGGAAGGGTCGCCTTCGTTGGTGCTAAACGGCTCGGTTGTGCAGTTGTGCGCAACCGTTCTAAGCGTGTGATGCGCGAGGCCGCCCGCAGCTGTGGATTTCCCGTTGCGGGTTATGACATCATCTTGTTCGCAACTCCCAAGACGAGGGTTTCCTCGCCGCAGGAGATGGACAAGGCATTGCGTTCGCTTGTGAAACGCGCCGGCGTTGCCGGGGAGGAGCGATGAGCAATCACGTTTTGCGACGTGTTGCCACCGCTCCTATTCGCATATATCAACAGGTCATTTCGCCCTTATTGCCTGACGCCTGCATTTATTACCCAACGTGCTCGCAATACGCCGTCCAGGCGATTGAGAAGTACGGTGTTTTGAGAGGCTGCTGGCTTGCCGTGAGGCGCATCGCTCGCTGCAATCCCCTGCACGTCGGCGGTTATGACCCTGTGCCCTAGCGGGCACTCGCTATCGGAGGAAAACTTACATGTGGGATTGGATCGTTAACATCCTTTTCGAGCTGCTCAAGCTCATCCAGACCTTTGCGGTCGACTGGGGCCTGTCCATCATCATCCTGGTGGTCATCATCCGTCTGCTGCTGACGCCGCTTATGCTCAAGTCGACCAAGTCGACGGCTCGCATGCAGGTGCTGCAGCCCAAGATGCTCGAGATTCAGGAGCGCTATGCCGACGATCCTCAGCGCCAGGCCGAGGAGATGCAGAAGTTCTACAGCGAGAACAAGTTCAACCCGATGGCTGGTTGTTTGCCGCTGTTGATCCAGATGCCTGTCCTGTTCGCCCTGTTTACGTTGCTGCGCAACCTGCCGCAGTACTTTAACGACGGCACGTTCTCGTTCTTCAACATCCTGCCCGACCTGACCACCACGCCGAGCGCTTCCTTTGCCGATGGCTTTATGGTTGCGCTGCCTGCGCTGGTCTGCCTGATTCTGTTCGCCGTCCTGACCCTGATTCCGCAGCTCTATATGTCGCGCAACCAGACCGGCCAGCAGGCTCAGAGCATGCGTATGATGGCTGTTGTCATGACGGTCATGATGCTTTGGATGGGCTGGAGCCTTCCCGTTGGTGTTCTGCTGTACTACGACGTCTCGTCTGCTTGGCAGGTTATCCAGCAGATTTTTGTGACGCAGAAGGTTATCGAGAAGGCCAAGGCCGATGAGGAGGAGCGACTTAAGAACGCGCCGCTGCAGGTTGAGGTCACTCGTCGAGAGAAGAAGCCGCGCCCGCACAAGAAGAAGTAGTGGGATATCAATCTTAT
The DNA here is from genome assembly GCA_048448865.1 of Collinsella sp. Lineage (GTDB taxonomy): Bacteria > Actinomycetota > Coriobacteriia > Coriobacteriales > Coriobacteriaceae > Collinsella. The sequence continues at coordinate 2,963 of DBGBLM010000173.1, forward strand.
TTAGGTACCTAACTTTTGGAGTACGTTATGTCTGAAGAGATCATCGAGGATATGCTTGAGGAGGTTGCCCCGCAGGTCGCGGGCGATTATCCCGAGATTGCACAGCGCTACAAGGCTGGTGAAGAGCTGACCGATGAGGAGCTCGACACCATTGCCGATGTTGCGATTTCCATCCTGCGTTCCATCCTTTCGCACTTCGATGCCGCCAACTCTCCTATCGATGAGTATGAGGGTGACGAGGGTGAGCTGATTCTGGATGTAACGGCTCCCGATCTTGCTGTTCTCATTGGCCGTCATGGTCGCACCCTTGATGCCCTTCAGGTTATGTTCTCTTTGCTGGTGAGCCGTAAGCTTGGCTTTAGGTATCCGGTTGTAGTGGACGTCGAGGGATACAAGAGCCGCCGTCAGGACAAGGTTGCCTCCATGGCTCAGTCTGCTGCCGAGCGCGCCATCCGCACTCACAAGAGTGTTTCGCTTCCGCCCATGAATGCCTACGAGCGCCGACTGGTTCACATTGCACTTCGTGGCAATGATGCGGTCGATACTCATTCTGAGGGTTCTGACCCTGATCGCCATGTAGTGATTGTTGCTCGATAATCTACTCGAGCTTATGCTAAGGGGACGTGGTTTCCACGTCCCCTTTTTTTGTCAAAAGTTCTCGATACACTGATTTTTGTCAGAAAGGAGCTTTCGTTGTTAGTACTTACTGATCAGCAGGCTGACGAGATGTTGTGTCGTCTAACTTCCTATTGCAAAGAGTATTCCTTGAGCGTAACTGATGTTGAGCTGAGGAAATGTATTCAGCATTTGGATTTGGTTCTGGAAATAAATAAAACAACCAATCTCACCCGTATTCTTAACGTAGAAGATGCTGCAATACTTCATATCCTTGACTCACTTGTTTTGCTCCCTTATATCAATAAGGCTCCTGAGGGAGCTTTGCTCGATATGGGAACAGGTGCGGGCTTCCCTGGTATTCCATTAACCATAACCACGCATCGTAAAGCTACTTATATTGACTCTGTTGGCAAGAAGGTTGATGCGGTTAATTCCTTTGTCCATGCTCTTGGATTGAAACATGCTCATGCGCTTCATGATCGTCTTGAAGAATATGCTCGAAGCCATAAGAAGCAGTTCTCTGTTGTAACCGCCCGCGCACTGGCCCCTCTACCGATTCTTGTTGAGTATGCGGCTCCGTATCTGAAGGATGGAGGGCTATTTGTTATAACCAAGGGCAATCCTTCGGATGAGGAGCTTGCTTCCGGCATGTCAGCAGCTAAGATTTGCGGCTTCACTTTGCTTCTGAATGACGCAATTGATTTGCCTGAAGGCTTGGGTCACAGGGAGTTCATTGTTCTTAAGAAGAGTCATCCAGCATCCGTCTCATTGCCTCGTGCAAATGGCGTGGCAAAGAAGAATCCGCTTGCCTAGATGTTTCACGTGAAACATAATGGATACTAACAACTTGCAGTGTTTCACGTGAAACATGGCGGTTGATATCGATTCGGAATGTTTCACGTGAAACATCCTCCGTTTAACAGCTTAAAATACACCAGGAGGGACCGTGGGATTTCGCGACGTTAAGCGTTCTAAGAGCGCAAAAGACACGCGTATCATTGCAATCATCAATCAAAAAGGCGGCGTCGGTAAGTCAACGACGGCTGTAAACCTTGCAGCAGCACTGGGTGAGCAGGGTCGTAAGACACTGATTGTCGATTTTGATCCGCAGGGAAACAGCACCAGTGGATTCGGAATTGAAAAAGAAGGCCTTGATCACTGCATCTATGATGCATTGTTGAATGATGTGCCGGCAGAATCGCTTGTTCTTGATACAAATTGTAAAAAGGTATTCGTTATTCCGGCTACAATTCAACTTGCAGGCGCGGAAATTGAGCTCGTAAGCGCAATTGCTCGTGAAACCCGCCTCAAAGATTTGCTTGAGCCGATTCAGGACGAGTTTGACTTTATTTTCATTGACTGTCCTCCTTCGCTCGGCCTGCTTACTATCAACGCTTTGACCGCAGCAGACAGCGTTTTGATTCCGATCCAGTGCGAATATTACGCACTCGAGGGCGTTACGAAGCTGCTTGAGTCAATGAAGATGGTCAAATCACGGCTGAACAAGGGCTTAGACACCTATGGTGTGCTTATGACCATGTATGACTCGCGTACTTCACTATCGAATCAGGTTGTTGAGGAGGTTCAATCGTACTTTGGTGATAAGGCGTTTAAGACGCTAATCCCCCGTACGGTTAAAATCTCCGAAGCTCCGTCTTTTGGAGAACCGGTAATTACCTATGCACCTCAAAATAAGGGTGCAAAAGCATATATGAACCTTGCAAAAGAGGTGATCAAGCGTGCCTAGTGTAAAGAAACGTGGCGGATTGGGACGTGGACTCAATGCTTTGGTCTCAGAGGCCGAGTATGAGACCGGCGGTTCGGCTGCATCGGCTTCAAATGCCGCATCTGAAACAAAACTACCTATTGAGGATATCGTTCCCAACCCTAATCAGCCGCGAATTCACTTTAACGAAACTGAACTTCGCGAGTTGAGCGAGTCAATCCAAGAACATGGCGTTTTGCAGCCGCTTTTGGTTCGCAAGCATGGAAACGGCTATGAGATCATCGCTGGTGAGCGTCGTTACCAGGCGTCAAAGCTTGCTGGCCTTGAAGAATTGCCAGTCATCATTAAAGAGGTAAATGATGAAGAGATGCTGGCTCTTGCTCTTATCGAAAACCTTCAGCGTTCTGATCTGAATCCCGTCGAAGAGGCTAAGGGCTATCGCCAACTCATTGATGCCAGCGGGATGACCCAGGAGGCATTGTCGAAGGCAGTAAGCAAGTCACGCTCTGCAATTACAAACTCGCTGCGTCTTCTCGATCTCCCCGAAGTAGTTCAGCAGATGATTTTTGAGGGCAAACTTACTGCTGGTCATGCACGTGCGATTCTTGCAGTTCCCTATGAGGACGCGCGTATTCGACTAGCAGAGAAAGTTGTTACAGAGGGCCTTTCCGTAAGAGCGACAGAAAATCTTGCTCCGTTGTTTTCTGCCGGAGAGACACCTAAGACGCCAAGGCCTGCAACGCCTCAGTCCTTTAAAAAGGCTGCCCGTGTGCTTCGTCAGGTATTTAATACCAACGTGCGTGTGAAGAGCTCGCGTGGAAAGAATAAGATTGAGATTGAGTTTAAAGACGAGGAAGAGCTCTCTCGTATTCTTGGCGAAATGATTCAGTTTGATCAAGGAGGCCAAGATGAGGAATAAGATTTTAACAGCGATTGCATTGGTGACGACTGTCGCGGCTGGTGCCTTTGCTGGCTATAAGATCGCGACAGACGATGAACTTCGAGGTCGTTTGCTTCGTGGCGCGCAAGATATCGTCGATACTTCCAAAAAGAAAATGGATGTTATGACGGAAGATGTTGCCATGCGTACTGCTCAGGTAACGAAGAATCCCAAGATTAATCAAGGTTGGGTAAGCAACCAATGGGAAAATGTAGGCTATTAGGTACCTAACAATTACTTAGCATATTTTGATGGGTCCTTGTCTGATTCACGAGACAAGGACCCCTTATTTTGGCGGTAAAATTGGGACCAGTAGCAGCTGATTCAAAATTAAGGTCAATAAATGAAACGGCCACGGTTGCATATCCTGCAGCCGTGGCCGTTCGATGTTTCACATGAAACGTTTTGGGGTGCGACTCCCCTATGCGTTCTTCTGAACTTTGAAGCGCTGCTTCAGCTGTCCGCAAGCGGCGTCAATATCGTTACCACGGGAGTTACGAATCGTGGTCTCGATGCCACGGGACTCAAGACGACGCTGAAGATCCTCAACCTTATGAATCGGCGACGGCTTGAGCGGGCTGCCCTCGATGTCGTTAAGCTGAATCAGGTTAACGTGGCACAACGTTCCCTCGCAGAAGTCACAGAGCGCCTGCATCTCGGGATTCGTATCGTTGACGCCTTCGATCATGGCATACTCATAGGTCGGGCGGCGGCCAGTCTTCTCGGTGTAGAGTTGAAGCGCCTCGTGAAGGCGAAGCAGCGTGTACTTCTTAACACCGGGCATGAGCTTATTGCGCGTCGACTGGATGGCGGAATGCAAGGAAACGGCAAGCGTGAACTGCTCAGGGATGTCGGCAAATTTGCGAATACCGGGAATAACGCCACTGGTAGAGACAGTGAGGTGACGAGCGCCGATACCGATGCCATCGGGGTCGTTGAGGATTCGCAGCGCCTTGAGAACCTCGTCGTAGTTGGCAAACGGCTCGCCCTGGCCCATGAAGACAACGCTCGTGGCGCGCTCGCCAAAGTCGTTGGATACATGAAGTACCTGGTCGACGATCTCTTGAGCGGTCAGAGAGCGCTTGAGGCCGTTGAGACCGGTGGCGCAAAAGGCACAGCCCATGCCGCAGCCTGCCTGAGTGGAAACGCAGACGGAAAGCTTGTTACGACGGGGCATGCCGACGGTCTCGACGGAAACGCCGTCGTGGTACTCAAGCAGATACTTGCGTGAGCCATCTTTGGAAACTTGCTTGGTTAGTTCAGTCGGCGTGTCGAAGGCAAAAGCCTCTTTAAGCTGCTCGCGGAAAGCCTTGGGAAGGTTGGTCATATCGTCAAACGAACAAACGTTCTTCTCAAAGACCCATTCGATGAGCTGCTTCGCGCGGAACGCGGGCTGGCCAAGTTCGGCCACGAGCTCGCGAATATCGTTTTGGCTCAAGTCGCGAATGTCCTGAGATTTAGTCCTGGGATTCATGGAAGCCTTTCGATTTTGGGGAAACGTAGAGGGTATCGCTACAATATGGTATCAGCTGCAGAAATTATAGAGGAGGAGTCTGCCCATGCCGGGTAAAAGCCTAGAGAACATGCACGTAGCGGTCTTGGCGGGCGGTCATTCCGCTGAGCGCGAGATCTCGCTCAGTTCGGGAAAGAACGTTGTGGCGGCACTGAAGGAGGCCGGCTACACCTCGGTGGAGCTGCTCGACACGGCCGCTGATGACTTTATGGTAACCATGGCGACCGGCGGTTTCGATGTGGCGTTTATCGCCATGCACGGCGCCGGCGGTGAGGATGGCGCCATGCAGGGTGCCATGGAGACCCTTGGTATCCCCTACACGGCCTCGGGCGTGCTTGCCAGCGCCTGCGGTGCCGACAAGGAGGTCTCTAAGCTCCTGTACGCCAAGGCGGGCATTCCTATTGCCCCCGGCCTCGCGCTCGAGGTGGGCGATGAAGTCGATATCGATCATATCGTCGAGGTTTGTGGCGAGCGCTGCTTTGTGAAGCCGGCCGTCAACGGTTCCAGCTATGGCATTTCCCTGGTCCATGAGCCCTCCGAGCTGCCCGCGGCAATCGCCAAGGCGTTTGAGTACGGCGACAAAGTGCTGGTCGAGAAGTGTATCGAGGGTACCGAGATCACCGTCGGCGTATACGGCGAGGACGACGTGCGCGCTCTGCCGATTGTCGAGATTCGTAAGCCCAAGGACTGCGAGTTCTACGATCTGGACGTGAAGTATGTCGACCCTACAGACATCCATCGCATTCCGGCGCAGATTTCGCCCGAGAATTACGCTCGTGCTCAGGAGCTTGCCTGTGCCGCTCACAAGGCTCTCGGTTGCCTGGGTATCTCGCGCAGCGACTTTATCGTGAGTGAGGACGGCCCCGTCATCCTCGAGACCAATACCATTCCCGGCATGACCGATACGTCGCTGTATCCGGATGAGATCCGCCACACCGACGACATAACGCTCCCGCAGGTCTGTGACAGCCTAATCCGTATGGGCCTTCGTCGAGCGGGCATTGCATGCTAATCGAGGACGCGGTTTCGTCAGGAACGCCGCAGTTTGTCATCGACTCCTATGCCACGCTTGCCGAACGCGCCAAAACGCAGTCCTTCGGCCTTATCGAGGAAGATGTGATCGTCCTCGATACCGAGACCACAGGTCTTTCGGTGCAGGACAATGAGCTGATCGAGATCTCGGCGGCCCGTCTTTCGGGCCGCGAGGTCGTCGACCGCTTCGATACCTTCGTGCATCCCAAACAGCTGATTCCCGCCGAGATTACCGAGCTCACGAGCATTACAAATGCCGATGTGGCAGATGCCCCGTCGGCCGTTGAGGCCGTAGCCGCTCTCGCCGATTTTGTCGGTGGTTGCCCGGTAATCGCACATAACGCCACGTTCGACCGCTCGTTTATCGAGTCGGTCAAAGGCGGCGTCAGCGTGAGCGATATTTGGATCGATTCGCTGGCGCTGTCGCGCATCGCGCTTCCGCGCCTGGCCTCGCACAAGCTGTCTTTTATGGCCGATCTGTTTGGCTGTGACTCGGTATCACACCGTGCCAATGCCGACGTCGACGCCCTGTGTGGCGTATGGCGCGTGTTGCTCGTGGCACTCACCGACTTGCCCCAGGGCCTCATGGCGCGCCTAGCCGACATGCATCCGGACGTGCCTTGGTCCTATCGTCCAATCTTCTCATTCTTGGCGGGGCAGAACCCTGGTTCTATCTTCTCTCTCAGCGCCGCTCGTGCTGACGTTCTCAAGGCCGATCGCGCCGACGATCGGGTGGACGCCGACGAACTGCCGGTCCTCAAGATGCCGAGTCGTGAGGAGATTGAGGCAGACTATGCGCCAGGTGGCCTGGTCAATCGCATGTATCCCACCTACGAGCCGCGTGATGAGCAGATCGCGATGGCGCTCGAGGTCCGCGATGCGCTGGTCACGGGCACTCATCGTGTAATTGAGGCGGGCACGGGCGTCGGCAAATCGATGGCCTATCTGGTACCTTTTGCCGAGGCAGCGCGCCGTAACAACATCACGGTTGGTATTGCGACCAAATCGAACAATCTTGCCGACCAGCTCATGTACCATGAGCTGCCAAAACTTGCCGAGCAACTGGACGGTGGCCTGTCATTTTGCGCTCTCAAGGGGTATGACCACTATCCGTGCCTACGCAAGCTTGAGCGCATGAGCCGCGGCCAGGTCGAGATTACCACCAAGCGCGATCCGGCGGACACGCTCACGGCGGTCGCGGTCATTATGGCGTACGTCTGCCAATCAGCCGATGGCGACCTCGACTCGCTCGGCATTCGGTGGCGCAGCGTCAACCGCCCCGACTTTACGACGGCCTCGCGCGAGTGTGCTCGTCGCCTCTGCCCGTTTTTCCCTGAAAAATGCTTGGTCCACGGCGCTCGCCGTCGTGCGGCGCATGCCGACGTGGTGGTTACCAACCATTCCCTGCTGTTCCGCAATGTTGCGGCCGAGGGCAGGATTTTGCCTCCGATTCGTCATTGGGTAATCGACGAGGCCCATTCCATCGAGCGCGAGGCGCGCCGTCAGTGGGCGCGCGTGGTGTCGGCGGACGAATCACGCGTTCTGTTTGAGCGCCTGGGTGGCTCGAGCACCGGCGCGCTAAGCCAGGTTTCCCGTGATTTGGCAACCTCCGAGGGCTCTACGCTCTATCTGGGCCTTACTGCCAAGGCGACGTCGACGGTTGCGCGCGCGAGCATGGCAATCGCCGACGTGTTCGATGGCGTTCGCGAGCTCGGCCGCCGTGCCCGTGGGGGTTATGACAATGCCAATCTATGGATTGGCCCCGAGTTGCGCGAATCTGACGACTGGAATGATTTCTTACAGTCGGCCTACGCTGCCATCGACGCATTGGAACAAGCTGACAAGAGCGTCGACGCGCTGGTGCAAGCCGTCGCCGCCGACAAGCCCGAGGTTGTTGTCGACCTGGGTGATATCTCGCGCCGCCTGCACGAGCTGGCCGAGAACCTCAAACTCATCATCGACGGCACCGATGAACACTACGTGTATTCGCTGCAGGTCAATCGCAGGTTGCGTGCCGGCGGAGAGTCAATGACCGCAGAGCGCATCGACATTGGCGAGGCCTTGGCAACCGAGTGGCTGCCCGAGGTTCACACGGCTATCTTTGCCTCGGCGACCATGACGGTGTCCAAAAGCTTTGAACACTTTAACCACGCGGTCGGCCTCGATCGCATCGGTGCTTCGACATCCTCATCGCTGCACTTGGACTCGAGCTACGACTTTGATTCGAACATGGCTGTAGTCGTTGCGGGCGATATACCCGATCCGCGCGATCGTGAGAGCTATCTTACGGCGCTCGAGCGCGTGCTGGTCGACGCCCATCTTGCCATGGGCGGATCGGTGCTCACACTGTTTACCAATCGGCGCGACATGGAAGACCTGTACGCCCGCGTTGAGCCCAAGATGGCCCGTGCGGGTCTGGAGCTCAACTGCCAGCAGCGCAACTCATCTCCTCGTCGCCTGCGCGACCGGTTTATCAACGAGCCGACCTCGTCGCTTTTTGCTCTTAAGGCCTTCTGGGAGGGATTCGACGCCAGCGGCGAGACACTGCGCTGCGTCATCATTCCCAAGCTGCCGTTCTCGAGTCCCACGGACCCGCTCTCGTGCGAGCGCAACCTGCGCGAAGACCGCGCTTGGGCGCGCTATTCGCTGCCCGAGGCGGTGCTCGAGGTCAAGCAGGCGGCCGGCCGCCTTATCCGCTCGTCGACCGATTGCGGCGTGCTGATTCTGGCCGACCCGCGCCTGGTGACGAAGGGCTACGGAAAGAAGTTCTTAACGTCGCTGCCCACGAGCTCCTACCAGCGCATCGAATCGGCGCAGATCGGGCACTATCTGCAACTGTGGCGTGCACGCCACGAGCGGCGGCGCTAAAGCGGACAGACGAGGGTCTTTGCCATATCGCACAGACGCTTTGATAGGGCGGGGTCATCCAAGATGCGGATGGCTCCGCCCGCTGCGATTACCTGGCTCAGTAGCCAACGCTCGGAGCCATAATGCACGGTTACCGTTGCCATGTCTGCCCCGCTGCGCTCGATTAGGGTGATGCCGGCCCAGTCCAGATGCTCCGCCATATCGAATGGCATCAAGAGCTTTGCGCTACGCTGCGTCCGAGCAAGGGAATCGTGGAGGGATGTGACGTCCGGTGCATGAGGCACGACGGAGTCTTCCGTCAAGGCGAGTCCCTCGATTTTATCCATGCGATAGGTGCGCTGCTCATCGACCGCGATGTCCCAGGCAATCAGGTATGTTTGGTCGCCGTTTGCCGTAATGCGCAAGGGGTCGACCAGACGCTCACGTGGCCGTGCATCGTCCATCGAGCGATACGAGATGCGGCAGCGAACACCGTCCTGAATGGCGCAGCTCAGCTGCTGCCAGTGCGACCCGTGGTTGACGGTGTCAAAGACGCGCTGGTTATAGCCGAGCTCTTCGGGTAGAAGGGCATGTCGAATCCGAGCTGCCGTATGCGGCTCGATCCCCAACGATTCAAGTTCATGGTTGAGCACAGCGCCCTCGGCGGCACTCAAGCGCAGCGGTAGCACACGCCCGGCGTCACCGGTGAGGACCACACGCTCGCCGCGGCATTCGCAGATGATGCGCGCGCCCGATTCTCGGTCCGCGAGCGTCGAGACGATCTCGAGAATCTCGTCGAGCGATACCCCCGTGATGTCAAAGCGACTGCAAATCTCGGTCCGTGTCATGCCGCTCTCGCCGGCGGCGTAGAGGGCCTCCATGATGTCGATGGCGCGCGAGAGTCTCTGCTCGCTGGTAAGTTTACGCACGGGCATACTCGTGCACCGTCCTTTCAATGAGGTGGTTCCACGCCTGTTTGAGCGATTTGGGGGCCACGGGCCTCATGCCGTCCATGGCGTGGGCCATGCAAAATGAGGCGCCGGCTTCAAGATCGCGCACGTCAACGGTCCAGGTCCATCCCACATCGGTGTGTACGAGCTCACCTCGCCCACGCGTGAGACCGTTGATCATATCGATCTGCGTCTGAGGGGCGAATGAGAACGTGGCTGCAACGGGCGGTCGGTCGGCAAAATCGAATTCAAAGAACAGGTAGTCGCTGAGGTTGAAGTCCGCGGGGATGACGTAGGCCTTCGAAGGACGCCAAGCGCGAACGATACGGTCGCAGCGGAATGTCCTGATGTCGTCGGTGACGTTGTCGAGGCCGCAGAAGTAAGCCACGCCCTCGCGCTCGAACATGCCGTAGACGCAGACGGTACGTTCTCTCTGCTCGCCGCGTCCGTTCTGATATAAAAATCGCAGCGCGCATCGCTCGGCAAAGGCGCTCCAAACCGCATCGACGGTGGGAGAGCGGCTGATCGGCGCCTCGTCTACCGTCGTCCTGCCGGTGAGATAGGCAATCTTGGAGCGAATATCGGCAAGCGGTGCGGCAAAAGTGGATGAGCCGGCCGCTAGTGTCTGGTCGATGGCGTTGAGCAGGATATCGGCGTCGTCTGCGGTAATGAGGCCGCCTGCCGCAAACGTGTGCTCGCGGTCGATTGTCCACGAGCTTTCCTCGGTCTCCTGCGCGCCGGTGGGGCGAACCTCCTTGATTAAGATGCCGCGTTCGAGCAGCTTGTCACGATCGCGTCGAAACTTGCGCTTATCCGAGTCGATATTGCCCGAGCCATATCCCAGGTCAGAATCCAAGACGATCTGCTCGGTCGTCAGCGGTTCGGGGGAGCTATTGAGCACAAAGAAAAGATTGAGGATGCGCTGAGCCGTTTTATCGAAACTGGGCTCCGAATTTCCCTTTTTAATTGTCTCGGTCGTGTCGCTTGCCGTCATAGAGTCCTCGCATGAGAAGGTGGTTTGCCGCCATGATTTTAGTCCGATATGGAGATTAGGCTATATCCTTGTCCGCTCGGGGCGTTAAGATGGCCCGAATTCGGTCGTTTGCGCTCGCTCGGGGTATACTTTCGACTATATACGGTTCTAATGTGCATGCATTGGGCCTATTTGTCGGATTATGGATGTGGAGCGCACATGGCGAACACCCAGAACTATATTAACCACCTGCTGCAGAACACCGGCATTACGCCGGCATGCAGCGAAGAAGAGCGCTTGGCTGCCGAAGATATCGCTCAGATCTTCCGCAACCACGGCTTTGACCCCGAGGTTCAGGAGTTCAATGCCCCGGCGCCCAGTAGGTTGGCATTTGCCGTTACCGGTATTCTTGCGTTTGCCGGCGCCCTGCTGATGGGCATCGGCGGCGGTATCGGCTTGGTCGGCACCTTGCTGGCCATTGTCGGCGCCGTTCTTTACGTGCTCGAGCGCACGGGCCACCCCGTGGTTTCGCGCCTGGGCAAGACGGGCGTGAGCCAAAATGTCATCGCCTACCACAAGGCCTCGGGCCCGCTCGCGTCCCCGCGTAACCGCCCGGTGGTCGTTGTCGCACACTACGACTCTCCCCGTGCTGAGCTGCTCGCCCGCGAGCCTTATGCTTCGTATCGTGCGCTCATCGCCAAGCTGTTGCCCGTTGCCACGGTTGCCCCTGCTGCCGTTGCCATCCTGCGTATTCTGCCGCTCCCCGGCGCGCTCAAGGTTCTGCTGTGGATTGTCGCGATCCTCGCTTCCCTCGTTGCACTCGCCAACGCGGTAAACATTATCTCTAACCGCCACATTCTTCCCTATACGTCCGGCGCGGTGTGCAACAAGTCTTCTGTCGCCGCTATGCTCGGCGTTATGGACAACGTTGCTCCCTTCCAGGGCGAAAACGAGTTTCCCGACGATGTTCCGTTCGATACCTATTTTGGGGAGCAGAAGCGTCGTGCCGAGGAAATGGCGCGCGCAGCGGCGGAATATGCCGCGGCCCAGCAGCAAAACGACTACGGCAACACCATCGAGTATGAAGAGCCTACCTACGCCGAGGACGAATTCGGTCAGCCGATTGCTCCCGACGCTCAGACCGAGCCCGAACAGGGTGAGGCTTTCGACGAGCAAATCGAGGGCTTTGAGGGTGCGTCTGCCGACGAGACGCTGATCGGCGCTATCGTGCCTGAGGATCAGAATCAGGCTGCCCAAGCCGAAGAGTTCAATGACGAGGTTCCCGCTGCCGAGCCGGCGGAGGAGTCTGCCGAGCCCGAGCCCAAGCTCTATCGCAACGCCGCCGGCAACATCCGCTTTGGTTCGGATGCCATCCGTGCGCTCGGAATGCTTCCCGAGTCCTGCACGCTCGATTACGAGGAGGGCGAGGAGCCAACGTTTGAGCTCGAGCCTGCCCCCGTCGTGGCTGCGCCTGCGCCCGTTGTCGCTGCGGATGATGAGTCTGCCGCGGTTACCGCTGCCGTTGCCGATCCCGAGGCGGTGTCCGCGTTCGATCCCGCGGCAGGACTGGACATTTTGGCTCCCGCCGCACCGGCGCAAGACGTTGCGGACGAGTCTGACGACGATTACGTTGAACAACCGAGGCGCGTGTCTTACGAGAGCGATACTGATTTCTCGGCCGAGATTCCCGCGGCAACGCCGCATGCCGACATTGCATCCGCCTTCTCGTCGATTGGCGCCAGCGCTTCCAACTTCTTTAAGGGTGCGTTTGCAAAGGGCAAGAAATTTGTCGACGATTTCGAGGGGAAGCGCGCTGCCGCACGCGAGGCTGCCGAGCAGGAGGCTATCGCTCAGCAGCAGGCAGCCGAGGCGGCACGTGAGCTCGCGGCGCAAGAGTTCGAGCAGAACGAGGCTATGCAGTCCGCGCCCGTCGAAGCCGCCGAAGCTACAACGTCCTTTGAGTCCCAGCAACCGGCGTCCGCGGATGTTGTTGAAGCGACGACGTCTTTCGAGGCTCAGCAGCACGTCGATAGCACCATGTCGTTTGATGCCGCGCAGTTCGATTCCACGATAACGTTTGAAAAACAGGGCACCGCGATTGCCGAGCCCCTTCCTGTTTCCGATGAGCAGGGCGACGCGGCAGACGATGACGAGCCTGTTGATGCTGCCGAAATCCAAGATGCCGCCGAGGACGAGCCCGTCGAGGCCAACTCTGACGAAGAGCAATACGCGGCAGCCGAGCAAGATGATTCGACCGAGGTCGAGCAGGAGGAAGTGCCTGCGGTTTCCGAGACTCCCGAGACGGATGAGTCGAGGCCTTATTCCACGCAGATTTTCACCATGCCGACCCCGAGTGGTTCCGGTGCCACGGTTGCCAATGTCGCTCCCACCCAGGACGAAACGGTCGATTCCCTTATGGCCCAGATTTCCTCCCAGGCATCGCCGCGCCCGCAGATGAATGTTCCCGATCCGGCGTCGGCACCGTCGCCTGCACCTTCCTCGTCTCCGCTGGCTTCGGTCCCCGATCCGTCGCTGCCGTCTATGAAGCAGGCAAACGTTGCGTCTCGCACGTCGCTGTTCGACCTTCCCGACCCCTCCGCACAGGTCAACGATCCCTTTGCTACTGCCCAGGGCCCCGAACCCACATCGGCACCCGTTGCGCCTCCTATGCCCGTTGCGTCGGGCGCACAGCCGATCGAGACCATTTCGGCTCCCGCCCCGGCGGCACCCAAGTCTCGTAAGCGCGGCCTGGGTGGTCTGTTCGGCCGTAAAAAGAAAAACGAGCAGGACAGCATGAGTGACTGGCTGGGCGTCGAAGACGATTACGATGCCAAGAAGTCCGGTCGCGGTATCGGTTCGTGGGATAACTTCGAGGACGATAACGATGGCTGGAAGGGTGGCGCTACGTCTTCCGATGGCGCTTCTTCCGAAGATATGCTCTCGGCTGTCGCCTCTATGGGCGATGATGAGCTGCTCGGTCACGATATCTGGTTTGTGGCAACGGGCGCCTCGGATTGTGATGGCGCTGGCATGAAGGCCTTCTTGGCTTCGCATCGCGATAAGCTCCGCGGCGTATTCTTTATCAATCTTGAATCCGTCGGCGCCGGTAGGCTTTCGGTGGTGACGGTCGAGGGCGAACAACAACTGCTCAAGGGCGATCGCCGCATCATGAACCTGGTCAGCAAGGTCTGCAAGTCGTTCCATGTCGATTGTGGCGCGCTCGAGATGCCCTATGCCAAGACCGATGCCTATGCTGCGCTCGAGGCGAGCCGCCGAGCCCTTACCATCGCCGGCGTGGACGGCACGCGTCTGGCTTGCGCTCGTACCGAGGACGACCTGCCCCACAATGTCAACCCGACGAACATTGCTACGGTATCCGAGGTCGTGACCGAGGTTATCCGCCGTTCGTAGACGGAGCTCTAAGGAGTCAACGTGTTTTCGTATATTAAGCGCCATTGGCCTGTCTACGTGATTTTGACCTTGATTGCCATTGCGTTAGGATTTGGGGCTGCCTACATCGTGGGTGCAAAGGGCTCGACCCCCGCCTCCGCAATCAGCGAAGAGGTGGAGCAAGAACAGAGTACGGGTGCCGATGGGATTCCTGAGTCCGAGCAGGCAATCGTTGATGGTGGATCTTCGTCTGCAGAGTAGATGCGGCGATTTAAATGATTGAAAGCGGGCGAGCCAGGGGACTGGCTCGCCCGCTTTTTCATCGCGCTAGCGCTTCTTTGGGATCGACCTAAGGCGAGCGAACCATAGGGCTGCGGCACCCGAGGTCAGGAGCGCGGTGATGCAAGCGGCGATGGGAACTGATCCTGTTGCCGGTAGGTCCTGCGGTAGGGTACAGCGTTGAATGACGCTGTCCTCGTCATGTGACTCAAGTTTGTCGCCGCCACCGTTGCGGCAAAGATCGACGCGCGCGCTGTTGGTGAGTGCGGTTTGGGGCGTATAAGCCGACGTTGCCTGCATGTGTACGACTGCGCCCCGAGCGTCTGTGCCAAGGATTGCTTTGGCATCGTCAAGGTCGTCGTGCTCATCTTTGAGATCATCGCGGGTCCAAGAATCCGCATCGCTTCGAGTCGTAAAGTCGGCGGCTACCGCACCGTATTCAATTCGAATGCCTGTTACGACGGTATTGGATGCAAGGTCGAGCTCTTCCGCCTCGAGTGTGGTGGATTCCGTGGTCGAGATATCCGCCTTCCAGAGGTGCCAACCGTCGTAATCGACGAGGCGACAGTCCTCACCCAGGCTCTCTTTTACTTCGTCGGACTTAAGCCAAGGATTTTCGTGCCCATCGTCAAGTGTCGCGTTTGCCGGCTCATCGACGTCTGTCGAGTCCAACGGCGTCGTGCGATACCATACGTTGCACAGACCGTTGAGGTCGCCGATGGCGACGGGGGTTTCGATTGAGATGAATCTCGCCGTGCCGTCTTTGGCGCACTCAAGATCATCGGTAATCGTAAACTCATCAACCCAAGTAGCGGAATCGTTTCGAGCATCGATGGTATAGGAGAAAAGCCCATCACTATTGGTTTGCGTCGTGGCGCGGTTTTTACCATCGCCGTTAGCCAACAGGCCCTTTTCGATAGGTTGGACAAGTTCCTGACGTTTGTCGACCTGTCCCTTGATCTCGATGGGCGCATCCTTCATCGCGACGGATTGGACTTCTCCCGTATCCTTTATTTCAAACGTTATTTCCTCGGCAAGGTCATAGGTCCGCGGAGACATCATTTCGCGCAACGAGTAGGTGCCGGGTGCAAGATGATCGACGCGGTGTGGCTTGTCGGATGAGGTCCAGGAGTCTATTTCGGTTTTATCGGGACCATATAAGGTGAGTTGTGCGCCTTCCACTTCCTGCTCACCGCTTGCATCGACCTTGGAGATATCAACCTTGGTGTAATCGTCGGATACGTTAAGCCGTGCTTCTACAACGGGTGTTTTCTGGTCGGCATAAGTAAGGTCGACAATATGGGTTGTCCGATCGAGCAAGAAGCCTGCCGGCGCTTGAGTCTCGACAACCTCGTAGCGTGCGGTGCCAAGTCCCAGCGGGAGGTTGTCCGCGCGTGCTTCTCCAGTTTCATCCGTCGTGACGGTAGCGACAGTCTCACCGTCGAGCGCGGCAATGCTACCGTCGGGGCGCACGATATCACCCGAGGCACGGATCTCAAAGACGGCGCCCGCGAGGCTGCTGCCGTCTATGGCATCGGTTTTAACGATCCTGATGTTTCCGGTCGCGGCGTGGTCATAATACGAGGCGATTGCAACGGGCGTTAGGTTCATGTCGGCGGGTATGTTTACCTCGATCTCTTCGCCGACAAGATAGGGCTCTTTGGCCGAGGTTTCGCGTACATAATAGGTGCCCGGCACGAGCGATTCGGGCAGTGTGACGGTCCCGGTCGCGTCAGTCGTAAAGGTGTCCATTACGTTATGTGCTGGATACCAGCAAGTTTGTGAGACAGGTTCATGATTGCTGTCGAGGAGTTGGAAGGTGAATCCGGCTAGTGGAACAGAAGCGCCTGTTTGGGCATCGCGTTTTACAATCTGGAGATGCGTCGACAGAGCGTGGTTGTCCACGATATATTGAAGCTCGGCGCCGTTGGAAATCTGATTGGGCCCGACGGTCCATTTCCCTGCACGTTTAAAACCCTCGGGGACGGTTTCCGGAACCTCGCGAATCGTGTAGCCGGCACGGTCGTATGGGACGGCTCCGTGGACACCGGCGGGTCGCTTGCCTGTGCCGAACCATGCTTCGGGCTGATCTTTGGTGGAGGCAAAGCCATAGATGTTTGTGGTCAGTGTGCCAACAACCTGCTGAGAGCTGTTGCTGACAACCTCAAAGACAACACCTTCCGCCGGCTGCTCCAGGCCGGATTGGTCGCTATTGCCGTAATCCTTGAATTTGGAAATCTCAAGGTCAAACGCAATGGGGATATCGGAAATGCGAGATTCGATCTCGACCACGCCTGAATCGCCGAGCTGGTCGGCTCCAACGGTATAGGTCCAGCTGTCGTTGGATGGCAGGTAGCCCTCGGGGGCTTTTGATTCGTAGATGGTAAAGGTTCCTAAAGGGACATCGGCGAGGGTGGCCTGACCGCTTTCGTCGGTCGTGAGGATTTGCGCCCATCCAGGGGTTGATTGCGACACACACGTGAACTCTGCTCCTGCGAGTGAAGAACCTACCTGGGGGCCGGCATTCGTCGCGGTATCGAGTTTTACGATACGCAGGTTGATGGTGCCGGGCTGTTCATCAATGGCGACCCGCCCGCCGTCATTCCCCGTGGTAAAGGCGATGCGATCGTGGCGGGGGACATAGCCGGCCGGCGCCTTCGTTTCAACTAGGTAGTATGCTGTGTTGGGCAGAAGTGTTGCTTGCGCTCGACCGTTGCTGTCCATCTTGATGGTGCCGACACGCGCGCCGCTGGCGCTCTCAAAAATATCGAATGTTGCCCCGGTAAACTGATAGGTATTGTTTCCGC